>BQIW01000003.1 GCA_021604105.1 Nitrospirales bacterium | reverse complement strand
TATGCTTCGCATGGTTCAGGCACATCGCCAGAATCTATACTTTGTTGGCATTACACCGGGAGTCCTTAACGTTCTGGAAGGATTGGGGGTTTTGGATCGCATTGGACCTGAACAACGGTACGACCTTCGATTGGATGCCTTACGTCATGCCGATCAAGGGCATAATTTTTTACCCACAGATGACCTCTCCGAAGCGAAACGGGCATGACCAAATATGCTATGTTCCCCACCAATAATACCGAAGGTGGTCGTCCTGATTCCGGCAGCGGTCCCTTACGGCGACCAGCCGGTGAGCATGAAAATGACAATACGGTAAAAAAAGGGATTGCCTCAACTCAGCACGTCGTTTTCCGTTTGAGATGACCTGGAACCCTGGGGGGAGAGGTCCTCAATAAACAAAGCCTATCCGTCCAGAATGGTTCCAGGTGAAATGGCCGCAACGGTTTCGGTGTGTGTACCTGCCCACAGTATTTCCCAAAATGATTTGTTTATTTATGAGAAGTTGGGTGTTGAAGCCGACTCTTTGAGGAAAGTGGTTTGCTTTTAATGGCCTCCTGGGGTATAGCTTGACTCAAAACATGAGGGCGACTTTCAATTTGAATGGGATGAGGAGTTTTGGAAATTTCGGAAGAAAAGATGAAAGGACTGAACAGAAAAAATAACAACAGCAGCAGCCAGAAGACAGATTTTTTTAATGGACAATAAATGCAATCATAGGATGTAGTTTTTGGGTGTTGGGACTTTTGCTTCCCTGTGTATGTGTAGCTCATCGGGCTGTTCATATGAGGTTATATTGATCTTGTTGCTCTCTGACACATATTTTTTACTTATCGGATATTCATTGGGATTTATTGATGGTCCACATCTCAGCATTTTATGTCTCGCGGGAAGTATCAGACTCAGTCACCATAAGGGTGCCTTGCATAATGGGATGAAATGAACAATGGTAGGGATACTGGCCGGGCGCTAAATGATGAAGCGTGAATGTACGGTTGGGGCCAAGAGGGCCTGAATCAAAGGCGCACTCCTCTCCGGTCTTACACCCATCGTGGGTGATGGTATGCAGATCTGCAGTCGGATTCTCCCAGGAAATAAGAGTGCCTGTTCTAATGTGGGCGAATTTCGGCGAATAATACGGGGAAAATGTGCCGAGGATAATTCTGAGAGATGATGGAGCAGCCGACAGGTTATCCAGGGCAAAAGGTGCGATTACAACCAGAAAACCTATTATGATGGCAAGTCTGCCTCTCTTCAGGAACTCATACCCCTCGCATCGTCTCTTTTTTATTTTCTTGCTGTAAATCTCATTTTTCAGCACCCACATTTTCTTTAACTCCTTCTCGATTACCTTTTCCTTTCCTACCCAAGCGAATGCTCTTCACTACCCGGGGCCAACTCCTACTTTATTATACACGTTGCTTGCACTAGGTTAGCAGGAAAAAAGCAATCTTTTTTCAGCGTCCAGAAGAGTCATAATGAGGGGCCTCTGATTGGGAGTATCCTGCCTCTCCTTCTTCAGGACACAGAGAAAAAAGAGGGGCTTGGCATACCTGTACGCAAAGATTGAGTTCATTAAGCATTAGGAGCTGAACAATGGCCATCGAGTCTCCCGTTGAAAGAAACATTTAAATTGATCAACGGTCGTAGATTGAGTCTTAGCCGAATGCATGTGAGCTAGTACTATATGCGTACTTTAATTCTGGCCAAAAATAGCCGGTGGTTGGAGCGTATACTTTGGGGGGTCATGGATATCCCCGAGCGACGGGAGACGTCGATTTCTGGGTTGAATGTTCGAATGAGAATTCAAAGCGAATTTACGTTTCTTTGATAGCATTCGGTGCACCTATTTCCCCTTTAACCCCTCAAACCTTTATGGAACCTGGTATTGTTTTTCAGATTGGAGTCGCCCCTAGCTGAATAAACTTTCTCACCAGTGTGGGTCTGTTGAAAAAAGCCGCCAGCGGCGTTCTCGTCATTTTCCCGTGCTCACGTACTACGCGTACGCTCCGCGCGAAAAAACGGCTGCGGCCTTGCTGGACGGACTTTTTTGAACCGACCCGGAGCCTTTAATGAGTAATCTCATCCTGGGCAAATTTGCCCTTGAGCATCCTTATTATTCAACACTCCCAGTATTGACGGAGTTGACTTCGTTGAAGCCTATACAGACAAGGAACGGGTCGAGTTGGAAGGCCTCATGATTTCATTTTTATCCAAGGGCCACCTTATCCAAAATAAGGAAGCCACCGGGCGGGAAAAAGATAATCTTGATCTCCGTCATCTCAAAGAGCGTTTAGGTCAATAGCATTCCTGATTGTATCCCACCAAACCGACTCTCTTGTTTCAATACATCCTTTCCTATTCCTCAAGAGTTGAAATGTCTCCCGGGTCCTGGCCGAGTTCCTTGGCCTTTAAGACGCGGCGCATAATTTTGCCGGAACGGGTCTTGGGAAGCGACGGAACAATTTCAATTTCCCGAGGGACGGCGATCTTGCCTAATTCCCCTAAGACATGATCCTGCAAACGTTTGATAAGATCGGGCGTTTCCTGCTGCCCTTGCTTGAGGATGACAAAGGCTTTGATTTGTTCTCCGGCGGTCTGATGTGGTTTGCCGATAACGGCCGCTTCCACCACCGCCTCATGGCTGACTAAAGCGCTTTCGACTTCAGCGGTGCCGATCCGGTTCCCGGCGACTTTCACGACATCATCCGCCCGCCCCATAAACCACAAGTAGCCGTCTTCATCCTTATGGCACACATCGCCGGCGGTATACACACCGGGGATGGTATTCCAATACAGGAGATAGCGATCCGGCTCGTTATAAATGGTTCGCATCATCGATGGCCAGGGTTTTTTAATGACAGCAAAACCACCCCCATGCTCCACCGTGTTGCCTTCGCGGTCCATAACGTCCGCTTCGATGCCTAAAAACCCACGCGTGGCCGAGCCCGGTTTGAGTGGCACGCAGGGGAGGGGTGTGACCATGATCATTCCGGTTTCCGTCTGCCACCAGGTATCCATGATGGGTTTGGTGCCACCGGTTACCCGATGAAACCATTCCCAGGCTTCCGGATTGATCGGTTCGCCCACCGACCCTAAATTCTTGAGAGAGGAAAGATCGTATTTTTTCGGCCAGTCCTCTCCAAATTTCATGAGTAGCCGAATGGCTGTCGGAGTGGTATAAAAAATTGAGACCCCGTAGCGTTCAATGAGATTCCACCAGCGCCCCGGATTAGGATAGTCGGGTTTGCCTTCTGCCGTTAATATCGTGGCGCCGTTCAAGAGCGGCCCATAGACGATATAACTATGGCCGGTGACCCAACCCGGATCTGCCACGCAAAAATAGACATCTTCGTCTTTAAGGTCGAAAACATATTTAGTGGTGATGTAGGTACCCACCATGTAGCCACCATGAACGTGAACGACGCCTTTGGGTTTCCCCGTGGTTCCTGAGGTAT
Source organism: Nitrospirales bacterium (assembly GCA_021604105.1). Lineage (GTDB taxonomy): Bacteria > Nitrospirota > Nitrospiria > Nitrospirales > UBA8639 > Nitrospira_E. The sequence continues at coordinate 102,756 of BQIW01000003.1, read as the reverse complement.
AGAGGATGTAGAGCGGAGTTTCGGAATCCAGCTGTTCGGCTTCACACGTTGGAGATTGGTCCTTGAGCCAGGCTTCCCAGTCCAGTTCCTTCGGGGCTTGAAGTGTGACGGATGATTGTTCCCGCTGAACTACGATAACTTTTTCCACGCTCGGACATTTAGCAACGGCTTCATCGACGACCGGCTTGAGGGGGATTTTCCGACTGCGGTCATACCCCACATCCGCGGTGATGACCACTCGCGCTTCGCATGCCTCAATACGTGCCGCTAACGCTGTGGCGCTAAAACCCGAATAGACCACTGTATGGATCACTCCGATACGGGCACAGGCCAGCATGGCCACAATTTGCTCGGGGATTTTCGGAAGATAGATGGTCACCCGGTCGCCCTTGTTGAGACCGAGGCTTTTGAGGGCATTAGCGCACTTGTTGACCTGCCGGTATAACTCACCATAAGTCAGGATTCGTTCCTGACCTTCTTCTCCGACCCAGATGATGGCCACTTTGTTTTTTCGCCAGGTTTGGACATGGCGATCAAGACAGTTATAGGCAATGTTACAGGTTCCTCCTACGAACCATTTGGCCCAGGGATAGTTCCAGTCCAGGACCTTCTTCCAGGGAGAAAACCAGTGGAGTTCCTTGGCAATGCCGTCCCAGAACTTTTCAGGGTTCGCAATGGACTGCTTGTAGGCGCTTTCATAATCTTGAATATAGGCGGTGGCGGTGACGTCGGGGGGGGGAGGAATGACCCGGGTTGATCGTTGCAGGGTTTCAATATTTTCACTCATCAGGTTTATTCCTCCTTCGTTACGCATTTGGGGCACCAATAAGAACATGTTTTCTCAGCGGGAAGGCTGATAAGCCCATTATGCTGTCCCTGGCTCGTTGCTTCAAGAGGGCAAGACTTAAAGATCGTAAAGAAGCGGTGAACATTGAATAGGGTTTGGAGTTGGATATATGGGAAACGTCGCTGACCGTAAGCTGTTTGCCATTTTTTGAAATATGTGATCGGGAAATTTAAATGGGGGGGGAGGATTGGTGATCCTAATTAAGTGCATGGCGGGGTTTGGCGAGTTCTGCTTGTAGGTGTCCATATTTTGCGGCGTAATCCCGTTGACTTCGGCGAATGACCTCATGGGCTTCTTCGCGGCCATACACATGCGTAATTTCGCAATTCTTTTTTTGCGAGCCGGGAGCATCTTTGTATGTCAGGAAATAATGCATGAGCCGTTCCACAAAGTGAACAGGACAGGCTTTAATGTCTGTCCACTTTTCATGGAGGGCATCGCCCTTGAGGACCGCCACAATTTTATCATCGGCTTCATCCCCATCGATCATACGCAAGCCACCAATCGGAATGGCTTGCAGCAAAACGTCTCCATGGATAATACTTTTTTCGGTCAAAACGCAAATGTCTAATGGATCCAGGTCACCGACGAGGCCAGGCCGATTGGTACATTCGGCGCTGAGTGCTGCAACAGAATGCCCGCAGTACGTTTGAGGGATTAATCCATACAGGGTTGGGCACACATTGGAATAGCGCTGAGGACGATCCACACGCAAATGGCCTGATTTTTTATCCAATTCATATTTAACGGTGTCGGTGGGCACAATTTCGACATAGACTGTGACGGTGAGTGGTGCCTCTTTCCCTATTTCGACACCGTGCCACGGATGGGATTTACAGGGGAAGCCAAAATTTTGCCAAAGGGAGAAAAATTCTTGTTCATTCATGAAAAATATCCCATGTGTAAAATGAGTGAGCCTGGTATAGCCGCAATGACCTCCACTAGGTTTCGGTCTGAGTCTCCTTCATCTTAACCGGAGGTGGATACCGCGGATGTGCTGTTCAGTATTGGAAAGGAACGAAGAAAAACAAAAAAGGCTGTTTACCCGATCGGGAAAAGTTACTGCTGTTTTGTCTGAGGTTGATGGGCGGGGTGTAGCCAATCAAGGAAGGTTTTGACAGGATTGAAGTTAGCGCGGGGAATTTCCACGAAAATGGTGATCCAATGCGCCATGCCTCCATTCCATAAGCCTGGCCATTCCAAGGCTTTGAGGGGACGACCCTGGTAAGACTTCATACCGATGAACCCGGTTCCGGGATCTACAAAATCCAGGAGGTTAAAGGGATTGCCTTGAAAATCACGGACTCCGCAGACCAGATCCACCGGATTGAAATGAGTTCCAGAAGCAAAGAGCTTTTGTTGGGCTTCAGAATCGGGATTGACTTGTGATTGCTCGACAATTTGCCTGGACGGGGCGTCCTCTGGGTGCGCCACCCAAAATGGCCCCCCGCCCGGATCGCCGGTATTGGGGACCACACCACAGACCCGGATGGGCCGATCTAAATACTGCTTTAATAAGGTGGCCTGATCGGGAAGCGCCAATTCTCGGTACGATTGGGGAAGCGGAAGACGAAGTTCTTGCAGGATACAAGCTTCGGCCTGGAGGACACTTTTCGCATCTGCGGGGATTGAGCGCAGTTGTGCAATATGATGAAACACATGTTGTTGAAGCTCAACCAGGTACCCCCCCAATGCCTTTCTCCATGAAACGATCGGATCTTTCAAATGATCGGGAACGACGTTGTCAATATTGGAAATGAAAACTATGTCTCCCTGATAGTCATTTAAATTTTCCAATAGCGCGCCGTGTCCTCCTGGTCGAAACACCAGAGTGCCATCCTCAGCTCGAAATGGCTGGTTTCCAGAGTCCAGTGCGACGGTGTCGGTCGACGGTTTTTGGAAAGAGACCGTGCAATCAAGGGTCCATCCCTGTCTTTCCAAAGGCTGTTGGATGCTATGCAAATGGGTTTTTATGGCCTGTTCAAATTGAGGCGAAACGGTCAAATGAATTTTTATTGAACGTCTGTGATTAGGGTGATATCTGAGAGCTTCATGAATATGTTCCTTTAGTGCAGTGCGGGGTCCTTCTGGGTACCGATGGAACGAGAGCAGGGCCTTGGGTAATTCGGCATAGCCAAGGCCGGGCGTCTTCAGAACCGCTTGCAGAATTGTATTGAGATCGTATGTATGGTGATCCGTTGGGAGAGGGTATCCCTGCCCGTGGAGGTACGTTTCTAATTCCAGAATAAACGGGAAATCCTGTAAGCGTGTCCAGGCCTGTTCCACAGCGTGGGGCAGAGTTGGTGCCGGCTTTGAAGGGGATTCCGGTGCGGCCTCCTGGGACAAAAATTTGAGGAGGTCATTGAACATGCGAGTGGCGGCTCCGGATGCAGGGATAAATTTACTGACCCGATCCGCCTGACGGGCCACTTCAAATTGTTGTTGATACCGGGAGAAGTTTTCTGGACGGAGTTGGATAATCCCATCGTTCAATCGGCATGGACGAATGATCGTGATCGGAGGGACCCCATGCCGCAATCGCTGAAGTTGTGCTTCCACCTGGAACGTGGAAATTCCACGGCGAATTAACTCAAGATGATCATCAGGCGTAAGCATAGCGTCTGTGTAATCCAGTTAAATAGAGAGTGATCCGGGACCACCCAGACTGGAGTTGTATTTTATGATGAAACATGTCAATGTTTTAATGTACTCGATCCGACAAAAATCTCATTGTAAATCCTCATGACGTCTATGTCATGTTGATGATCTCAGTCAAGGAGAACTCCCATGATTCAAATCTTCAAAACGTTTCAAGGTCTCGCGGCATTCGGGGTCTTCCTGTTGGTCATGTCTTCCGGTTGTACAATCAAAGCGACACTCGACACCACGACGGATGCCACATCCGAATTTCTCTCCTCCACCTCCGGGAAATCCTGGTGGACGGCAGATGGTCTTGTCAAACGTGGGGCACACGCCAGAGTCTTTGTGGCGACCAACCATGACATCCTCCTTCAAGAAATCGCCCAAGGGCACGGGGAATATGTCCAGGCTTTTGGGACGATTTTAGGAGTCCCGGCTCATCACCAGGCTCACTTTCAGGAATCGATTCAAGACGAATATTCCGTGCTGGTAGAGATACCCATTTCGCTTGGAGATGATCAGTTAAACAGGTTTATCGGGCATGCCCGGCAGGCCGGAATTCATTCTATCCCCTCGACTCTATAACTCTGGTTCTGTAACAACACGGGACTCAATGATTCCATTCTGTATTCATCATTATTTGAAAAGCCCTTAGGCTATGAGAAGGATGGAGGCCATGGTCACGGCTCTGCTCCTCCTTTTAAATACCCCAGGCCAATCTTTACCGCTCGTCTGGTGATTTCCGCCCACCTGGCTTCCGGGTATTCAGCCAGGACCTTGGCGGCTTTTACATCCTGAATGTCCAGGTCTTTTACCCGGATAATGCCATCTTCAATTGTTACATCAGCCACAATACATCCTCCTTGGTTTCCTGCATGTCTCGAATCATGATAAATGGCATTCGATAAGAGGCAGTGAAAGACGGTAAAAAGCCCAATTTTCTTGACAGGTTGTAGGTCCAATGCTAGCATTTTCTTAGCCCGTCTGACAGGAAACTCTGATAAAAATTTCTAAAAAAGGTTAGGTTACCCCAATGATTGAACAAGGCCATGATATGCGTCGGGTTGTTCTTCGCATCGGAGGGTGTGCTCTTCTTACTTTCATGCTTGTGGCATGTGGAGGTCCTCCTAAGTGGGTCGAGGAAGGATCGGGTGTGATGAATGCCGATGACTCTAAGTCCATTTATGGTGTTGGAGCGGTTGTCGGAGTGAAAAATGAACCGCTTGCTTGGGAAACTGCTGAAAATCGGGCTCGCGCCGAGTTGGCAAAAACATTTCGCACCTATACGGCCTATCTTATGCAAGATTATGCCGCTTCAACCTCTGCAGGGAATTTTACCAAGTCAACGGAGGAGCAAAACGTGGAACGAGCTGTCAAAACCTTTTCGGCTGTGACCCTAAATGGAGTTCGGCCCATTGACCGTTACAAGGATGACGACACCTCCACCTATTATGTGTTAACCAAGCTGTCTTTTGCGGAAATGAAGGAAGCGCTACAGCAAGCGCAGGAACTGGACGAAGAGGTTCGGGATTTTGTCCGCAAGAATGCTGAAAAAGCCTTTAAAAAACTTGAGCAGGAAGAAGCTAAACGCCCGGGAGGGCTTTGACTCAGGTTAATTGGCGTCTTTTTGTCTTCTTAGTTCATCATCACAAAGGAATCATCTTGCTCCCCATCACTCGACTGATCAAATCCTGTGCCGTTGTTGTCCCCTGCTTCTGCCTTCTCCTCTTGGGCGGATGTGGAAAAGCAAAAAATGTGACCAGAGTAGACCCCGGCGTTGTCACTGATTTTAGTGGTCGGTGGAATGATACGGACTCAAAGTTAGTGGCCGAAGCCATGATGAAGGAAATGGTGAGCCGCCCGTGGTTGGAAAACTTTTCCAATCAACACAATCGGGTTCCGACAGTGATTGTCGGGACCATCCTCAATAAAAGCCATGAACATATCGATGTGGGCACCTTTGTGTCGGACTTGGAGCGGGAAATGACCAATTCTCAAAAAGTGGTGTTTGTGGCAAGTCGACGGGATCGTGATGAAATTCGGCAGGAACGACAAGAGCAAGCCGTTCATGCCAGGGAAGATACGCAGAAACGCCCGGGACAGGAACTGGGGGCGGATTTTATGATGAAGGGCACGATTAGTACGATCGTGGATGAATCTGATGGAGTCAAAGGGATTTATTATCAAGTTGATTTAGATCTCATCAATGTAGAGACGAATGTGAAATCCTGGTACGGACAGAAAAAAATCAAAAAGGTCGTCGAGCGTAAACGTCTCCTTTTTTAACGCCGTGTCATCCAGTTCCCTTCCGTGACGCGCGATTGGGTGGTCGGTCCTTCTCTCTCCCCTTGGATTCAATTGGCAGGGGCCTGTTTTTCACTAGCCCACCTTGGCCAGCGTGCCCTTTTCTCCATGAGCGTTCAACCGAGAATCCTGCTGCTTGTCTTAGGAGCGATCTGGTTTGTCGGCTGTAGTGGGTCGATGTCTCACTATGCGAAGGTAGAGCGCAGTCTGTTGGCAGGGAATTCAGCCCAGGCTGTGACAATCATTCAATCGGCAAAGGAGGACTATGGAGACAACAATCGCTTGCTCTATTTACTAGATCAGGGCATGGTGCTCCATTTGGCTCAACAGTATGTTGAAAGCAATAAGGTTCTGGAGGAGGCATATACTCTTGTTGAAGATCTGTATACGAAACACCTCCGAGACGAGGCCTCAGCCCTGCTCGTGAATGAGGCTCAACGGCCCTTTATAGGGGATCCTTATGAACATGTCATGATTAACGTGGTAAAGGCCCTGAATTATGCAGCCCTCCAACAGTGGAATGAGGCGTTAGTGGAGGGACGGAGGATTGATCACCGTCTCAATGTGCTTCATGACAAACAGGAAGAAAAAGAGACCTACCAGGAAGATCCGTTTGCTCGGTATTTGGTGGGGCTGCTCTATGACATTACCGGTGACCTCAATAATGCCTATGTCGGATATCGAAAGGCAGAACAGGTCTATGAGGACAGTCAGGAGTGGTCCCGTGTCGTGTTTCCCGATATCCTGAAAGCTGACCTGATTCGAACGGCAGAACGATTGGGGTTGTCTGATGAAGTCCAACAGTATCGTGAAAAATATCCCGAAATCGGTGTTGCTTCCGGGTCTGATGGCCTGTCCACCCAGGCCCAACTCATTGTAATCAGTTACTACGGCGAAGGACCGAAGAAAGAAGATGTATTTATTGATGTTCCGGTGAGTTTAGACGCTTTGTATCTGGTAGCTCTGACCAAGCCCTGGTATGGCCGTAGTAACCGGGATACGAGAGGAGGGGAGTCTCTGCTGTATGGCCTTCACGGACAAATTGCCCGAATTGCCCTGCCCCGGCTTACGATCAAAAAAACCACGCTAGCCTATGATGTGATCGAGGTCACAAACCAGACGGCCGGTTTTAAAACCCAATCGGAGCGGGTGTATGATATTGGCGCCGTAGCCGAAAAAAACCTGGCCGATGAGTATGATGGACTCGTTCTCCGGGCGGTAGCTCGATCCGCCATGAAAATGGCGGCGGCTGAAGGCATTGCCATGGGTGCCAGAGCTGCTGCGGGGCGAAACAATCAGGGTTGGGTCGGTCTGTTGGTGGGCGCGATTGCCCGAATATTGGCTCTGGCCACAGAAGAAGCCGATATCCGGTCGTGGCGAACTCTTCCAGGTGAGTTTCAGTTGACACGGCTTTGGGTTGAACCGGGTGACTATTCCGTGGCTATTCAGTCCATGGATCATCAAGGACGGAAGATTGGAGAGTCTCAACAGCGGCATCTTCAACTTATAAAAGGCGAAACAACGCTCGTCATTCATCAGAGTTTGCAATAAGCCATGAATATGCTGAGAATTCTGGTTTGGGTTGGGATCGGCTTTCTGGCCTGGGGCTGTGCCTGGTTTGTCAGGGAGACCCCGCCTGAATGGATCATGGCACCACACCAATCCTATCCTGTTGAACGATATCTCACCGGCATTGGAGAAGCCGAATCGCGGGAACAAGCCGAAAAACGGGCTTATGGCGCAGTTGCCAGAGTGTTTTCCGCACAGGTGAACACCCAATCGATGGATCATGAAACGTATTCCATTCAAGAGTCCGAGGCTGGGAGTCAAACCCGGCGGAATTTACAACTCGATCAACGGACACAGGTGACGACCAGCAAAGTTTTGGAAAATGTGAAGATATTGGACTTCTGGTATCAACCATCTACCAGACATTTTTGGGCATTGGCCGGCCTTGACCGGCAACAAGCTGAGAAGGGCATTCTGGAACGTTTAAAGGAATGGGATACGAAGATCGAGAATATGATCCATCAAGGCCGAACGCATCCTCAGAAAATTCAACGTATCCGAGGCTACAAAGAAGCTATGACTTTATTAGCTGATCGGGATGCCCTTAATAATGATCTCCGGGTGATCCGCAACAGTGGAGACAGTCTGCCACCATCCTATCGTATCCCACAGATCCAACGTGAATTTATGGATTTTGTCGCCAAAAATTTGGTGATCTCGGTGGATATTGAAGGAGAAAATCGGGATGACATGGAACGGGCGATCCTGGAAGGGCTCAAGCAAGAAGGGTTATTAGGCCGTCGTCCCGCCGACGCAACGTCTTCGGAGATGGCGGACCTGGCTATTGTTGGGCAAGGACGATTTTGGACGGTGGATTTACCGGATCCTTTGTTCAAATATGTGCGATGGTGTGGCGATATCGATATCTATGAAAATCCTTCTCATCGACTTATCGGAGTGATTTCGGAGACGGGGAGGGAAGGGCATGTGACCGAAAAGGAAGCACGGATTCGTGCCGGCAAAATCATGCAGGAAGTCATCTCTAAGGAAATCGCCCGTCTGCTCACCCGGACCGTGTTCAGCGTCGAACCGGATTCGACACAAAGTCAGCGAGTCCCCAACGCCTGTTCACGCTAGCACACGGTCTTCTTGGTCCCTTGGCGGATGTCTCTTTGTTCTTTGTGTCACCGAGAGATGGATTTGGCAAGTCAGACCGATTGGGAAAGGTTAACACAACAAGTCTTGCTCCAGACCTCGGAGAAGTTGTTCCCATTCTTCGGTCTTTCCGATGTGGCGATACTGGCGGTCCCTCAACGATTCATTGGTGAAATCAGGCAAGGCCCTGAGATCCTTCTGAGATTGTTTCACTTTTTCATCAGCATGTGAGAGATATTGGCATACACCCCTGGAGGCCGGAGGCTGTCCTCCCGCCCGTTCAAAAAGTGCGAAGGCACGGTAGCCCTGCTCTTGACCTCTAAAGAGGGTTTCTGCTGCCTGGTACAGAGAGCGAGTCGGTTGGAGTTCTTCCTTTTGGGCGAGAATTTTTGCCATGAGTGCGGCTTTCCCAATGGAGAGTGCGGCGCCTTCCGGGTCTCCATTCGCAATCGCATTTTCGGCTTGTTGCTCCAGACGGTCCATTTCCCCGAGCTCTCCCGCCATTTGCGTGTAGCCTTTCTCCGCACAAGCAACCATAAGGACCATAAAGAAAAAACCAATGCAGGTAAGCTGGGTGGGGACCAATCTCATGACGTCAGGTAATAGGCGTCAGGACGGTTTTTGTTGACGGGACATTGCCTGCTGAGATTCAAAGTAGCCCTCTCTACTGAACCTGCCAATCCATATCAATTTGTTTATAGGTCCAGCTTGTGGCCTCCCGCAGTTCGGCCATTTCCTTCGAATTGTCAAAAATCACCCAGATTTTGCTTTGTAGCTCATTAATCGGATCGATAGACTTTTCATTCCGCAGTTTGCCTAAACTCCACACGACCTCTGTCAGAACGGGGAAATCGATGTCCGAAGATGATTTGAGATGGGGCAGATTTTCAACCACATAATCAAGCATTGGGGGAGTGACTGAAGGGTCTCCCGTATGGGCGCCAATTTCCCCTAATCCTTTGGCTGCGGCCGCTCGAATCTTTGAGTCTTTCTGGGTTTGAAAAATATCCGTTAAGAGAGGGATGCCTTCGCTCCCCGTGCTGGATAGCGCGACGATGGCCTCTTCTGCCAGCTCAGGATCTTGAATAAGTTCTTTCAGTAGAGGCAGGGTATCGTGTGATTCCACTTGAGGCAGCAGGGATAAAATTCTTAGTTTGCGTTTATTTGGCGTCTGGGGGTTATTGAGTAGCTTGAACAGGCGGGCCTCATGCCCCCATTCCGTAGCGAGCATAACGGGAAAATCAAATTCTTGTATCCGTTCGGCTAATTGTTGAATTGCATAGAGACCGGATTGTTGGGCGTGAGCAACCTTAGCGGCTTCACCCGGATCTTCAAAACTGGTTCGCGCTTCTTTGTACCACCCTAAGTCTCGTCCATCTAATTGATAGGAAAAGAGGCAGGCCGGTCCTTTCCATAGGCGGGATGGAGCGCCGGAATGGTCCGCATCACCCCCGCCGCGAGTGGTTCCCGACCATTTTTTTACTTCTTCGCATTTGACGTTCACTCTTACATCGAATGGAGCATTGCGATTCGTTACTACGGTATAGCCCAATTCTTCCAAGCGGTGCCTTACAACATTTTCAATGACTGTTCCATCGACTTTGCCTCGCTCAGTCAACGCCAGAACGTGAATCAGAATTGTTTGAATGGCCTCGAGTTGCGCCTTTTGTTCTTGGTCGAGATACGTCCGTCTGGCAAAACCCTCTGAACCGAAAAGCCCCACGAACAATACTATGGAGATAAATCCACATGCCGCCCATGTCCTCATGCCTGATCTCCCACCGTACAATAAATTTGTGAGGTATTAACTGAGATGGCCATCCAAGTCGATTTGTTTATAGGTCCAACTCGTGGCCTCCCGCAGGTCGGCCATTTCCTTCGAATTGTCAAAAATCACCCAAATCTTCTGCTGAAGTTCTCTCATGGGTTTAAGGGAACCCTCCCATCGTTGTTTCCCAATGGCCCAGACCACTTCAGTGAGCACAGGAAAATCAATATCTTCCGAGGTTTTCAACTGCGGTAATAGGGCGGACACGTACTTCACCAATGGAGGAATCGGACGGGGATCTCCCGTCTTAGCTGCGATATCTCCTAAGGCTTTTGCCGCTTCGGCTTGGATGCTGGGTTGCCGACTGGTTTGAAACAAATCGATGAGCAAGGGAATGGAATGCCCTCCAGCGCCTGAAAGCGCATTGATGGTTTCTTGCTGCAAATCCGTGGACTCGAGAAGTTTGGTCAGTTGTGGGAGAGCTTCTTCAGCATGCACATCGCTGAGGACGGAAAGAATTTTTACTTTCCGCAGTTTGGGCGTGTCGGGATTATCCAACAGTTTGAGTAGCCGATCGATTTGCCCCCATTCGGCCGAGAGCAGCACGGGGAAATCATATTCCCCAAGGCGTTGGTTGAGACGGTCCATCGCATATTTTCCGGCATCGTCAACCTGCGCCTGTTGGGCGGCTTTCCTGGCATCCGCAAAGTTCGTGCGCACCTCTTTTTTCCATTGTAAATCAGTGTGTTGGAGGAAATACGTCAACAGACATGCCGGCCCCTTCCAGAGGCGGTCTGGGGCATCAGCCAGGTCCACGTCCCCGCCGGAGGGAGAGGTGCCAGTCACAGTTTTTTGCTCTTCACATTTAACTTTCACTTTCACGTCGTGGGGTTGAGAGCCGTCCGTGATCACTGTATACCCAATGTCCTCCAATCGCGCCTTGACGGTGGCGGCCAGTAGACTGGGGTCATACGTTCCTGTTTCCGTTAAGGCGAGGACCTCCACCAATAGGGTCTGGGCATTTTCCAATTGCGTTTTTTGCTCAGGCGTGAGGGGGATTTGGCGAGCTTCGGATGAAGTCCCTCCGACCCACACCATTACGAAAATGAGGAAAACCGGCCAGGCTTTCATAACCTTCCTCCTTGCTTCTAATTTGTAATCATGGTGGATGGCAACGTAGGCAAAAATGGAGACGGACAAAACGTTTCTAAACGAATTTTTAGGATTTTCCAATATACTCTTCAGATTAAGGGAGGGGCAACTCAAATCCGTTTTAAAAACTTGTTGCCAGATAGCCTTGACAGGTGACCGGATAACCCTACCTATTGCCGACGGTCCGATTGGGAAAGGTTTATTACGCAATTCATTTTTTATAAAAACAGCTCTGGAGAGTTCCGAGAGTGGGGAAATAGACGGAGGGATTTTGTGAATATTCCCTGAAGTGAAGTTGAACCCCTATCAGTCTCCGGCTATACTCGGCGAATGGCACAGTCACCAAAGTTTGTATTTTTAGGGGCAGGCAACATGGCTGAGGCATTGGTGACCGGAATGTTGAAGTCCCATCTCGCTTTTCCCGACAATATTTCTGTTACCGATATTTCCTTAACCCGGTTAGAGCATTTCCAAAAGACATTTCAAGTCCATGTGGGTTCTGATAACGCCAAGGAAGTAAAATCAGCGGATATTATTGTTCTCTGTGTAAAGCCACAGGTTATGGATATCGTGCTATCGGAGATCAAGGAGCAGGTTTCTCAGAAGCACCTAATGATTTCCGTCGCAGCAGGATATCCCTTAGCACGCATTCAGCGCCACGCCGGGAAGCATATTTCCCTTATACGTGCGATGCCCAATACTCCTGCAGTGATCCAGGAAGGGGTAACCGCGTTAGCTGGAAGTTCGGAGATTTCCCCGGACCATCTTCGACTGGCTCAATCGATCTTTGAATCGATTGGCAAAGTTGTCATGGTAGAGGAATCCTTAATGGATGCCGTGACGGGCTTGAGCGGAAGCGGTCCTGCGTATATCTATATGGTTATTGAAGCGCTCACAGACGGTGGGGTCCTGCTCGGTCTTCCACGGACCGTAGCCAGCGTGCTTGCGGCACAGACAGTATTGGGGGCGGCCCGAATGGTGCTCGAAAGCGGGGAACATCCTGCTGTACTGAAAGACCGGGTGACGTCACCGGGTGGCACAACGATTGCGGGTCTTCAACGACTGGAAACAGGGAAGTTGCGGGCGACCTTAATGGAAGCCGTCAAAGCTGCTACGGCTCGGTCTTCTGAACTTGGGCAATAAGGACCGGGGCGGCTGTGGGGTGTGAGACATACATTACAGACGTTTTTATTGAAAGGAGTCCACGGTGCAGTATTGGGTCAAGGTTACCTTTGTTGATAATAAAGAATTAGAATTCAAGGACGCTATTCGCCATACCATTAGCGATGATATGGAAATTCTTGAAGTCGATACTCCCAAAGAAGTCACCATCATTCCCTTGAAGCAAATTAAGTATTTTTCTTGTGATGCTGGCGTCTTTGCCAAATCATAAGGTAGCGGTAGTTGCCTGGGTTTAGAAATCTTTTAATATTAGGGTTGAATTAGCCGAAAAGATCGGTAAAGTTATGATCCTATTTGTTACATGATTATATTTCTAATGTAAACGGGATTGTTGTAAATTTAAAAGTATTGATTCAACAACGAAAACGGCAGATTTTGTTTTATAATTGAAGAGCCATCGTGAAAACTCTTCTTGCCTAATTCATCTCTTTATGCCACCATAATCTTAGCCTGTGATGCGGTGTTGATCTTCTTCCATCAATACACCCAACTCAACATTCGTTTATGATAATTTGTTGAAGATGCGGAAGGAATAATAATGCCCATGGCAACCATTAAACAGGTCGGAAAACAAGTCGGTCTGGTCCTGTCCTTATTGGGAATGCTATTGGTCATTTGGGAGCTTCCCCACCATGAACGAAATTACCTCTCCCATCAAGAGCGGACTGCGCAGTTAGGGACAAACCTGCCTGCGTATGAAGTGAAGACCTTTTTGCGACATATTGAGACTAGACTTCCTTCCTATCGAGAAGAATTTCAGCAAGCTGAAAAAAAATCAGGTATTTCATGGATGTTGCTGGCATCTATGGCCTATCAAGAGTCTCAATGGAATAACAAGGCCGTCAGTCCCACAGGGGTTCGAGGAATTATGATGCTCACACGTTCCACTGCCTCGGATTTGGGAATCAAGAACCGGCTTGACCCTTCAAAAAGCATTGCCGGTGGGGCTCGCTATCTGTCCTATTTGCAAAAGCGGGTTCCTGACCACATTCGTATGCCAGATCGCATGTTTCTTGCCCTTGCAGCCTACAATGTCGGTATGGGACATATTAACGATGCTCGATTACTTGCTGAGCGCCTAGGTAAAAACTCCGATCAGTGGGAGGACATTAAAAGCATTCTCCCCCTCTTGGCTCAGAAGGAATATTATCAAGATCTGCCTCATCGTTATGCCCGTGGATGGGAGCCTGTTAAATATGTGAAGCGTATTCGAGCTTATCGAAATATCCTTCAACAGGTTGTGAAGCGGGAGGCCGAAACTTCGCAAGTGGATATTTAATTCCCATATTTACTGCATTGGATCTTGAGTTTCCCTCCGGTGTTCTCCTTCCTTGATTGCTTCACCCTGTTCGGGTCTTTTCCCAATTCATCAGCTTATGGTTTCGCTCATCATATTCAGGAGTGAAGTCCTTACGCGTGGGCGGATTGACAAAACAGAAAACATATCCTGAAACGATGGGTTATTTGGGAAAAAGTAAATCTAGTCTCTAGGGTGTCGTAGTCCCAAGCGGTTGATCTGGCTGAGCACGTTCGATAGATAGTGCGGTATCATTTGGCAAAATTTTGGCCTTAATCCTATCCCCAAACTTAAAGGATTCGGAGAGGGTTGTTTCAGGTGTAACCTCGATACGAATTTCTCCCCGATCCCCTCTTACAACATACAGGTTTCCATCAATCATTAAAATCTCCGCCACAACCGTACGAATTTTTGGAGACCCTTTTGGAGCAGTCGTTGATGTGTCATTTTGGGGAGGCATGGTGGATTCTGATTCGGGGATCATTTCACCGGGAGTGGGTGTCTGAGCCGGAGTCGAAGTGCCTTTCTCCACGCGAATCCCAATGGAATCATCCGGACCTGCCCGAACAATGGATAGTGCCTGATCTTGTGGGTTAACCCGCGCTTTGATTCGATCCCCAAACTTGAAGGATTCAGATAACTGGGTTTGGGGTGTCACTTCAATTTGAATTTCTCCATAATCACTTCGGATGATATAAAAATTTCCATCAACCATTAAAATGTCGGCAACGATAATCCGCGCACTTGGTGCCACTTTCGGAGGAGGAGTTGACCGTTTCGGCTTAGGGCCTGTTGAGGGAGTGGGTGGAGCCGCGGGGGGGACGGAAACCTGGCCTGTTGTCCCAATCGGCTCCCCTGGTTGGGCTCTTGTTATTGCTATGGCCTTGTCGTTTGGTAACAGAACGGCTTTTATCCGATCCCCAAAGGTAAATGACTCCGCAAGTTGAGTTTCCGGGGTGACTTCGATACGAATTTCCCCACGTTCGCCACGTACCACATAAAAATCGCCATCGATCATTAAGAGGTCTGCAACAACGGTTCTGGTTTTTGGGGGAGGGGATGGTTGAGAAGAGGCTTGAGCTAATTTTACACCATCACCTTCAGTAGCAAAAAGGGATTGAGAGCTTAGCAATCCAAAAAAGACCACAAGAATCACTAACGATTTAAAAACAGTGCGAAGAGGTCTGAAGGTCAGAAGATTCAAAAGCTTCATGCTGGTGGGTCAGAAGGACATGTGAAGTTTTTGTTTTCGTGGTGCCGAGGCGCAGAATCGAACTGCGGACACCAGCCTTTTCAGGGCTGTGCTCTACCAACTGAGCTACCTCGGCACGCTCCTAGAACCATTGACTTCGACCTGATTATATAACATAAAGCCTTCTTCATTTTCCAATCAATTCCGTCAACTTTTTCCTGTTCAGAGGATTCCTGGAACTGGAAATATTCTTGGCCAACCTGACCTCGTTGGCGAGTGTGCAGAGTCTTAGGTTTGTGATGAGTGAAGCAATGTTTGTTACCAGGTGAACCGGAGAAAACCTCCATTGTAATCTGGAGCATTGATTGAGGGAGGGAGAAGAAGAGGTTGTTCCCGCTTTTGGTCCAGGACTTTTGGTAAATTCTCTGAAGGAACGACCGATTGAAAAGCCTGAATACTATACATTTCGATTCCGAATTCGATGCCTGGCAGTTTCCCTGGTGATTTCAGGTGAAATAGAGAGCTATTCTGGGATTGATTCTTTTGGAAATGGTTTTGAGTAAATGTTTCCCCCAATAACCGTTTCTCCGAACCTTGCGGCTTTCGTAAATCAATAGATCTTTTCCCGGTCGGATCGTCCCCTGGAACCTGTTCCCTGGCGGTCAAGATGTCTTCGGAATTCATGGCTGCCTCCACCGATGCAGGTTCCAATGGGAAGAGTGTAAACCACGAATAAAATGAAACGAATATGATTGCAATACGCGAGTGACTGGATATTTCTTTTTTCACCATGCTGAAACTCCCGTCTTTTTCGATGCTCAGCAATTATTCTACCATAAAGACGATGGCCATAGGGTGATTATCCGGTTTTTTGCGGTTTTTAAGCCGTCACTCATATCGAGCTCAATTGAGGTTTCGCCGCAGGCAGGCTTTTCAGAAATTCCTATATCTAAATGGTCGGATTCAGAAGGTTTCCGCTCTTTATGATGTTGATCCTGCATCAATTGAAAAAGCGAGTAGTCCGTTGTTACCGGCTGGGAGACTCAAGGTTAAATGGCACCGTTGGCAGCTAGTTCCAAAAGTAGTGAAATTCCTTATCAGTTGATTGGTAGCACGTATGAGCGAATCAAAAACAACCGCTACCTTGAGATTTCAAGGAACACTGTTTTGATTCCCCGATATCTATATATTTAAAAATAACCCGGGATGGTCCTTTCAAAATCATCTTTCTTCTACAAGGCCGCCTTAATCGCAAAAAGACGAGATGTCGGTCTCAAGGACGCGAGAGGTGGTACTTAGGGAGCAACTTCAATCTATTTTTTTGAACAGAGGTTTGCACGTTCAATGTCATCCATGGTCGATCAGGTGGTGCCCAAAGTTTGTTCATCAGGAAGGAATTAAAGGCTCACTCCAATCCTCGCTTCCTTGACGGTTTTTGTGACTGCCAGGTATCCTCAGCACTATTTCGAAATTACAATACTGTTGTTTCGTTTATTCGCTACCGGCCACCATGACCACGGGAAAACATTAGACTATGCAAACCAATGAATCTCAAAATGATCTTGAAGTTTCAGGATCAGGAAAAGAGGAAGAGTTATCGCCTGAGGAATACCTGACCCCCTTGCTTCAGCGAGCCAAACAGGCTGCACGCCCATTAAGTGGATTGATCGCCATGAAAAAGAATGCGGCGTTAATGGCTATGGCTGATGGGATAGAGGCTGGACAAGAGGCGATCCTCGAGGCCAATGAAGAAGATCTGTTAGCATTTGAAGGGAATCCCTCACTGACGGCCATGGCTGATAGACTTCGCTTGACGCCAGCCAGAATTGCCGACATGGCGACACACATTCGAGAGATTGCGCAATTACGGGATCCGGTTGGCGAATCAATGGGGTTCTGGCAACGCCCCAATGGAATGAGAGTTGGTCGAGTACGTGTGCCGATTGGGGTGATTGGGATCATTTATGAATCCCGCCCTAATGTGACCGCTGATGCGGCGGCCCTCTGCCTTAAATCCGGCAATGTGTGCGTGCTGCGAGGAGGGTCCGAAGCGTACCATTCCAATTTGGCTCTTGCGACGATTCTTGGGGAGGCGGCCCGAAAGGCTGGAATTCCTGAAGGAGCAATCACCTTTATCGACAAGACTGACCGCGAGGTCGTTCTTGCTCTCCTCAAAAGCCACCCGTTTGTTGATCTCATCATTCCTCGTGGTGGAGATACCCTGATGGACACAGTCACTCAGCATGCCACCATTCCCGTGATCAAACACGACAAAGGGGTTTGCCACATTTATGTGGATTCGGATGTGGATTTGGCCATGGCTCAACGAATTAGTTTTAACGCAAAAGCCCAGCGTTGTTCGACCTGTAACAGCATGGAAACCCTTTTGGTGCATGAGAAAGTGGCCAAAAAGTTCCTGCCACCGTTGGCCAAGGAGTATCTTGAGGCAGGCGTCGAAATGCGGGGATGTTCGAAAACCTGCCAGATCCTTGCTCAGGCCAAGCCTGCCCAAGAAGACGATTTCGGGAAAGAATTTTTATCCTTAATTGTGGCGATTAAAGTGGTGAAGGATATGGAAAGCGCCATGGACCACATTCACCAATACGGTTCCCGTCATACGGACTCTATTGTGACTAATGACTATGATCGGGCTCTGCGATTTTTGCGAGAGGTGGATTCCAGTACAGTCATGGTGAATGCTTCGACCCGCTTAAACGATGGCTATGAATTTGGGTTGGGGGCGGAAATTGGGATCAGCACGACCCGTATCCATGCACGTGGTCCCATGGGATTAGAAGATTTAACCTGTTCGAAATATGTTGTATACGGCTCCGGTCAAGTCCGGGAGTAGGGCCGATCGGTTCAGTGCGATGTATTCAAGATTTTTTCTCACACCAATTCCATCTCCGGTTTCTGTTTTCAAAGGCGATGTGCCTTCTGAGCTTTTCCATCCCTCATCATGAATTTTCAATGTGCATTGGATCATCCCCAAGCCTTACGTTTCCCTGCCAATCAGATCTATAGACAGGAATGGGAGTCGGCGGGGGGGCGGATCATAGAACAGCCCACTGGTCATTGCATATTTTATGGCAAGCATGGACAACGCATTCTTTTGGCAGATCCGGAGGGAAATCCTCTGCATGAATGTGTGTGGGAGCAAAAGCCAACGGGTGCGATATCCCTTGCCTCTGCCCGTCTTCGATTGGATTGGGGCCAATGGGTCGGGATTAAACCGAAAGGGTTGGTCAATACGATTTCCTTAGATTTATCTCGGCGCCCAGGCTGGGAACAGATCACCCAAGATGACTTGCGTCAGATGGCAGCCCGTTCCTTGCATTCCGACTTGGCCATGGTTCGATTTTTCTATCGGGATGAGGATGTCGTCCTTCATGGTAACGGGCAAGCCACGATTCATCAGGTTAAAGACGCCTTTTATGTGTTACCCAATGGGACCTTTGACGATGCCAGGTTCATGTCATGTATGAGTCGAATGGAGTGGAGTCGGATTGATTATTTGCCGGTGGTAGAATTGTTCTTATCCCTTTTGCCGGGTACCGGTAGTGCGACCTTTGAATTCATCCGGGGTCTCTACGACGATCAAAATATTAATGGCGGCCACGCCCTGCAATACAAAGGTATTCCGCCGTATCCCTCCGAGGCGGCGTTTCGCCTCTTTAGCCTTTTTTTCACCCCTTCCGTTTCCTCCAGCCAATCCCCTCTGGAAGTGTTTTTGGATAGTGAACGATCACATGAAGTTGACTGGCACCCTGCTTCCGGTTTCCCTGTTCGGTATATGGATGAAGAACAGCATGTTTGTGTGACGGTCAAAAACCAGATGATTCAAAAAGTCACGTGGTGGGATGATCCCTCTGGCCTATCGTTCAACCACATATCCGAATCAGGCCTGCCAGTGTCGGACAATCGAGGAGCGGGCGTCACTGCGGACGGCCTGTGGTTATTTGACGGCTCTGGACAAAAAAAATTGACCATTCGACCTTCCTGGCGTCTGTCCAAACCTAACCATTCGGTTTCCTGGAAGCCGCTCACCACCACCTGGCGAGACGGTTTCCCCATGAATCCACCAATGCAGACTCCCCAGGAAGCCTTCTCTTCGGTTTTATTGTATCCTGATAAATCTGAAATGATCGGAGAAAAAGAAAGTCAACCTTTTGTATTTGATTTTTGGGATGATTTTTTTGAGGAACACCAGGATCTCTATCGCTTACGATCTCTGGCTAAATGGGTCTTGCTTTCGCGTTGCGAAGCGGGATTGAGTTCATGTCTTCAGTTCCAGGAATCTCAAATCCATACCATTTGGTACGCATGGCCACAATTTGCGCAAAAACATGCCCAATTTATTTGGAATAGGCTTTCGAAAATGGATCGGTTGACATGGTATCCAAATTTTCAGTTTATCCCCTTTGAGCGTGAGCGGCTTATGTTGGAACCATTGACGAGCAGGTACGATTGGATTTATCTCTGGATTCCCTTTTCAGATTATTCAAATGCCACTATGATCGACTGTTGGCTGAAATTTTTAAAGACCTATCTTTCTGAGGGGGGTGTCGGTTGTGTGGCCGGTCCCCCCGTTCTGAAAAGGAACCTCCAGAGGCAAGGCCTTCAGATTCTCCATTCTGCCGCAGGGGATTCTTTACCTCCCTTCCGGGTTCACCAAACAATTCTTCCTAATGGATGGTTAAATCCTGAGTTGACGGTATGGATTATTCAAAACCCGGGGCGGTATTAATTCCAAAGGGGCTCGAGCGCAAAAATGTCAAAGGTTGGTTGGTCACGGTGGATAAACATTCCCCTTTCCGATCTTGACAGCCAAACATTGCGCGAATAGTATGAGGAAACCTTTAAGACCCATCCGGTGAGGTGGGTAAGGAGAGTAAAGCGATGGCGGCCACTACATTGGCCATTTCATGTGCACCCTTCTCATGTCGTTCCGAGAGGGGTTTTTTTTGTCTTGATGGGGCGCGATGACATGAACCCTTCTCCTCGACCACACGAACGACTGTTAATGGATGGTCAGGAAATGGCCAGAACCTTAACCCGCATTAGTCATGAGATTCTTGAGCGGAATAAAGGCATAGAAGGGCTAGCTTTGGTGGGGATCCGCACGGGTGGAGTGTTCCTCGCCCAAAGAATTGCCGTCCGAATTCAGCAGATCGAAAAACGAGACGTGCCTCTTGGAGAGCTGGACATCACACTGTACCGGGATGATCTCTCCATTCGAAAAGATCAGCCGGAAATACGAAAAACGACAATCCCATTTCATATATCCGATTTAAAAATTGTATTGGTCGATGACGTCCTGTTTACCGGACGAACCATTCGTGCTGCCTTAGATGGATTGATGGATTTAGGACGCCCTGCCGAAATTCAACTGGCTGTTCTGGTCGACCGTGGACATCGGCAGCTTCCCATTCGTGCTAATTATGTCGGGAAAAGCATTCCGACTGCCCGGGAAGAAAACGTACAGGTTTTTTTTGAGGAACTAGGGCAGGACGATCGGGTCTCTATTTTAACACCATAAAATCATTATGGGTCTAGAACGCAAAGATTTATTGACCATTGCGGCCTTATCAGCTGACCAAATTCAATTGATTCTGACGACGGCCGAATCCCTGAAAGAGGTCGGGGGGCGGGATATCAAAAAAGTCCCGGCTCTCCGAGGAAAAACGGTGGTGAATTTATTTTTTGAGCCCAGTACTCGAACACGAACATCTTTTGAATTAGCAGCGAAACGATTGAGTGCCGATGTCATTAATTTTTCGCCTTCTTCCAGCAGTATGGTGAAAGGAGAAACCTTAGTCGATACCGCCAGAAATATTGAAGCCATGCAGGCCGATATCATTGTGCTACGTCATCCATCTCCTGGTGCCGCAGAAAATCTTGCACGTTCGGTTGGATCATCGGTGATCAATGCGGGAGACGGGTGGCATGAACATCCCACTCAAGCCCTCTTGGACGTCTTTACCATAAAGGAAAAAAAGGGGCGCGTCTCCGGCCTCGTGATCGTGATTGTTGGCGATATCGCACATAGCCGCGTCGCTCGCTCGAATATTCTGGCTCTGACTAAACTCGGGGCAGAGGTGAGAGTCGTGGCTCCACCAACCATGATTCCCTTCGGTCTCGAACATTTAGGCGTAGAGATCTTTTACAATCTTGATGAGGCGTTAATTAACACGGATGTGATCATCATGCTGCGATTGCAACGTGAGCGATTGGGGCGAACCTTACTACCCAGTCTTCGAGAATATGCCAAATTATTTTGTTTAACCCCGGAAAGACTCAAGCTCGCCAAACCGGATGTTATTGTGATGCATCCCGGTCCTCTGAACCGGGGGGTGGAAATTTCGCCATCGGTCGCTGACAGCACTGTAGCGGTGATTCTGGATCAAGTGACCAATGGCGTCTCTGTGCGAATGGCTCTTATGTATTTATTATCAGGATTTGGTGAACGTGCAACCCTTAACGAATGATCGGACAATATGACCAAAAAGACAGGACAGTCTCTTTCTTCTCCCCATCTGCTCTGTATTCAAGGTGGAATCGTGATTGACCCTGGCCATGTGAATGGACGGGCCGATGTGCTTATTCAAGATGGAAGCATTATTGAAGTCGGTTTTCCATTGACAAACCCCCTTTCTCAGGATTCATCAGTCACAATCCTTGAGGCCAATGGCTGGGTTGTGGCACCTGGCCTTGTCGATCTGCATTGCCACTTACGGGAACCCGGGTTTGAATATAAGGAAACCATCGCCACGGGCGCGGCCTCAGCCGTGGCAGGAGGATTTACGACTATTTGTTGTATGCCGAATACCCAGCCCGTTAATGATAACGCCGCCATCACCAAATTTATGTTGGCTCAAGGACAAGAGGCCGGAAAAGCCAGGGTCTTCCCGATCGGAGCCATCACCAAAAAGTCCGAAGGAGAAGAACTTGCGGATATTGGTGAATTGGTGGACGCCGGATGTGTGGCCATTTCGGATGATGGGCGCCCCGTGATGAATAGTTTGGTCATGCGACGGGCGCTGGAGTATGCCAAGGCTTTTGGAATTCCGGTTGTGGACCATTGCGAAGACCTGCATTTAACCGATGGCGGATGTATGAATGAGGGTATGGTATCGACTGAACTCGGGATGCCAGGGATTCCCGATGCCTCAGAGGAAGTGATGGTGGCGCGAAACCTGGCTCTGGCGGATCTTACCGGAGTTCATGTGCATCTGGCCCATTTAAGTACTGCCCGATCGGTGGAACTTGTTCGTCATGCAAAAGGGCAGGGGTTGCCGGTGAGTGCAGAAGTCTGTCCTCATCACTTCTCCATAACTGAAGAAGCCGTCCGCTGTTATAATTCCAATGCCAAAATGAATCCACCCCTGCGGAGGGATGGAGATGTTCAAGCGCTTAAGCAGGGCTTGGTTGATGGGACCATTGATGCCATTGCCACCGACCATGCTCCCCATGCCCTCCAAGAAAAACAATTGGAATTTGATACGGCCCCGTTCGGGATTGTGGGATTTGAGACCGCTCTTCCCTTGACCCTCCGGCTGGTACATGAGGGGGTCTTGTCCCTTGAACAGGCGCTTGATAAATTAACCAGATCCCCAGCTCAGCTCTTTCATCTGCCTGTTGGAAGCCTCCAACCTGGTACCCATGCCGATATCGTGGTGTTTGATCCTCATGAAGAGTGGGTGGTGGATCCCACTACATTTTTCTCAAAAAGTCAGAATACGCCATTTGGGGGTTGGACAGTAAAGGGAAAAGTGAAAATGACGTTGGTTGATGGCAGGATGGTCTATGATGCCCGTTAATTCATAAGCATGAAACGGATTAATTGGGGGGTCGTGGGTTTTCTTTTTGAACTGTGTGCCTTAATCTTATGGGTAGGCGGTTTAATCGTCATTATTGCGTTGGTGATTCCGGCGGTATTTAATTCTTTCGGGATGGAAGCAGCCGGGCGTTTTTTACGGAGAGTCTTTGATGGATTTGGCTTGATGAATGTCTGGATTTTGATTTTGTTGAGTGTGGTGGCCGGGATTCGCTTCCGGGCTTTTGGCCATAATCCCTCCGAGATGTTTGCCGTTTCTTCTGTGGAATGGTGGCTTCTGGCCGGAATGGGAATCATGACATTCACTATACTTGTGGTCCTTGGTCCCCAGGCCATCAGTTTACAGGAAGAGGCCTTTGAGGCGGTTTCAAAAGAAGACAAAGATATCGCCTATGCTAAATTTTTCCGCCTTCATATGATCGTGCGAGCATGCCATCTGGTGAATTTCGGTCTCGCCGCTTCACTGCTCATTGCTAAGGTACGGAAAGCTCTCTTTCACCGCTCCATGGCCCTTCGCTGACAATTACTCGTGATGGTACGACGGAACTAGGAAAATGATAAAGGAAAGTCCATGAAGCCCGCAGTCCTAATGTTAGCCGATGGGACCATCTTTCCGGGCCTTGCGCTCGGATTCGAAGGCGAAACCGTGGGGGAAGTGGTCTTTAATACTGCCATGACCGGGTATCAAGAAATTTTGACCGACCCTTCTTATAAAGGGCAGATTGTGCTGATGACCTCAACCCAAATTGGAAATTATGGGGTGACTCCGGAAGATGATGAATCGCATCGGGTCTGGGCGGAAGGATTTATAGTCCGTGAAGCCGCCAAATACCGGAGTAATTGGCGGAGCCGGCAATCCTTCGAAGAATTTTTAATTGACCATCGAATTGTGGCCATTCAAGGAATAGACACGCGGGCACTGACCTGTCATGTCCGCGATCACGGCTCACAAATGGGAGTCATTTCCCATGTGAATTTCGATGACAATGCCCTGCGGGAAAAGGCGAAGGCCGCATCCTCCCTGATTGGACGTGATTTGGTTAAAGAGGTCACGTGTCAGGACGCCTATGAATGGACTGAGAGATCGATTGATATGAATTCGACTCCTGATGATTCATCCGTTTCCGCTCAAGACACCCTTCAGCCCCCTTTGAAACTGGTGGTCATGGATTTTGGTGTGAAACAGAATATTTTACGAAGTCTCGTGGATCTGGGATGTCAGGTTCGAGTGGTGCCGGCTTCGACGACCGCGGAAGAAGTCCGTAGGCTTAATCCTGATGGAATTGTATTGTCCAATGGTCCTGGAGACCCTGAAGGAGTGCCTTATGCGGTAGAAACCGTCAAACAACTATTAGGTTGGAAACCCCTGTTGGGGATTTGTTTAGGACACCAAGTGTTGGGATTATCTCTGGGATTGCACACCCATAAATTAACCTTTGGGCATCATGGAGCCAATCATCCGGTCATGGATCTTCGAACACGAAAGATTGAAATCACCTCGCAAAACCATAATTTTGCCGTTGGCCTTCCTCACAAGGAAGATGCCTGTCGGACCATACACCCTCAACAGTTTGACTCTTGCGTTGGGCGGATGGAAATTACGCATCGAAGCCTGAATGATGGCTGTTGTGAAGGGATGGCGGGCTTAGAGAGTCCCATTCTTTCTATTCAGTATCATCCGGAAGCCTCCCCGGGCCCGCATGATTCTTCGTATGTTTTCCGACAATTTCTGGAAATGATGAAAGGCCGTGGATAATGTTGAGGACTCGTTGTTTTCTGATTCTTTTTCTTTTTTTAGTCAGCGGGTGTATCCATATTGATCTGTTTCCCGGAGGAGGAAAACTTCAGGAAGCCGTCATATCCGGTGAGGGAAAGGATAAGGTGTTGTTGATTGATATCTCCGGCATGCTGACGACGGGCAAAGCATCGAGTATCTTAGAGGAACCCAGTCTTCCCGCACGAATCAAAGAGGAATTAACAAAAGCCGAGAAGGATGAACATATCAAAGCCATCGTCCTCCGAATAAATACCCCGGGAGGATCGGTCACGGCATCAGATTTGGTATATCATGAATTGAGAGTCTTTAAGAAAAAACGCCATGTGCCGGTGATTGCGGCTATTATGGATTTGGGTACTTCCGGCGGGTATTACATTGCGATGGCCGCCGACCATATTCTTGCGCATCCCTCGACAATCACAGGAAGTATCGGGGTCATAATGGTCACCATGAATGCAGAAGGGCTGTTGGAAAAAGTCGGTGTCCTCCCGGCGACGATTGTTTCAGGTCCTAAAAAATCTATGGGTTCTCCATTTCGACCGATGGATGATGAAGAGCGGGCTATTTTCCAAGGGACTATTGATCATTTGTTTGAACAGTTCCTTTCGGTGGTGAAAGAGGGAAGACCCGGATTAAGCATGGAGCAGATTCGTATGCTAGCTGACGGACGGATTTTTACCGCCGATATTGCCAAAGCCAAAGGTCTTGTAGATAGCATTGGGTATTTAGATGAGGCCATTGATCTGGCGAAAAAAGAAGCGAAATTGGAACAGGCCAAAGTCGTAACCTACACCAGGGGAGGGAGAACTCATCAGAATATCTACTCACAGTTCGATCCTCCTCAGATTGGACCTATCGGATTCCCACAGGTCGATGCGCATTCTCTCTTCAATATATTGACCGGAGGGACACCACAAATGCTGTACATGTGGATGCCGTAAAGGTTGTGATGTCCTAATGTGAGAGATGTTGTCTCCATGACCAGCGCCCCACCATTCTCTGGAAAGGCATTTCATTGGTTGTTGGCCGGTGTGGTGTGTGGGCTCCTGTTGCTTGGTTCAGCCTGTCAAAAGGCTCCGGGGACGGCTAGAGATCAATTAATTTATATCTCTGAGGAAAAGGAAATTGCTCTGGGGCTTGCAGCGTTTCGCGAGGTGCTAAAGTCGGCACCATTAAGCAGAGATCCGGAGGTGACATTGATGGTGAATCGCGTGGGACAACGCATTGCCAAGGCAGCCAAAAAACCGGAATATGTCTGGGAGTTCGCCGTCATTCAGGATGATGATCAAGTGAATGCCTTTGCCTTGCCTGGTGGGAAAGTCGCGGTGTTTACCGGTATTTTAAATTACACAAAAACCGAAGCCGGATTAGCGACAGTCATGGCACATGAAGTTGCCCATGCGTTGCAACGGCATGGAGCCGAGCGGTACAGT
The DNA here is from genome assembly GCA_021604105.1 of Nitrospirales bacterium. Lineage (GTDB taxonomy): Bacteria > Nitrospirota > Nitrospiria > Nitrospirales > UBA8639 > Nitrospira_E. The sequence goes on along the minus strand of BQIW01000003.1, from coordinate 76,663 downwards.
CGTGGGATTTTGGAACAAATAGGTCAACTCGGCGCATTGGCTGGAGCCGCAGCCGGTGGCGTCGACCCTGGGTTGGCTGTTGGCGCCATGAGCGCCTATGGGGTAGGCGTGGCCCTTCCCAATTCCCGTGCCCAGGAAACCGAAGCTGATTTTATCGGGCTGCAATTGATGGCCAAGGCCGGATATGATCCAAGGGAAGCAGTGCCGTTTTGGGAACGCATGAGTGGGTGTCCGAGAAAAATGATAGGAAAATTTTGTTTTCGCAGTCAAAATGCCATTCCAGAGTTTCTGTCCACTCATCCTTCGGATGTGACCCGAATCAATCAAATTGAAGCCTGGATTCCCCAAGCATTAAAGTTTTATCATCCTGCGACATCGCCTCTCGAATCACCTGAATCCCCTCAAATACAACCGAGATCAGGAACGGGTTTAAAATCCTGAGAGCCCATCATGCCACGAAGAACCGACATTCATCGAATTTTATTAATCGGCTCCGGACCGATTGTTATTGGGCAAGGCTGTGAGTTTGACTATTCAGGAACGCAAGCGTGCAGGGCACTGAAAGAGGAAGGCTTTGAAGTCATCCTCGTCAACAGTAATCCGGCCACGATTATGACAGACCCCGATCTCGCGGACCGGACCTATGTGGAACCGATTACAGTCGAAGTTGTGGAGGCGATTCTCGAGCGAGAGCGCCCTGATGCCCTACTACCCACCATGGGTGGTCAGACGGCCCTGAATATCACCGTGGAATTAGTGAAACGGGGTATTTTGGAAAAGCACGGAGTGCAGCTTATCGGAGCCTCCTACGAGTCGATCCAAAAATCGGAAGATCGGGACTTATTCAAACAAGCGATGACGCGTATTGGGTTAAACGTGGCGGCAAGCGGATCATTTCGCTCAAGAGAAGAAGCCTTACAGCTTCTTGAGACAATTGGATTTCCCGCTATCGTTCGTCCGTCATTCACTCTGGGAGGAGCTGGGGGCAATATCGCCTATAATCGTGAAGAGTTTGATAAGTATATTGATTGGGCTCTTGTGACCAGCCCTGCCGGGCAGGCCTTGCTCGAACAATCTCTTCTTGGATGGAAGGAATATGAATTAGAAGTGATGCGTGACTCCAAAGACAATGTGGTCATTGTCTGCCCCATCGAGAATTTCGATCCAATGGGTGTGCATACCGGAGATAGTATCACCGTGGCCCCTGCCATGACCTTATCTGATAAAGAGTATCAACACATGCGAGACGCGGCCATTCGCATCATTCGAGAAATCGGCGTGGATACCGGCGGATCCAATATTCAATTTTCCTTGAATCCGGATAATGGAGCCTTGATGGTTATTGAAATGAATCCTCGCGTGTCCAGGAGTTCCGCTTTAGCTTCCAAGGCCACCGGGTTTCCAATAGCCAAGATCGCTGCGAAGTTGGCCGTGGGCTATACCCTTGATGAGATTCCCAACGATATTACCCAAGTGACTCAAGCCTGTTTTGAGCCGACCATTGATTATGTGGTCGTCAAAATTCCACGGTTTACATTTGAGAAATTTGATGGTGTTGATCGAGTGCTGACAACCCATATGAAATCCGTGGGAGAAGCCATGGCACTCGGCTCCACCTTCAAAGAATCCTTGCAAAAGGCTATTCGTTCCCTGGAAACAGACCGGTATGGGTTGATGTCATTACATGGGCTTAATGGGAAAAAAGAGTCTTCCGGATCGGATCATCCGCTGTATGAGCGTCTTCAAACTCAAGTTCGAATTCCGACCGCTGATCGCCTCTGGTTTCTGGCTGATGCATTTCGAATCGGGATGTCGGTGGAGGAACTGTATCATCTGTCCCGGGTTGACCCCTGGTTTTTACATGAAATTGAAGAACTCGTAGAATTTGAGGCGGAATGGGTTCGCCGAAGCAAAGTGGAAGTTGGGAATATTCGTTCACACGACACCCGCAAAACATGCCCTGATTCCCTTGTACCTCTCCTCGAACAAGCGAAAAGTTTTGGGTTTTCGGATCAACGGCTCGGTCAACTCATCGGTCGAGAGGAAGATACGATTCGTCAATGGCGACAGGGCAGGAGATCTGGCTATGGGACGGTGTTTAAAAGAGTGGATACCTGTGGCGCAGAGTTTGAGGCGCATACCCCTTACCTCTATTCAACGTCGGGTGCCACCTGTGAATCTCATCCTACTCAAAAAAGAAAAATTATGATATTGGGCGGAGGGCCGAACCGGATTGGGCAAGGCATTGAATTTGATTATTGTTGTGTGCATGCCGCCATGGCCCTAAAAGAAGAAGGCCTTGAAACGATAATGGTCAATTGTAATCCGGAAACCGTCAGTACAGATTATGATATTTCCGATCGCCTGTATTTTGAACCGTTGACCAAAGAAGAGGTCTTGCGAATTATCCTGATTGAGCGGCCGGATGGGGTCGTTGTGCAATTCGGTGGACAAACCCCCCTCAAGCTTGCCGTCCCATTAGAGCAAGAAGGGGTCAGAATTTTGGGGACACAGCCTGATGCCATTGACCGTGCGGAAGATCGAAAGCGATTTAGTGATTTGTTACTGGAATTGAACCTCCTACAGCCGCAAAACGGTACCGCACGGTCCTCACATGAAGCTCATATCATAGCCGTCAACATTGGTTATCCAGTGATGGTCCGCCCTTCATATGTGTTAGGGGGGCGTGCCATGCAAATCGTGTATGATGCCGACGCACTGGATGAATACCTCCAAAGGCACGAGATGGATTTGGGAAGGCATCCCTTGTTAATTGATGATTACCTTGAAGACGCCATAGAAGTCGATGTGGATGCCGTTGCAGATGGGACAGACGTGGTGGTGGCTGCCATCATGGAACATGTCGAAATGGCCGGAATTCATTCGGGAGATTCGGCCTGTTCATTACCAGCCCATTCCCTTGATGCCGATATTCTGAAGGCGATTAATCAGCAAACCATTCTTCTAGCCAAGGAATTACACGTAGTGGGTTTGATGAATATCCAATATGCGGTCAAGGATGGAGCAGTGTATATTTTGGAGGTCAATCCTCGCGCTTCTCGCACGGTCCCGTTTGTCAGTAAGGCCATCGGTGTGCCTTTGGCCAAATATGCCATGAAAATCATGGCAGGGCGAACCTTAAAAGACTTGGGCTTTACGCAGTGCCCGCGTATTCCCCACATTGCCATTAAAGAAGCCGTCTTTCCGTTTACCAAACTTGGTGTCGCCGATGTATTGTTGGGGCCCGAGATGCGTTCGACGGGCGAAGTCATGGGTATTGATCGAAGCTTCGGTTGGGCTTTTGCCAAATCACAGGCCGCTTCGGGAATGCCATTGCCTTTGGCAGGGACTGCTCTTCTTAGTGTGAAAGATGGAGATAAGCCCGCTACGCTTGCCATTGCACAGCGACTGTCGCGACTCGGATTTTCACTGAATGCCACGAAAGGGACGGCTGCCTTTTTACGGACACATGGGATCACCGTGGTTACGGTGAACAAAATCAATGAGGCTCGACCACATATCGAAGATCTACTCAAAAATAACGAATTGTCATTGGTCGTAAATACGGTGGGAGGTGCCTCTTCCCAGGATGATTCCGCTCCGATACGCAAGGCGTCCGTGTTCGGGGGAATTCCTTATTTTACAACCATTCAGGCGGCGCAAGCCGCCATATCAGGAATAGAGGCGATGAAGAAAACATCCATGGAAGTTCGCTGCCTACAGGAATATCATTCAGCGATGCCAGGCGGGGAAGCCCAAAAGTAGATGGCACGATGATGGATTATTGATCATCCGATTTCCATGATCTAGAGAGGGGAGTGTGGATTCATGAAGATTCCAATGACCAAAAAAGGGTATGAGGCACTTCAAGCGGAACTGGCCAGGCTGCGACGGGAAGATCGCCCCAAAAACATTCAAGCTATTACCGAGGCTCGTGAACATGGTGATCTCAAGGAAAATGCCGAATATAAAGCCGCCAAGGAGCAGCAACAATTTATTGATACACGGATGTCTGAGCTTGAACATAAACTCAGTATTGCTCAAGTGGTGGAAATATCGCCTGGGCAGAGTGACACGGTCGTGTTTGGGGCGACAGTCTCCATTTTATGTTTAGAGTCACACGACGAAAAACGCTATACCTTGGTGGGACAAGAAGAGGCCGATATCAAGAATGGTTCGATTTCGGTTCAATCACCTATTGGGCGTGCGCTGATTGGGCATCGGGTCGGAGATATTGTTGAAGTGCATCGACCCGCCGGAGTTATTGAATATCAAATCCAATCCATTTGTTTTGAGGAACTGTAATCATGACTTCTGCAATTTCCCTGGTTACGTTGGTCACTGATTTTGGGGACGTCGACTATTTTGTTCCGAGTATGAAGGGCGTGATGCTCGGAATTAATTCCCAAATACGCATCGTCGATCTCACGCATCAAATTCCAGCACATGGAGTTGAACAAGCGGCATTTCTTTTGAAATCATGCTATCAATATTTTCCGGATGGAACGGTGCATGTGGTGGTCGTTGACCCTGGAGTAGGAAGCTCTCGAAGAGCGATTTTGGCCTCAACTTCCAGGCATTTTTTCCTGGCTCCTGATAATGGGGTCTTGACCTACGTACTTCAGGAGGAACCCTCGGTTCAGGTTCGATCGATTGAGAATAAGCAATATCGATTGGACTCCATTGGAGCGACATTTGATGGACGGGATTTATTTGCGACATCGGCAGCCTGGTTGACGAAGGGGCAGGTTCCAGGTTCTTACGGGCGTCTCATTCATGATTATGTCAGACTTCCTCTTGATCCCCCTCGTATGGAAGGACATGCCCTCCATGGGAAAATTGTCTATATCGACTATTTTGGCAATGCCATAACGAATTTGACTCTGACTGACATTGAGACCTTTCGATCAGTGACCAAGAAAGAATACTCCGGTCTCAAAATTGGAGAGGTCCTCATCAAGGGAATAAAAACGCATTACGAAGAAGGTGCCTTGGGATACCCGGAAGGACTCATAAATAGTAATGGACACATCGAGATTTTTGTGAAGCAAGGACGAGCCGTGGACCGATGTCAATTACGCATTGGCCAGACGGTTGAGCTCATTTAGCCTGAAGTACGTTTCAATGCCTTCGAAGGTGATGGTGTCGGAAAAGATGCGCTGGACGCACGGACCACCGAAATGGCCAGTTTTAAAATAGATACCATTTGATCCAGCTCTTTAACGTTTGCCGAAAGAGGGGGCATGAGAATCATAATGGTACCGATGGGACGGATCAGCAGCCCTAAGGCTCTTGCGGTCATGGCTATTTTCTGGCCAATACGTTCAGAGGCTGGGAACGGAATTTTTTCTTTTTTCTGTTGAACTAATTCAATCCCAACCATATAGCCACATTGTCGGATATCCCCAACCCAAGGGTCCTCGGTTAGTGAATACAGAGCTTTGCGAAATTTGGGGATTCGTCGTTGAAGCTTTGCGAGGGTTCGCTCACTCTTAAAGATAGCAAGGTTGGCCAGAGCTGCCGCGCATCCCAAGGGATTCCCCGCATAACTATGTCCATGGAAAAATGTTTTGTTTTCGTGACCTTCCCCCAAAAACGCTTCATAAATGGCGTTTGTGGTCAATGTGGCGGCCAATGGGAGATAGCCTCCCGTTAAACCTTTGGCAATAGCCATAATATCCGGAGAAATTCCTTCATGTTCACATGCAAACATTCGACCTGTTCGTCCAAACCCGGTCGCCACCTCATCGGCAATGAATAAGACCTTGTACCGGGTGCATAATTCCCTGACGCGTTTCAGGTATCCTGGAGGGGAGGGAATGATCCCAGCAACCGCCTGCACCATAGGCTCAAGAATGAGGCCCGCAATGTCCTGATGGTGTATGTGAAGAAGTTTTTCAAGAGGATCAAGACAGGCTAGACGACATTGGGGAAAATGCAATTGAAGGGAGCATCGATAGCAATAAGGAGGCTCAATGTCATGGCTTGCAAAGAGGAGTGGAGAAAAAGATCGGCGGAACAGTTCGACTCCACTGAGGCTCATTCCTCCCACCGTATCCCCATGATAGGACAGGCCAAGATGAATAAACCGTCTTTTTCGCGGTTGGGGCTCCGGACATTGTTGCCAGTACTGAATAGCCATTTTTGCCGCAACTTCCACGGCAGTGGAGCCGTTGTCGGAATAAAAGACCTTTTGTAACCCTTTGGGAGCCAGATGAATAAGCGCCTTTGCCAATTGAATGGCCGGTGGGTTGGAAAGTCCCAATAGCGTCGTATGAGCCACCTGGGTCAGTTGATGGCGAATGGCCTGATCAATATGAGGATGTCGATGTCCATGAATATTGACCCAGATGGATGCCGTCGCATCGAGATAGGCATTGCCATCGATATCATAGACATACGAACCTTTTCCGCTTTTGATGATGAGAGGAGATTGGCGTTCCCATTCCTGCATTTGGGTAAAAGGGTGCCATACGTACTTGCAATCGTCTTTTTCTAACGCTGTGCGGATCGTTTTAGGAGCCATGGTCGTTTCCAGAAAATAACCTAGCGGAATTCATCGATTTTTGACAACCTTTTAGGGTCTCATTACAATCACAATCACTTCGAATGAGTAAAGTCTTTCCTCAAACCCTTATCCGCAATTTTTCAATTATTGCTCATATCGACCACGGGAAATCCACACTTGCCGACCGGTTTTTGGAAGTCACCGGTGCCGTGTCTCCCCGTGAAGCGCGTGCGCAATATTTGGATGCCATGGATTTGGAGCGTGAGCGGGGCATTACGATCAAAGCGCATGCCGTCAAAACACGGTTTCGGAGCTCGGATGGGCAGGAATACCAGTTTAACCTCATTGATACTCCTGGACATGTGGACTTTGCCTATGAAGTATCACGCAGCTTGGCTGCCTGTGAAGGTGCACTTCTGTTAATCGATGCCACGCAAGGCGTGGAAGCACAGACTATCGCCAATGCCTATTTGGCGATTTCGAATGATTTAGTGATTATTCCTGTCATCAATAAAATTGATTTACCAAGTGCCGATGTCGAAGGCGTCAAAGTCCAAATTCGCGATGTATTGGGGTTGTCGAGTGAGGAGGCATTTCTAGTCAGCGCCAAAGATGGACGGGGAGTAATGGAGGTGCTTGAAGGGGTTGTGAAGATTATTCCGCCTCCTGCCGGTTCTATTGATCAACCTTTAAAGGCACTGATTTTTGATTCCTGGTTCGACAATTATCAGGGAGCCGTGGTGCTTCTTCGCGTCATGGATGGAGAAATCACCCCCAATATGATGATTAGACTCATGTTTTCCGGACGGGAATTTGAAGTTCTGGAGGTGGGCGTCTTTTCACCGAAACGAACCAAAGTGAATCGTCTGGGGCCCGGAGAAGTCGGGTATATTTGTGCCGGGATGAAAGAACTATCGGACACGAAGATTGGCGACACCATAACGGATTCAAAGCGCCCCACCAGCATGGCCTTGCCTGGGTATCGGGATGTCAAGCCGGTAGTCTTTTGCGGATTATACACGACCGACAATGCCAAGTTTGAAGATTTGCGGGATTCTCTGGAGAAATTGCAACTGAATGATTCCTCCTTTGTCTACGAGCCGGAAACATCCCTGGCCTTGGGATTTGGATTTCGATGTGGATTTTTAGGGCTTCTCCACATGGAAATTATTCGAGAGCGCTTGGAGCGTGAATATGGGCTGGATCTAATCAGTACCGCACCCACTGTCGTCTATCGTGTGTTTACCACCAAAGGCGATACACTGGTGATCGATAACCCCTCCAAGCTACCCGACCCGGCACAGATCGAACGAATTGAGGAGCCTTATATAAAAGCCACGATGATTACGCCGGAGCGGTATATTGGGAATGTTCTTCAATTATGCCAGGAGCGTCGGGGCATTCAACTCGGGCTGCAATATCTGGATCCAACCCGGTCCATGCTCATCTACGAAATCCCCCTAAATGAAATTGTGTTAGACTTTTATGATCGGCTGAAATCTCGAACCCAAGGGTATGCATCGTTAGACTATGAATTGCTGGGCTATCGGGAATCCGAATTGGTGAAATTGGATTTATTACTGAATGGTGAGACAGTGGATGCGCTCTCCATTATCGCGCACAAGGACAAAGTGCAAAGTCGCGGGCGACAATTAGCCGAAAAAATGAAAGCACTCATTCCCAAGCAAATGTTTGAAATTGTCATTCAGGCGACCATAGGCAAACGCATTATTGCCAGGGAAACCATTGGCGCACTCAAGAAAAATGTGACGGCCAAGTGCTATGGTGGGGATATTTCCCGAAAACGCAAATTGTGGGAAAAGCAAAAAGAAGGAAAAAAACGGATGAAACAATTAGGGCGTGTCGAAGTTCCTCAAGAGGCCTTCCTGGCTATTTTAAAGACCGAGCCGAACTGAACCGCTAATGACCACTCAGGATCCCCAACAACCTAAAATGACCGAATCTTCCGAAAAAAATCTTCAAGAGGAATCTTCGGTTACCGAGAGTTCCCCGGATATGGAGGTATCCAAAAAGTCGATTATTCGAGAATATGCCGAGGCCTTGATCATTGCCATTATTCTGGCCCTGACCATTCGAGTCTTTGTGGTCCAGGCCTTTAAGATTCCATCAGGGTCGATGATTCCGACTTTGCTGATTGGCGATCATATCCTCGTTTCCAAGCTCGCCTATGGGTTTCAGTTGCCGCAAGACTGTGAGTTTCAGGTCTCGTTCCCGCCAGTGACGTGTTTTTCCTCAAAGATCGTGATGAATTTTGATCCTCCGTCGCGTGGGGATATCATCGTGTTTCGCTACCCTGAGGACGAAAACAAAGATTTCATTAAACGGGTAATCGGACTTCCTGGTGATACCATTCATATTCAGAATAAACGCGTGATTGTGAATGGGCAGCCATTGTTGGATGATGAATTTACTCAGAGGGTCGACCCAGGAATCATCGATGGGCGTATCAATCCTCGGGATAACCTTGGTCCTCTAACTGTTCCTCCGGATTCCTATTTTGTGATGGGTGACAACCGTGACCAAAGTTTGGACAGTCGGTTTTGGGGGTTTGTGCGAATGGATAAAATTAAAGGTAGGGCATTTCTCGTGTATTGGTCATGGAATGGGCAGGGAGCTTGGACGGAATGGATCCGATGGGAACGAATAGGAAAGATCATTGAATAGTGAGCACCAACTCACTGGACTCAACCAACCTTCAGGCTTGTGCTGACTCTGGGATGAAACCGCTACCTGTTGTCCCGTCGATTTCCACTCGAAAATTCAAGCAATATATTCAACGCTTTTCACGGGCTCGCATCCTGGTTGTTGGAGATCTCATTCTGGACCATTATGTCTGGGGCAAGGTGCATCGGGTCTCTCCGGAAGCGCCTGTTCCGATAGTTCATGTGGATTCCGAATCCTACAGAATGGGTGGGGCGGCGAATGTGTATCATAATATTCTGACATTAGGTGGACAGGCTGAATTGTGTGGCATGGTCGGTGCGGATTATATTGGGAAACAATTCCTTGCCGACATTCGACGATCATCCCCATTTACTTCCGGGGTATTGGTCGATTCAAGCCGTCCTACCATTAAAAAAACCAGAGTGGTAGCCCACAATCAGCAAATTGTTCGATTTGATGTGGAGCAACGCCATGACATTTCCTCTCAACTGACAAAAAAAATGATCAAATATGTGGCTTCCCGTCTTCCTGACGTGTCCTGTCTTGTGATTTCCGATTATGCGAAGGGCATGATCACATTGAACTTGATGAAGGCCATTCTTTCGATGGCCGATCAGTTCGGTGTGCCGGTTGTGGTGGATCCAAAAGTGGAGCATATGGCGTATTATCAAGGGGTAACGGTTATTACCCCCAATCATCTTGAAGCCAAACAGGCAGCAGGGTTCCTCCCAAGTCAGGATATTCCGGTTGAACAAATCGGCCTTGTTCTCCAAAAGCAGTTACAGTGCGAGGCAATCGTTGTCACGAGGGGAGAGGAGGGAATGAGTATTTTTGAAAAAACGGGCCAATCCTGGACCATCCCGGCTGTGGCTCGACAGGTCTATGATGTCACCGGAGCAGGTGATACGGTCATCAGTACTCTTGCATTAGCGTTGAGTGCAAAAGCTCCACTTCCTGAAGCTGCGGTGTTAGCCAATCAAGCCGCAGGGATTGTCGTGGGTATGGTGGGTACTGCCACAGTGACGCGGACGCAACTTCAAGAGGCCTTACTCCATGGGCACAACTGATTCCCTCGTCAGTCTGTGTATTCCTGCTCGCTACGGATCATCTCGATTCCCGGGAAAACCACTTGCTCTCTTAGCCGGGAAGCCCCTTATCCAGCATGCCTATGATGCCGTTCAACGGGTTCCGCAGGTGGGACAGATCCTGATTGTTACCGACCAGGAATCGATCGAACAAGGGGTCAAAAGTTTTGGTGGAGAAGTTTGTCTCGTCAAGGAATTCTGTCGAACAGGAACGGACCGGGTGGCGAAAGTGGCTTCTCAATTGAAACATGATGTGATTGTCAACTTACAGGCAGATGAAATTCCTCAAAACCCTGGGTTGCTGAGTGATCTCATTCTCCCTTTTCTAACTTCTCCGGCAGGGATGGGAACGTTGAAAAGACAACTACACCGCATACAGGATCTAGGCAATCCATCAATCGTAAAGGTGGTGACCGATAGCAATGGGCAGGCCCTGTATTTCTCACGGAGCCCGATACCCTGCTGGCGGGATGGGGTACCTTCTGGGAATTCTCATATCGCCTATATGCATTTGGGAGTCTATATTTTTAGGAAATCAGATCTATTACGATTTGCTGGGTTGCCATCGGGATATCTTGAAGAGGCAGAAAAATTAGAACAACTCCGGGCATTAGAACATGGCCTTCCGATAATGGTTTGGGAAACGGAACACGAATCAATCCGTATAGATTCTCCTGAAGATATGATTACGGCGGAACGTCTTTTATCGAAGAATTTCCGCGAGTCGCCAGAGGGACTGCCGGGGACCTGAGAGAGGGTTGAAAATAGATAGAGCAATATGGTGGAGTCGACAGAGGAAAGGGAAGCCATGTGGGTCAACATTCAACAAACCAGAATATATCATGAGTAAATTTCTTTTTGTGACAGGCGGAGTTGTGTCGTCACTAGGGAAAGGACTGTCTTCTGCGGCTATCGGGCATTTATTGGAAAGCCGTGGCATGACTATCACCTTTCTGAAGCTGGACCCCTATATAAATGTGGACCCGGGTACGATGAATCCCTATCAGCACGGGGAAGTCTATGTCACCGATGACGGAGCGGAAACCGATTTGGATTTGGGGCACTATGAACGATTTACCACGGTCCAGTTACATCGTGAAAATAATTGTACGACAGGACGGATTTATGAGTCAGTAATTCAAAGGGAGCGAAGAGGAGAATATCTTGGAGCGACGGTTCAGGTCGTTCCCCATATTACAGACGCCATTAAGCAGACGATTCTCAATGTGGCCCATGAGGTGGACGTCGCGATCGTGGAAATTGGCGGGACTGTCGGTGATATTGAAAGCTTGCCTTTCCTAGAAGCCATTCGGCAAATGCCATATGAGGTCGGTCGGGAAAACGTCCTGTATATTCATCTCACTTTGGTGCCCTATATTGGAACAGCCGGGGAACTCAAAACCAAACCCACACAGCATTCCGTCAATAAACTTCGTGAAATCGGTATTCAGCCTAACATCCTTTTGTGTCGGACCGATCGATTTCTCCCTCCTGGTGTGAAAGATAAAATTGCCATGTTTTGTAATGTGGATAAAGGTTCTGTCATTACGGCTAAAGATGTAGATTCCATCTATGAGGTACCAATCATCCTGAGAAAAGAAGGTCTGGATGAACTTATTGTCCGCCTACTGCATCTTGAAACGCGCCCACCCAACCTTCGGGATTGGGATATTTTAGTCCAAAAGATTAAGCGGCCACGACATGAAGTCACAATAGCTCTGGTTGGCAAATATGTAGAATCTCGAGAATCCTATAAAAGTGTGTCGGAAGCCTTGACTCATGGCGGATTACGTGATGAAACAGGTGTTCATATTCAATGGGTGGAATCGGGTGACATTGAAAAAGACGGACCCGAACGCCTGTTAGCGGATGTGGATGGAATTTTAATTCCAGGAGGGTTTGGTCTTCGAGGGATCGAAGGAAAAATTGATACGATCCGGTATGCCAGGGAGAGGCATCTTCCCTTCTTTGGCATTTGCTTGGGTATGCAATGTGCGGTAATTGAAATCGCCAGAAGTCTAGCCGGACTTCAGCATGCCAATAGTTCGGAATTTAACCCGGAAACTCCGTTTCCGGTCATTGACCTGCTTCCCGAACAACGATCTATTCAGGAAAAGGGCGGGACAATGAGATTGGGAGGGTTCCCCTGTCGATTGATTCCCAACACGCGTAGTTTTGCGGCCTACGAGCAACCGGAGATTCGTGAACGACACCGCCATCGCTATGAATTTAATAATGAATTTCTAAAAGCTTTGACCTCAAAAGGTTTGACAATTAGTGGAACATCCCCTGACGAAAGGCTGGTAGAAATCATCGAATTGCAGGGGCATCCCTGGTTTGTCGGTACACAATTCCATCCAGAGTTTCAGTCCCGGCTGTGTTCTCCTCACCCTCTTTTTTCTGCATTCATTGGCGCCGCACTTCAAAGAAAATTCGGCACATAAGGACCTGGATTTATCATGGCTCAGCCAATGCAAGTTGATATCGGCCCGTTCTCCGTCGGCGGGAGTTGTCCGCATTTTTTAATTGCGGGACCTTGCGTGATCGAAAGCGAAAAATTAGTTTGTGAGACCGCTCTTGCGATTGCGGAGATTGCCAAAGATCTTCGCATCCCGTATATCTTTAAGGCGTCCTATGATAAGGCCAATCGCACCTCGATTTCTTCATTCCGGGGTTTGGGCATTAAGGAAGGATTGAAAATCCTCAAGAAAATTCGCAGTGAGTTAGATATCCCCATTCTCACGGATATTCACGAAGTCCATGACATTTCTCAGGTGGCTGAGATTGTTGACGTTTTACAAATTCCGGCGTTTTTATGTCGACAGACCGATTTGCTTGTTGCCGCCGCCCAATCCGGTCGCGTGGTCAATGTGAAAAAAGGGCAATTTCTATCCCCTTGGGATATGGCGAATGTTGTCCATAAACTTCAAGAGGCCGGTAGTAGCAAAATTTTTTTAACGGAGCGTGGCGCTAGCTTCGGCTATCAAAATCTTGTCGTCGATATGCGCTCATTACCCGTCATGAGAAGTCTGGGATACCCGGTGGTATTTGATGCAACCCATAGCGTGCAATTGCCTGGTGGGGGAGGGACGGTCTCTTCAGGACAACGGGAATTTGTGGCGCCATTAGCCCGTGCGGCAGCCGCGGCTGGATGTGACGGGTTCTTTATGGAAGTCCACCCTCGACCTGAGGAGGCACTATCAGATGGGCCTAATATGATACGATTGAGTGAGTTGCGAAGTTTATTAGGACAACTTCAAGCGATTTGGCAGGTAACCGGAAAGGGAGAAATCTCTCCTCTTACTTGAGGTTTTAAAGCAAATATTTGAATCCTCATGAATCAATCTGATTTAGTAAAAGAGAAGGCTGAACAAAATACGGTAATTATGGGAGAAGTCTATTTTAATCTTCCTAATTCTCTTACCCTGCTGCGGATTCTGTTAATTCCTGTTTTTGTCTGGTTTTTTTCCGAATCTAGTCCAGACCGGGCTTTGGCAGCCGGTCTGGTGTTTGCTTGTGCGGCTTTTACCGATTTTCTCGACGGATATTTGGCCAGAAAAAGTGGGCAGATTACCAACTTAGGCAAATTGCTGGATCCGGTTGCCGATAAACTTCTGGTGGCCTCTGGCCTTATTCTTCTTGTGCAGTTTCAGCGTGTCGCGGTGTGGTTGGCAATTGTGATGATTGCACGCGAAATGATTGTGACAGGAGCCAGGATGGTCGCAGCAAAAGAAGGTTTTGTCGTTCCGGCTGACTCTCTTGGGAAATTCAAAGTCATCGGGCAAATCGGAGGGATCCTGTGCCTTATTCTCCAGGGCGTTTGGATCCAAAGTGAGCATATCCTGGCCACGGTTGGAACTGGACTGTTGTATATTGCCCTGTTTTTTTCCTTATTTTCCGGCTGGCGATACCTCATGCAAATCTTTAAGAAAATCAGTCCGCAATATTGGTAGGAGTGCTCACAAGTCGCTCGGAATGGAAATATATTTATTAGGAGTGGTCAGCGCCTATCTCTTAGGATCTGTCCCGTTTGGCTTAGTCATTTCTCGCATTTTCGGAGCAGATGATCCTCGCACACATGGAAGCCAGAACATCGGTTTTACCAATGTTCTGAGAGTATCAGGTAAAAAAGTAGGTATATTAACGCTAATTGGGGATTTAGGGAAAGGAACGGTTGCGACCGTTATCGCTGGCTTCGTCGGGTTTCCTTGGTTCTGGATTCTTGTCATAGGCTTTACGGTCATTCTTGGTCATGTGTTTTCTCTTTTTTTAGGATTTAAGGGGGGGAAGGGAGTCGCCACGGCCTTGGGAGCCATTATTGGAATACATCCGATGATTGGATGGCTTCTTGTTGGTGTGTGGTTAGGAGCGGTTTTGGTTTTTGGATATTCCTCAGGTGGCGCGCTGCTGGCTTTTAGTGTGTTTCCATTCTTGGCCTATTTTCTGACTTTCGACTTCTATTTCTGCTTTTTTGCTGTTGGAGTGACTGCTGTCATTTTATTCTGCCACAAAGAAAACATTCTCCGTCTTATTCAGGGAACCGAAAACAAAATGAGACTTTTTTCTATTTGAGACTTTTTTCTATTTAACATAATATTTATTATCCGACATTTAAAAATATAAGGCTTATGATGAGTTTTTTTAAGTTTCCCGTCATAATTTCAATATATTGCCTTATTTTGTTCATTTCTCAAGCACCCGCAATTAGCCAGCCGGCCAATGAACTTAGGGGACTCCAACTTCTGGGAGACATAGAACAGGCCATCACCAGCCTAGCTGAACGGGTGACGCCTACGGTAGTCAATATTACACCGATTCGTGAAATCGCCCAGGGACAAGGGTTTCAACGACGGGCCCCATTTTCTCAAGGCAGTGGTTCAGGTGTTATCGTGCGGGATGATGGAATTATTGTGACTAACAATCACGTAGTTGGGGAAGACGCCATGGAGGCGGATGTTCGGCTATCCGATAAGTCCAACATGATTGCTCGGGTCATTGGGCGTGATAAAGAAACCGATATAGCGGTCCTCAAAATTGAATCTGACCGGAAATTTCCAGTTGCTCATTTTGGGAACTCCAACACCTTAAAAGTCGGTCAATGGGTATTGGCTGTCGGAAATCCAATGGGCTTAGACCGTACAGTAACCCTAGGCGTTATCAGTGGAATTGGAAGGGAACGCCTCAATTTGTCCCGTTATGAAAATTTCATTCAAACGGATGCCGCAATCAATCCAGGGAATTCAGGAGGGCCGCTCTTTAACCTTCGAGGTGAGGTGATCGGAATCAATACCGCCATAATCCATATGGCACAGGGCATAGGATTTTCCATTCCTGCCGATATGGTTTCGCGTGTTGTCGAGCAACTGGTATCTCATGGGCGAGTGGTTCGTGGGTGGCTTGGTGTCGGGATTCAATCACTCACAAAAGAACTTGCAGAACAATTTGGGATTAAGGAAGGCCATGGCGTTCTCGTCAACGAAGTATATGAACACGATCCCGCCCATGTGGCCGGAATTAAACCAGGGGATATCATTGTGTCGGTAGACGACAGCTCAGTTGATTCGCCCAACCAACTGTCAAGACTTGTTGCGCGTGTTGGACCTGGTGAAAATGCCAAAATTCTTGTGTTACGTGACGGGAAAGAATTGACCTACTTGGTACCAATAGTGGAAAGACAGGAGAAATCCACGTTGGCATCGCTCCCCTTACAAAAATCAGAGGTCACCTTAGGGCTTGATGTCCAAGGGCTTACAGCCGCACTCGCTGAGCAATTTGAATTAGAAGAAACCGTGGGCGTGCTTGTGACCAAAGTTAAACCAGGTGGTCTCGCGAACTCTGAGGGGATTCAAGAAGGAGATTTGATAAACGAGGTTAACCGGAAAACGGTCCGGACCGTCACACAATTTTCAGAAGAAATTGCCAAAGTGAAGCCGGGTCAGACCATTTTACTTCGAATTATTCGAAAGGCCAGGGCATTTTTCATTGTGATCAAAACGCAGCCTTAAAGCCTCTCTCACATTTGGTGAGGGGTCAGTGGGACGAAACGGCTTCCTTTTCTTTTTTATGCTCCTCCACAATACGATTAAGGCAATCCTTCGGTACCTCCTCGTAACCTGAAAATTCCATCACATAACTACCCTTTCCAGCTGTCATGGACGTCAAGGATGAAGCATACTTCAGCATTTCCGCCAAGGGCACAAAGGCCTTCACGATTTGATTGTGTCCCTTGGTTGCCATTCCCTGTATGCGTCCACGGCGAGAGTTCAGATCTCCAATCACGGTTCCCACCAAATCATCCGGGACGAGAACATCTACTGACATGATCGGTTCAAGAATCGTGCTGTGAGCTGCCTCCAGAGCATGCTTGAGGGCCATTGACCCTGCTACTTTAAATGCCAACTCTGAAGAATCGACAGGATGATGAGATCCATCATAGACAGCCACGCGAATATCCACGATGGGAAATCCAGCAACAATCCCATGTTGTAGGGCTTCGATCACGCCCTTTTCGACTGCGGGGATGAAATTCCGTGGTATGACGCCACCAACAATTTTGTTGTGAAATTCAAAACCGGCCCCACGCGGAAGGGGCTCAATTTGTAGCCAACAATCTCCATATTGCCCATGTCCACCGGTTTGTTTTTTGTATTTCCCTTGGGCCTGAGCCATACGATGGATCGTTTCCTTATAAGGGACTTTCGGCATGTGCAAATCCACTTCAACTCCATATTTGCGCCTCAGTTTATCTAAGGTAGCATCGATGTGACTCTGCCCTACCCCACTTAACAACATTTCTTTTGTTTCTTCATTCCTGAGAAACTCGAGAGAGGGATCTTCTTCCACCAACTTATGGAGACCTAAGCTGACCTTGTCAATTTCATTTTTACTTTTTACTTCCAAGGCATAAGACATGACCGGACGCGATATTTTTAGGCCTGGGAATATAATGGGATGTCGTTCATCGCAAATGGTGTCGCCTGTTTGAGTATCCTTTAATTTCCCGATGGCCACAATATCTCCGGCAGAGACCTGATTAACCTGGTGATGCTTCTTGCCAATGGAGAAAAAGAGATGACCACCCTTCTCTTTGGTCTGGCGAGAGGCATTATAAAATCCTGAATCTGCATGCAGGGTACCGGACAGCACTCGCACAAATGATAGACGCCCCATAAATGGATCGATTGTGGTTTTGAAGACGAAAGCTGAAAAGGGATCATCCGGATCAGATTTTCGTTGATCTTCATCATGTGTCTGAGGTTGCAGGCCGATATTTGGATGGAGACTGGAACGATCGGAGGGAGAGGGAAGATATCGTTGTATCGCATCGAGCAAGGTTGTTGTTCCAATATTGCGAATAGCCGATCCACATAACACCGGAACAAGCTTCCGTTCTAATGTGCCAAGCGTCAATCCATCCCGCAAATCTTCCTCTGAGATTTCACCGTGGGTGAGATATTTTTCCACCAATTGATCATTGGTTTCTGCCACTTGTTCCATAGCTCGGCGCCGGAATTCATTCGCATTGGCTTGATGTTCTGCAGGAATTTCAGTTTGGTTGGTTTTAGGCGTGTCGGAAATCGCCGTGATGATATTCCTCGCAAATAGATCAATTATCCCAGCTAGCGGAGTCTCCTCGTCAACTGGAATCGTGATTGGAACTCCGGTAAATCCCAATGTTTTTTCACATTCTGATAGAATCGAGCGATAATCCCCCCGTTCTTTATCCAGTTCATTAATAAACAGAAGACAGGGAAGTTCGTATTCCTGAATAAGGTCCCAGACGCGTTCGATTTCTGACCGCAGCCCCGTACTCGCTCCGACAACAAGTACCACGCCATCCACCGCCCTGAGAGCGGATTGAACCTCAAAGGCATAATCGCTCATTCCCGGTGTATCTATGACATTGATTTTTGTCCCCTGCCATTCGAACTGACAGATGGTTGAACTGATGGAATGGTGCCGGTGGACCTCTTCCGGTTCAAAATCACCAATAGTATTTCCCTGAGGAATGGTCCCCATGGTCGGGATGACTCCCGTGGAAAAAGCGAGTGCTTCACAAAGGGTCGTTTTTCCTGGCCCCGGATAGGAAGCAATGACCACGTTACGGATGGATGGAGCCGATTCGTGTGGCATGCGAACCTCCTCTCAATTTCCCTGGATTTTAGGTAGGAGAGGAAGATGTGTCAATGAAAAAGAACAATGGCCTGTCAGGAGATCAACGCTCTGTTTATTTTACCGTCAGCGGATCGACAGATAAAACCTTAAAAAATCTGCAGGGTGATTTTTGGAAAAACTTTTCAGGCAAAATTTTCCTAGTAAATTCTATGGTTTTCTCTCAAAAATGTTTTCCAACCTTTTGTTCGAAAGTTCTGGCACTCAGGTTGCTCTAGTGTCCAATCTAAGAGAGTAGAATTGATACCAACACCATGGTGGATCAGACACCCGTATCAAAAAACGAAACGATGTAAGTCGTTTCATCTCTCGCCCCTCTTCTAACACAGGCTGATGCAGCGATCAGGATCTTTTGAGATCCAGGGAACGTCTTGCGTCAAAAAGTAGGTATTAACACTTATATTCAGGTGGGGGAACGCATGAGCACTTTAACACAAGGGTTGGTGGATAACACTTCAATGAATCAATTTGCTGGATTGAAGCTGATAAATCAGGAGAAAGTTCCTGGCGATCTTTCTGAAGTCCGTGACCTTTTCCCACTTCCCCTTGCGTTACATTGTCTTGGAGGAACTTGGGAGGGTTACCTCGTGGGATGGCACGAGGACACCATGCAATTGCGGTTGACGGGGTTCCCTCCAATCCAAGGCTCGCAAATCATTGAGGTGAAATATGCCATTTCAGATCAAGAGCATTCCCTACAAAAATTTTACGGAAAGATTACAGATATCCATGTGGAAGCAGGTCAGACGGCTTGGGAAGGGACAACGACCATTCTTCTAGACTGCTCAACAGAGAATGATGTCGCTGGTTCCTTTTCCTCAGGTCCGAGAGTCCTGCTGCCTCAAAGAAAGGGCCTCATGGTGTTTGGACATGTTTTAGAAAGTTCGTTTAATTCCCTCTGGAATATTCAATACCACGAATACTCCGACTCAATACCAGGAGTTCCCCTCCGTGAGAAGGAAGAAGAGATGAAGGAGGGGTCCCTTATTCATCAAAAAACGAGCGTGTCCAGTAGTCGTCTCACCATTGAAAAAGGCAATGGGCAAAAGATTAATGCCTACCATGACCGACCTGTTGAGGGAGATTTAACAGAAGGACCTGTCGTCGTTATTGCCCCCGGATATGGAGAAACCAAGCGGGATTATTTGACCTTGGCGTATTACTTTGCCAGCAATGGATTCAAGGTCGTGCGCTATGACCATACCAATCATGTCGGCGAGAGTGATGGACTGCACTACCAAGTATCCCTTTCATCAATGAAGAGTGATTTTCAAACGGTGACCCGTTATGTGAGGACCACTTGGCCGCGCGCTGCCATAATCGGTGTGGCTGCCAGTTTAGCTTCACGAGTCGCTCTCAAAGCTGAGGCTGAAAGTCCATCATTATCTCTCTTGATCATGCTCATGAGCATTGTCAATGTCCAACGGTCTGCAGCCACGGTTCATCAGGAAGATCTCTTCACCGCCTATTGGAACGGACAGTGTCCAGTCTCGGCGAATTTTTTGGGCTTTAATGTAGGCAATCAGTTTTTGGGTGATGCCATTGCGAACAAATTTGTCACGATTGAGGATACACTGCTTGATGCAGAATCCTTAACCTCCCCCGTCATACTGGTTTCCGCCGAACAGGATGCCTGGATCGATCCCAAGGATCTTCAAGCATTTCGGAATGCATTGGGTCGACGTCTTAAGCAGTGGATGGTGGTGCCAGATGCATTGCATCGTCTACAAGAAAACCCCAAAAGAGCCCGTGAAACCTATCGACGACTGATCGCACAGTGTCATGAGTATGTGAATCAGAAAGCTTCTCTTGATGGAATCCACACCCCCAATCGACTGGACTTGGGACGCCAAAATCGACGAGAAAAACTGGCACAACAACAACAGGCCGAGACCAATGTCGGCGCAGGCTTTTGGCAGGATTACTTGGGCCATTTTCAGTCGGTGGCGCAATGCCGGGATTATGTGAAACTCCTTGATCATGTGTTTCATGCCTTAGGCCCTATAACCCCTGGCCAACGGTTTCTGGATGCCGGTTGTGGAAATGGGAATGCCGGTTTATATTTTTTGAATAGGCTTTCCTCCAACATTCCATGTGGGATCCCGCACATTGAGAAGTCCATTCAGTATGTGGGGATTGATGTCGTTTCTGACGCGTTGAAACGGGCGAACAAAGCGATGCTCGCCGCCACGACAGAATGGCAACATGCCAGGACCGCTCCGACACCTCTCCTCACCCAGGCCTGGGCACAAGTAGATTTAGGTCAGCCTCTCCCCTTTCCAGACAACCGATTTGACCGGATTGTCTCAAATCTGGTGATTGGATATGTCCGGGATCCAGGCGCCACCTTACGAGAACTGTATCGTGTTCTTGCTCCAGGGGGACGAATAGTTATTTCTAATTTAAAACCGAATGGAGACTTTTCCGGCATTTACCAGAATCTGGTCACTAGTGCTGCCTTCCCACAACAACGAGAGGAAGCACGAGATCTATTGAATAATTACGGGAAAATCCGACAGGCTGAAAAAGAAGGGCAATTTTGCTTCTATGATCAAACACAATGGGAATCGATCATCGCCACTTTGGGCTGTACGAATGCGGGTATTTATTCAACTTTTGCAGGACAAGCATATCTCGTTGTGTTAGACAAACCTATTGTTTGCACACAAACGAAAAGGCCGATCATCCAGAATGCAGAGCCATACCTCAAACGAAACACGCTGCCGGACCTTCTGAAGCAAGTGGCATAAGAGGAATTCTTTCTTTGAATGTTTTTCTGGAGAACCGCATGGCCCAGATGAAACATCACTTTGACAATGACTGAGCGTGGATTGTACAGAAGAGTGTCGTTCATGGAGACAAAAGAAAAGGTATCCCCCGACCGGACTCAACTCTTTTGACTTCTGCCTGCAATTATTGTCCAATAGGCTGTCAAAAGTGTCAGAGCCAAGGATCTAGTGTGATCTCTCATCTGTCGTTGTTTTAGACGTGAATTTTTACGCCTTTAGCGGACTTCTGAATGGTCTGGCCGCCACAGTCTCCGGCCTTATTGTCTATGCCAAAAACCCTCACAGCTCCAAGCATCAAGCCTATGCCCTATATTGTTTAGCTGCCGCCATTTGGGGATATGGATATTGCGCATGGCACCTTTCCTCAACTCATGATCTCGCCCTCCTTTTTGTTCGACTCTTAATGGCCGGAGCAATTTTTCTTCCGCCAGCCTATCTGTGGCATGTCCTGACCTTATTGGATGAGGTAGAAGCAAACAGATGGCTTATTCGCCTTGGATGGGGCGCTAGTTTTATTTATTTCTGTTCGAATTTTACCACCTATTTCGTAGCTGATGTATCTCATGTCGGTGATTTTCCATTTTGGCCGGAACCCGGTCCCTTCTTCCATGTCTATCTCCTGGGGTTTGGCCTATCGACCATTTATGGAACGTGGTTGCTCTATCAAGGGGCACGAACCCGAACAGGTCATGAACGTTCACGATTTTTCCTTCTCACCATCGGGTCAGTCATTGCGTACTTAGGGGGCATGACGACTTTTCCGCTCTGGTATGGAATTGAAATCCCACCGAACGGCACGATCCTCCTGACGGTCTATACGTCGGTCGTCGCCTATACCCTCTTACGATACAGACTCATGGATCTTGGGACGGCTGTTGAACGAAGCATTACGGGAAGCCTCCTGTTAGCACTCGTGGCTTTCCCGGCCTATCCGATCCTCCTTCTTGGACAGAGTCTGTATTTTGGGCAAATTAATATTGCGTATTCTTTTGTGGAACTGAGCGTATTGCTCCTCTTGGTACTTGGAGCGTCCTCCTTGAAACGGGAAGCCAAAACATTAATCACAAAATCACTGTTCAAGGAACGGTATAACCGACATGAAACGGTGGTACATTTTTCTAAGTCTCTCCTCTCCATATTGGAATTAAAAGATTTGACGGCGACGATCGTAGAATCCATTTGTCCCACCTTGGGATTGCAATGGGGAGTTTTATATTTACGAAGTTCCGGCAGTCAGGATTATCGACCGGTATCCAGCTTTGGAAAATCCACGACAGATCTTCCAGTCCTGTACTTGCATAAAACTCCGACATTATTAGAAATGTGGAGACAAGGCACCTCCTGTTTTGTCATCAATGAATTGGAACTTTCTACCCTCAACTCCGACTCTGAGGCCGTCATCGCGCAACTGGCTCATATTGGAACAGAAGTCTGTTTGCCTCTGGTCAACAAAACACGGCTCTTAGGTTTTTGTGTGTTTGGACCTAATACGAAAAGTGGAGGAGGGTATACGACCCAGGACTTGGATTTATTAACAACCTTATCCCAAGAAGCGTCCGTGGCGTTAGACAATGCCTTGCTGTATGAAGAGCTCAAACGCTCCCAATCGTTAGTACGTCGAACTGATCGGCTTCGTTCTCTGGAGACCATGGCCGGTGGATTAGCTCACGAAATTAGAAATCCCTTGACGTCAATTAAAGCCTTTGTGGATCTGGCACCGGAACGAAAGGATGATGAACAGTTTCTGATTCGATTCAGTAAGGTCGTCAAAGAAGATGTGTTTCGAATTGAGCGGCTCACGCGAGAGATCTTGGATTATGCCAAACCGATGGAACCGTTTCTCAAGGAAGAAAATCTCAATGATATTCTGGAATCCTGTTTATATACCCTTAGAATTCGACCCTCTCATGAATTAATTGTCGTCGAAACAGATTTAGCTCATGGGTTGCCAAAGATATTTGCCGATCGTCAGCAACTAAAGCAGGTGTTCCTTAATCTGTTGTTTAATGCTGTGGAAGCCATGCTCCCAGAGGGTGGGGTGTTAACGGTACGGACTCGACAAATTGGTTCGGGTGTGGCTCAGGGTTGGGTGCAAGTGGATATTCAAGATAGTGGAAAAGGGATAAACCCGGAAGACATCGAGCATATATTTGATCCTTTTTTCACCACTAAACACTTGAGTCAGGAACATGAGGGAACGGGCTTGGGATTGGCCATTGCCCATCAAATTATTCAAGAACATCGGGGAAGTATTGAGGTCCAAAGTGTGAGAGGAGGGGGAACCACGTTTCTGGTGAATCTCCCAAGTTCTCCAGCACCTACATCAGTTTCTCCTACTCAGAGTGTGTCGCCAAAGTCTGAACACCCCAATTTTGATTGAAACGCCCTCCCCGTAGGATCCGCTTTAGGTATTCAAACCAAGCGGGTTCCCTTAAAAAACCACAAAAGGAAAGGATTCTGAATCAAAGCATATTCAGACTGGGGTACAGGGAATTGTGGTTTGAGAAGCCATACGTCACGGTTATCCCGACCGCGTAAGACGTCCTTCAATCAGTTGCCCATCCCAATCTCCAGTTCCCTTTTTTAGATGAAGAACCCGTGAACGAGAGAATCCAGCCCCTTGGAGCCATTCTCGAACCTCTCGTACGGCATAGGTGTTACCCTGCTGGGTATACAGCAACATGGAGACGGCAAAGAGATTGGCTTCAAGTGGCTGAAGTTCTTTGGGGCCCTGCAAAAAGGTGTCTTGGATGAGCAGTCGTCCGCCGGGCTTAAGGATTCGTTTAATTTTTTTGAAAATTTTCAGGTTATCTGTAGGAGAATAGATATGAAGCACATTGGAATACCAGACAACATCATAGGTGCCTGAAATGGGTGCTGTTAAAAAATCACCAGCTTGATAGGTCAAGCGGGTTTCCAAAGAAGTCTGCTCCGCCAACGTACGCGCGACGTCCAGAGCGGCAGGCCGATCCATTACTGTTGCGTGAAGTGCTGGATTCTGCCCTAAAAAGGCCAGAGCATAGGTGCCAGGTCCTCCGCCTAAATCCAGTAGGGTGCGATCAGCCTTCAGAGAAATCTGCTGGGCAACCTCCATGGCGGGTTGGATCGAGCGATGATGCATGGCCCAGGAGAACGATCGTCGATATTCCATGGTTTCCGGTTCCTGGCTGTCCAGTGGCCGACCGACCCGAATAACTTCCGTTAAATGAGACCATTCGCTCCATTGACGCTGCATGAGTACCAGATAGTCTCCTCGAAAGTCCGGGCTTGATTCTTGGAGGTAGCGTTTGGAAAACGGAGAAAGACGGTATCCTCTTTGTGATTTGATTAATAACCCGACACTGGCCAGATTCCGGCATAAAATTACCAGTCCGCGTTGGCTTACCCTGACACGTTTGGCTAACTCCGGAATCGTCCAATCCCGATCTTTCATCTTTGTAAATAAATTAAGATCTAGTGCAGAAAAAATGACTCTTGGCAATCGAAAGGCATAGATGGCGTCTCGTAATTGCTTAAAGGATTTGATGGAAAATGGGATCGGTTTCACGAGGGTCTGGCTGATTTGAGTGAGTGTGGTGCTGTGGGAATCGGATATGTGGTTAGCGCGTTGAGAACCATGTCCTGCAGGTATTGATTTGTTGCTGGAGGTCAGCAAGGTGTCCGAAGTCGACCGGGCGTTCATAGTAAGCGGCAACATGGGACTCATTCATCTCAATTCGTTCAGTGAAACCGAGGCGCATAAGTTTTGGCCGGTATTTGGAAACAGTTTGTTGCAGGTAAAATTTAGCTTGTTTCGCAAGTTCGTCAGTTCCCAAATCTTCTGGCGTCCCATCCGACAGCATGCTTTTCATATCTTCCAGGTCGTATCCAGCCATGCACACGAGTTTTCCGTCAGCGGTGATTTCAAGCAACCAGTCCTCGTCCGGTAAGGGAAGGGTTAAGGCTTCCATAGATTTGATGTCCATCCACCCGTGAATTTCATCCACAAGATAGTTCCTGGCCTCAGGCCATAGAGTTGAAGGGGTGAAAGACTCAGTCATGAGTTGTACCGGCCGTGGCCCCCAACCGGGATTCTAAAGCCTGTAATCGCTGGATATTTTCGTCGAGTTTTGGCAGTTGATATTTTTGGTCTATGCGTACAACTTTTTGTAAATACTGCACGGCTTCGCTCCATTGACCTTGGGCTTCATGGCAACTGGCTAGAACATACCAGGCACCACCCATACGAAGCTCATCTTTCAACCGTCTGGCAACATCCAGGCTGGTCAAGGTGCAAGATTGCGCTTCCTCAAAACGTCGTTGACTTAAATACAACCGTGCCATCATACGAAAGACATCGGATTGTCCAGCTTCATTCCCGACCCGGCGCATCAGGATCAAGGATTCCTGATAATAGGCGAGCGCATCCTCTTCCTTACCCGTTTCCCTCGCGACTAATCCCAAATCAGAGAGTAAAACCGCCTTCCCGGCATGATCGGATAATTGATTCATTAAATCCAAAGCTTCTAGATAATAGGCCTGGGCACGTTCCCATTCGCCAGCATCGGCCGAAAGGTTTCCCAAATTGGCTAAAGTCGTACTAATCCCCCGTTCATCACCCAGAATTTTTTGAAGCTCTAAGACCTCACAATAATAGGCTCTGGCTTGTTCCCGGCAACCACTCACAGCGCAAATATTCCCCAAATTGCCCAGTGTGGTGGCCAACGACCGTTGGTCTCCATTTTGACGATCAACTTCAAGAGCCTGCGCATAACATTGAAAAGCCTCTGTATAAAAGCCTTTGGAAAAGTGACGATTGCCTAAAGAGTTGAGATTGGCGGATTGGGACCAGGCCATAAGTACTCACTCGGGGTCACAATGCGGATGAAAAACCTTCCAGGACATATGATGGTTTCCATTCATTGATTTGCCAATAATTGTTCAAGTGCCGGTTTGGCTCCAGTGAGTATGGATGTTCCGTCCCCAACCAGGAGACTATCAAAGGTATACTTTAATAATCGACGAAGACCATCGCGGGCTTGATCGATATTAACATATTTTTCCGAGGGCAGAAGCCGGAGTGAACCTGGAGGATCTCCAATGAGCCCATCCCCCACAATAAGCACCCCTTTCCCCTGCTGCAAAAATAATGCACTTTCCCCTGGAGATTTTTGATGGGAAAGCTGAACAACCCAAATTCCACCTGGAAGCAATTCCCCATCTTTAAACGTTTTATCAACGGGAAGGGTCATCTCCTTGGCATCCAGTTCTGGGGCCATCACCTGACAGTTAAAGATTGTCCGGAAATTGGCAGCCTCCCGTTCATGGTCACGATTGGTCAGGATGATATAATCGAGGGTCCCTCCGCGTTGCGTTATGGCCCTATCACTGGCATTCATGGGAGGTGGGTCGACTAATATCCGATGTTCCCCCACGGCCAATAAATGACCGTTAAAATTAAGCTGCTTTTCCTCAGAGAACCAGGACCATTCAGAGATATTGGGCAGAATGGTTTTCATAAGGTTTCCAGTGTTTCCTGGAGAAGAGCTGTGGTTTTGGCTTGAACCCCTGGCTCTTCCGGAAGATCCAGCATATCATCCTCATGAACCGTAATAAATTTACGATTGGAGCCTTTAGTAAGGGAAATGAGTAAAAGACCGCGCGAAGGAGTAGTCGGAATGACGACCTCAACGGACGCATCAAGGGATTCTACTATTTTAAGAAATTTTTGTTTTCCGTCTTCTAGTTCGTCCATAGTTCCCTAACATTGAGGTCAAGAATGTGCAAAAAGAGTCATCGGCTTACATGGTCGAGGGAGTAGGCGGTGTCTTCAATAATTGCTCCACTTCCTGAAGAATCGCTTCATGTCCAGCCAAGGTACCGTCAGTAAAGAAATTCCCTACACGCTGCCAACGAATTAGGCCATTTTGATCAATGACATACACATTGGGAATAAATTTCCCTCCGCCATAGAGTTTGTCTGTTTTCTTTTCGGGGTCCAGAAGGTAGGGATACGTAATCTTCAGCGGAAATCCTTGTAGGAATTCCCTGACATCTGCCAGGGAATCACCAGAGGAATTGACTCCGATCACCGCGACAGGCTTGTCTTTCGTGGCATCATGTACCCTCTGAAGATTGGTGCTTTGGATTAAACACGGCTCGCAGATATGAAAGAGTCCCAGAACCACCACCTTACCCTTAAACTGGTCAAGAGAGAGAGGTCGTCCGTCCAGACTCGTCAGTGAAAAATTAGGAGCGGCCTCCCCGACTTTAAAGAAACTTCCCGCCTGTACGATAAAGCCCGTGCTCAGTATTAAAATGACTACAATCAATAGCTGAAGCATATTCCTTTTCATAGGCTCCTCCTGTTCATATTTCCTCTTAAGGCATAGATAACCAGAGACTCAACCTTCACATCCTGTAAAAGCCTAACACACGAATTTTTGGGGCGGCAACAAAACGAAAATACATTTAGGAGCGAGAGAGCTGATCCGGTTCGAATAAGCCGAGTTGCAGTTGCTCGGCTTTAGTCAACATGATGGGATAATTATCCGTAAAACAGGCATTACAATAATGATGGGAAAAGCCGGGGGCCATGGCTAACATACCTTCTAGACTAAGGTACCCCAAACTATCAGCCGTCACGTAACGACGAATTTCTTCAATATTGAGATTTGACCCAATGAGTTCTTTTTGTGTGGGCGTATCAATGCCATAATAACATGGGGCAATGACCGGTGGGGAACTAATGCGCAAATGAATTTCCCGAGCACCGGCCTGTCGAAGCATTTTGACAATTTTCCGACTGGTGGTGCCTCGAACAAGGGAGTCATCCACAACCACAATCCGTTTCCCTTCTAGGACATCCGGGACAGGATTCAGTTTCAACTTTACGCCAAAATGGCGAATGGCTTGTTGCGGCTCAATGAAGGTCCGTCCCACATAGTGATTTCGAGTCAGCCCGATCTCAAAAGGTAACCCCATCCCTTCCGCAAAACCCAAGGCCGCAGGAACACCGGAATCGGGAACAGGAATGACCATATCTGCAGCCGCCGGACATTCCTTGGCCAATTGACGCCCAAAGGCTTTGCGAACCGGATATACGGCATTCGGGCCAAAAATTTTCGAATCGGGTCTCGCAAAGTACACATATTCGAATACACATTGAGCACGGGAACGTTCAAGAAACGGATGATAAGAGGTCAATTCTGAACCGTGAATGACAATAATTTCTCCCGGTTCAACTTCACGGACGAATTTGGCATCAATCAGATCGAAGGCGCACGTCTCGGATGCCACGACCCAACTGCCTTTATACCGCCCTAAACACAGCGGACGAAATCCAAACGGATCCCGGGCTGCTATTAAGTGATCATCGGTTAACAGCACCAATGAAAAGGCCCCTCGAACCAGGCTTAAGGCGTCAATAACCCGATTCACGATCGTATCTCCCTTGGAGTGAGCAATCAGGTGAATGATGACCTCGCTATCGGAGTCCGATTGAAAGATAGCTCCGTAGGCCTCAAGTTCACCTCGAAGCACACCGGCATTCACTAAGTTTCCATTGTGGGCCAACGCCAAATTGCCAAACGCGAAGTTGACGGACAAGGGTTGAACGTTTTGCAAGTACCCACTGCCAGCGGTGGAATATCGGTTATGCCCAATCGCCTTCGTTCCCGGAAGCTCGCGTAATGCTTTTTTTGAATAAATATCGGCAACAAGACCTAGGCCTTTTTTTTGGAAAAATTGCTCTCCATCCGAGGACACAATACCGGAGCCTTCCTGCCCCCGATGTTGTAGGGCATAGAGACCCAGGTACGTAAGATTGGCAGCTTCTTTCGATCCCGCAATTCCGAAGACAGCACATTCTTCATGAAACCCATCAGGGGAGGGCAAAGACTGTACCATCGGCAATTTCTTCATGATGTCCTCAAACAGGCCAGATCATCTTGAGCAGACAGAAAAGCTGACCAATTCACAAATACGAAATACACGAACGCGCTCACGATGCTTCGGCTTCAAGTTGTCGTGCAAGAGCATGGTGCCACTGGTCGGACATTTCAGAAAGGGATAGGCTTAACTGACTCACTGGCAGGTCATGAGCTCCGCGAACAGTAATATCCATATTTCCTTGGGTGACTTGGCCTAATTCTGTGGATGGCACGCCTAGCTCTTGAACTAACTCTTTCACCTGCTTGACGTGCTCCGATTTAACCGAGACAACAACCCGTGAAGGACTTTCTCCAAAAAGTAAGGCATCTAGGCGCAAACGATCTTGATTCAGTATAACAGTTGCTCCGAACAGTTCGGAAGGATTCGTCAGACAGCATTCGGCTAATGTCACGAGTAATCCCCCTTCCGAGCAATCATGCGCTGATTGTATAAGCCCCTTTTGGATTAAGGTGAGCATGCAGGTATAAAGAGCCTTTTCTCGGTCCACATCCAACCAGGGGGGATTGCCTTGTTCACGAGAATGAATGACCTTGAGATATTCAGTCCCGCCTAAGTCCTCTTTCGTCTCCCCCAACAAACAAATATGATCGCCCGCTTGCTTGAACCATTGAGTGGTAATGTCTTCCGGACGCTCAATAAGTCCCACCATTCCCAGAATCGGTGTTGGGTAAATAGACAGGCCATTCGTTTCGTTATAAAAGCTCACATTTCCACTAACTACAGGAATTTGGAATGCTCGACAGGCATCGGCAATCCCTTCGACCGCCATGATGAATTGCCACATGATGTCGGGACGCTCCGGGTTGCCGAAATTTAGACAATCGGTTACTCCGATCGGTTGGGCACCCGCACAGACCAGGTTTCTCGCGGCTTCAGCCACGGCTAATCCTCCTCCCAAATAGGGATTCAGCAGGCAGTATCGACTATTGCCATCCGTCGTCATGGCCAAAGCTTTGGTGGTCCCTTTTATGCGGACTACGGCGGAGTCGGAACCGGGACAAACAACGGTATTGGTTCCCACCATATGGTCGTATTGCCGAAAGACCCACCGCTTGCTCGCAATAGTGGGTGAAGCTAAGAGTTTCAATAACACGTCGGCAGGATTTTTGACATCTGGAAGCATATCAATATTTAAGGATTGCAAAAATTCTTGATAAGAAGGTGGCGCAGCAGGTCGTTCATAGCGTGGACCTTCTTCAGCGAGAGCATGCGCAGGTATTTCCGCCACAATCTGGTTGCCTTCTCTAATTCGTAGGAATCCATCATCCGTCACCTGCCCGACCACCGCAGCATCAATTCCCCATTTCCGGCAGATTGCCAGTACTGACTCTTCCTTTCCAGGTTGAGCCACTAAGAGCATTCTTTCCTGAGATTCCGATAATAAAATTTCATAAGGAGTCATGTGCGATTCACGGCGAGGCACCTTAGCTAAATCCAAGTCAACTCCGGTTCCAGCCCGCGAGGCCATTTCGCAGGAGGAGCTGGTCAGACCTGCCGCCCCCATATCCTGAATTCCAACTAAGAGGTCCTGTTCTAAAAATTCAAGGCAGGCTTCAAGTAAGAGTTTCTCTAGAAAGGGATCACCGACTTGTACATTCGGACGCTTCTTGTCAGATGCATCGTCAAAACTATCAGAGGCCATGGTGGCGCCATGAATCCCGTCACGTCCTGTTTTGGCACCAATATACAGCACCTGATTTCCAGTACCTTTAGCTAAGCCACGCAGGAGACGATCTTTTTTCACGATACCCAGACAAAAGACATTCACTAATGGATTTTTTGAATAAATATCGTTAAACGTAATTTCCCCTCCTACCGTTGGCACTCCCATGCAATTTCCATAGGAAGAAATTCCAGAGACAACTCCTTTGAGAATATGCCGACTCTTGGGAAGGTCCAATTCACCGAATCGCAGGGAATTCAATAACGCGATCGGGCGTGCTCCCATGGTAAAAATATCGCGTAGAATCCCACCGACACCTGTTGCCGCCCCTTGAAACGGCTCAATATATGATGGGTGATTGTGCGATTCCATTTTGAATACTGCTGCAAGTCCTTCTCCAATATCCACCGCACCGGCATTTTCTCCTGGACCTTGAACCACCCTCTCACCCTCAGTCGGAAATCGCTTCAAATGAATGCGTGAACTCTTATAACTACAATGTTCACTCCACATCACAGAAAAAATACCCAACTCAGTGAGATTCGGCTCTCGACCAAGATGCTTGAGGATTTGCTGATACTCATCCTCGGACAGACCATGCTGTTCAATAACTTTTGAGGTAGGAGGTCCCTGCGGCAAGACTTTTGATTCCTGGGTCATGGCAAACCACTCATTTTGTCACTAAAAATTTCGGAACAAACCCTCGGGGTTGATTTCCTCAATGCTATAGGAATACACATTGGGAAGGCGGCAGGGTCATTATTTTCATAAAAGGGAATTTAGCATAAACACCGTCATACTGTCCTGTGGCTTAATGCCCTGACGGGAGGCGAAGGGGCAAATGATCCGTGACATACGAAGCATAGCGCAACGCCGTGAGCACTTGTTCATATGTCAGATTCAATGCTTCCTGAACGTCATGAAATGATTTTCCGTTCCCAAGAGTTCCAACCACGGTGGCCACATCAACGGCAGTGCCTGCCACACATGGTTTCCCGTGGCAGATGTCAGGAGTCATCGATATTCCTGGAAAAACTTCCATGTTGGCCTTGACGAAAAAGGATGAGGCGGATAATGGCACTCCAACCTAGACCGGTTGGAGTAATTTGTGTGCTTCCAACGCTGAAATCATGGATCGAAAAATATATATCCCATCCTCATTATTGAGAAGACGTTCTGCGCCTCGTTCTGGGTGAGGCATCAAACCGAGGACGTTGCCCGCCGCGTTGCGAATTCCCGCGATGTTATCCAGCGATCCATTGGGATTGGCTTGAGAAGTCACGTTGCCTTCGCGATCACAATATCGAAAGACGATTTGCGCATTGGCCTGCAAGGAGGATAACGTCACAGGGTTTGTATAATAATTCCCTTCAGCATGGGCAATCGGGAGCTTCAGAATCTGCCCGGGTTCACAGTGATTGGTAAATGGAGTATTCACGTTTTCTACCCGTATATAGTGCTCTTCACAAATAAATGAAAGATCCCTGTTGCGCAACATGGCACCCGGTAATATTCCAAGCTCTAAAAGCATTTGAAATCCATTGCATATGCCCAGAACCATTCCTCCTCGCCCGGCAAACTCAACGATGGCGTCCATGATGGGAGAGAATCTGGCTATGGCACCCGTGCGCAGATAGTCACCATAGGAAAAACCTCCTGGCAGAATAATCGCATCCATGCCTTTGACAGATCTTTCTTGATGCCAGATGAACTGAGCAGTTTGACCCAAAACTTTCGAAAGGACGTACCCGCAATCACGATCACAATTGGACCCGGGAAAGACAACGATGCCGATGTTCATAGTGTTCTCTTCCTCCTGACATTACATACTGAGGTGAGAGGTACAGGAGAGTAAAAATCGCATGTAATCAGGAACAATAATGAAGAGACCATTATGTCTCAAGGATCTCGTATTCATATTCTTCAATGACCGTATTGGCAAGAAGTTTTTCACACATCGCTTTGATGGTAGTTTCACCGGACGTCGCGTCTGTTTCACAAAGATCAACTTCAATAAATTTGCCAATTCGGACCTCTCCAACCGAATCAAAACCAAGGGCTTGAAGAGATTGCTGAATAGCTCGACCTTGTGGATCAAGAATTCCGTTTTTGAGTGTGATATAAATTTTGGCTTTCATAATTTTCCGGAAGGAGTGACAGGCACCCGGTGAATAATCGTTTTACGAAATAGACAGATCCGTCAACAGGATAGTTGGTGGCAAAGCATGAACACAAAGCTTCCTACTTCGTGAATTACCCGCAAACCCGCTTAAGAACTTCTTGATAGGTTTCCTCGATCCGGCCCAAATCTTTTCGGAAACGATCCTTATCCATGCGTTCTCCGGTTTGGATATCCCAAAATCGGCATGTGTCCGGAGAAATTTCATCTGCTACAATAATCTGACCACTCCACAATCCAAATTCTAACTTAAAATCCACCAGAAACATGCCCTTTTTTTGAAAAAAAGGTTTGAGCACTTCGTTGATGTTGAGAGCCTGCTGTCGGAGTTCCTCGATTTGCCCGGTTGTGGCCAATTTCAACAATCGAATATGGTCTTCAGAGATAAGAGGATCGCCCAGTGAATCATCCTTATAGAAGAACTCGATTAAGGGAGGATCAATAATCAAGCCTTCTTCTAGACCTAAACGTTTAACAATGCTGCCCGTGGCTCGATTACGCACTACCACTTCAACGGGAATAATTTTTACCCGCCGCGTTAACATTTCTCGGTCATTGATTTGCTGAATGAAATGACTGGGAATTCCGGCGTCGGCAAGATGTTGAAACAATTTTGCGGAGATCGCATTATTGACCACGCCTTTTTTTAGAATCGTCCCACGTTTTTCGGCGTTAAAGGCAGTGGCATCGTCCTTGAAATACTGAATGAGCTCGTCATCCTTTTCGGTCAGAAAAATCTTTTTGGCTTTTCCTTCGTAAAGCATATTTCCTTTAGTCAACGTATTTTCCTCTTTTTTGAAGTTTTCTTTGAAGGAATAAGCCGGGTTGGTGTTGAGCTCTTTCGTCGAACCTGCCTCCCAAACACGCGCGTGAATATCTGCTGTTGATGGCGCAAGTAGGTTTTGGGATTAAAACATGTGGCAATCTCTTTTTTACTAAGATGTTTGGCAATAAAGGGATCCTGCTCAATAAGTGTTTGGAAAATCCCCTCTCCCCTCCAGGAAGCCATGGCATGTTGCTGTACATGCTCATAGGCGTCTTTTCTGATCGCACCTTTATCCACCAGCGCCAGTAGTAGCCGTTGCGAATAGATGAGGCCACCGGTTTGATTGAGTGTGGCCATCATTCGTTCGGGATAGACCACCAGTTTGGATAACATGTTGGTTAAACGGACTAACATGTAATCGATCAAAATCGTGCTATCGGGAAGGATGATTCGCTCCGCAGATGAATGGCTGATGTCCCGTTCATGCCACAAAGCGACATTTTCCAGAGCAGCTAGGCTGTTACTGCGAACCACTCGAGCAAGACCGCATAAATTTTCCGAGCTGATCGGGTTTCGTTTATGCGGCATGGCAGACGAGCCTTTTTGGCCAGGCTCAAAGTACTCTTCAGCTTCCAAGACTTCCGTTCGTTGCAAATGACGTATTTCAGTCGCCACCTTTTCAATACTGGCTGCCATCAGGGCCAACGCCGAAAGAAAGGCAGCGTGCCGGTCCCGCTGAAGCACCTGATTTGAAATTGGGGCTGGCTTCAATCCTAAGCGTTGACATACCGTTTTTTCTATCGAAGGAGAAAGATGGGCGAATGTTCCCATGGCCCCTGAAAGTTTGCCAACAGCAATGTCAGCGATTGCCGCTTTCAGACGGAGTTCCTGCCGTTGAAACTCCTGATACCAAATGGCCACCTTCCATGCGAAGGAAATAGGCTCTCCATGGATCCCATGCGAACGCCCCACCATCAGAGTATCCTGATGCGCAAAGGCTAAACCCCGCAAGACACTGAGCAATCCCCCGACGTCCTCACGAATCAATTGAGCTGCTTCCGCTAATTGCAACGAAAGGGATGTGTCGACAATGTCCGAGGAGGTGAGGCCAACATGGAGAAATCGACCGTCTTTCCCTGCCTGCTCGGACACCGACTCCAGAAAGGCAATAACATCATGCTTTGTAACTTGTTCGATCGCCGCGATTCGTAAAGGATTAATCGTGACTTTTTTTCGAATGCGGGCTGCCACGCCATAAGGGACATGACCCATTTGTTCCATGGCTTCGCACACGGCAAGTTCAACCTGCAACCACAACTCATATTTGTGGGTTTGAGTCCAAACGGTTCCCATACGGGGTAACGTGTAGCGGTCAATCATGGAAAAGGGGTGTTACGCGGTAGGTGACGGATCAGAATATTTTGGCGCAGGATTTTTTTGTTGAATCTGGCCTCGCTTGATGGCAAGCCTCGGTTCAGCCCGGAGCACATGGTCTAACAGTCCATTCACGAATCGTCTGGCCTCATCATCTGCAAACAATTTAGCCAATTCAACCGCTTCATTGATGGTGACCATGGCAGGAATATCGGGCTCCCACAATAATTCGTAAATGGAGAATCTGAGGATATTCCTATCTACCACAGGCATCCGCTGCAAAGACCAGTCGATGGCAAAATCACGAATGATCCTGTCAATTTCGGACTGATTCGTGATGACACCAAGAAAGAGGTTAGAGGTAAATGTTTGGACTTCCGGTGAAGCCGATTGACTTGCCCAAAACTTTTCTTGCCATGTAGGATTTTGATCCTGAAATTCATGCTGGAAAAGCATTTGCAACGCAAGCTGGCGGGCCAGGCGTCTTGATGGCCGACCATGGGCTTGATTGGCTTGCGGTGTATCGGATGGAACGGTCATAGTCATGAAGCTGTGGATTCCCTTAGAAAGCCAGACTGTCGGATGCTGGTTTTACTCAAACGTTTCATTAAGTCGGCCATTTCAAGAGCCGTACGTGCTGCATCAGCCCCTTTATTTCGTTCAGGTGACCCAGAACGTTCCATAGCCTGATCAACCGTATCTGTAGTCAGCACTCCGAAAATAATCGGAATGCCAGTTTCCAGAGCTGCTTGGCCGATCCCGCGACTTGTCTCGGCACAAATATATTCGAAATGTGGGGTTTCTCCGCGGATCACTGCCCCTAAACAGATAACGGCATCAAATCGATGAGATTGGGCCAGTGTCTTTGCAACTAAGGGAATCTCAAATGCTCCTGGTACCCGAATGACTTGCCTGTGGTCTGGTGGGGTGCCTAATTGGGTCAAGGTGGATTCAGCTGCAGCCAATAAGCGGCTGGTCACAACCTCGTTAAAAGTACTGACCACGATCGCAACCTGACAGTCTGCCTCGTCACCACGCCCCTGATTCGCCATGTCGGTTAAGTAATTCCTTTTGAGACTTCCTCTCATTACAAAAACTGAGAGAAGCGCGATTCAGTGTGTACCACTTGCCGGAGGGAACCGCAAGCCCCTATTACACATTATTCAAAAGGTGGCCTAATTTTGCTTTTTTCGTGCGTAAGTAATGCACATTTGACTCCTGGGGAGGGATCTCAATGGAGACTCGCTCGACCACTTCCAATCCATACCCCTCGATCCCCACAATTTTTCTTGGATTGTTGGTGATGAGTCTGATTTTTTTAAGACCTAAATTGACTAAAATTTGGGCGCCAATTCCGTAATCCCGCAAATCAGCCTTAAACCCCAATTGTAAATTGGCTTCGACTGTATCACTCCCCTGGTCCTGAAGGTGATAGGCCCGGATTTTATTGGTGAGTCCGATTCCCCGTCCCTCTTGGTTTAAGTATAACAGAACCCCTTTGCCTTCCCGTTCAATTATTTCCATGGCTCGATGCAGTTGTTCTCGGCAATCACAGCGCAAAGACCCAAAGACATCGGCCGTTAAACAGCCCGAATGGACTCGCACCAACGTTGGAAGATTATCGATCTCCCCTTTCACCAGGGCGATGTGTGTGCCGGAATCAAGTTCGTTTTCAAAAACCACCGACTGAAAATGACCAAAACGTGTAGGGAGATTCGCGGTGGCGATTTGCTTCACAAATGTTTCTCGATGCATTCGGTATTGAATCAAATCTTTAATGGTGATGATTTTCAATCCATGGTGTTTTGCAAATTTCATTAAGTGAGGAACCCGGGCCATCGTGCCATCATCATTCATAATTTCACAGATTACTGCAGCGGGATACAGCCCAGCTAGCCGGGCAAGATCGACAGACCCTTCGGTTTGTCCGGCACGCCGTAATACTCCCCCTTTATTGGCTTTTAACGGAAAAATGTGGCCAGGTCTGGCAAAATCGGTTGGTTTGGCTTTGGGATCCACGGCCAATTGAATTGTGGTGGCTCGATCAGCAGCTGAAATGCCTGTGGTAATATGTTTGGCGGCATCAATCGATACCGTAAAGGCTGTGCCAAAAGGTGCGGTATTTTCATTCGCCTGCGGGGGTAGTTTCAACTCCTCAACTCGGTCGGGGGTGAGGGCCAGGCAAATTAATCCACGGCCGTATTTTGCCATAAAGTTAATATGTTCAGGCGTGGCCTTTTCAGCTGCCATGACCAAATCGCCCTCATTTTCCCGATCCTCATCGTCAACAAGAATGATGCATTTGCCAGCTTGGATATCCTGTAAAGTCTCAGCAATTGTGTGAAATTGGGTTTTGTGTATCGGAGACGTATCTTTTTTCATGGGTGACTCACTTGAGGATCAAACGTTTCAGGCATCGCCGGTTAAACTCCTGAAATGGTTTTATGTTTGGTTAATCCGATCGAACGCTGGAATATCATAACACTAATGCCTGCTAATCCTGAAACCAAGCCCAGGGCGAAAAATCCGGACGAGAAGGTTCCGGTTAATTCATTTAACCACCCAAACCCGAATGGTAAGAGGAATCCTCCAAGACCTCCCGCTGCACCGACAAAGCCGGAAGCCGTGCCCATTAAGGAATTGAATCGATAGGAAACAACCTGGAAAATAGCGCCATTGCCAAATCCAAGGCAAAGCATAATTAGGAAAATCATGGTATAGGTCAAAACAAAACTATCAAGATTCCCCGAGAACACGCACAGGGCGGTTATTATAAGAAAGAGCCTTTGTAATAAGGTTAGTCCCCCGTGTCGATCCGCAAGAAATCCTCCCAGAGGACGGACCACACTTCCCGCTAGAGCTCCAAGTGCCGTCAATGTTCCAGCATTTACCATACCGACGTGAAATTGATCGTAAAAAAAAATCGGGAGATAACTCGAAAGCCCTACAAATCCACCGAACGTCACACCATATAAAAAACATAACCAGTACATGACCGGTTCCTGGAGCCCTAGTTGCAACCGGGCCCCAAAACTGTCATTTTTTGAAGAATCTATTTCTTTCTTTACTGGAGCAGATTGAACCAACCAGAAAAACAGGATGACGGTCCCCATAACCGGTATCAACATGATGCCGAAAACCTGATGCCATCCAACCACTTCCGCAAGGCGGGGGGCCATAAATGCAGCCAACAGCACCCCGCTATTTCCGATCGCCACAACCCCCATGGCTAAACCCTGATGAGCTGAGGGAAAGGCCTGGCTGGCCAGAGGCAGAGCAACCGCAAAACTCGCGCCCGCAAATCCTAAAAAGAGCCCAATTCCCAGCATAGACTCGAAGCTGGTTCCACCTAGCCATCCCAACAACAACCCGATACATTCCAAACCCAGAATGGCCAATCCCACAACTTTGGCTCCCAACCAGTCTCCAAACGGCCCCACAACCATTCGAAGCAATGCGCCGCCTAGCAATGGGAACCCGACTAATAAACCCTTTTGAGAGGCCGAGAGGGAAAATTCTTCAGATATGGGAATACCCATGGCTCCAATAAGAAGCCACACCATAAAACTTATTTCAAAGTGGAGCCACGCACCGAGGAGAGTTGGCCAATGCCCCGAACGAAGTGCCTGGAATACCTCTTTCAACATAACTCTTTAAAGGGCATGGGAGGCCTTTCTTTTGATATTTTTCAATCTTGTGAACACGGCCAGACTATAAAAAGATTAACCTGAAATAGACAATATTTCTCTAAAGTTAAAATTCCGGAATACTCTTTTTTACCTTGGAATTTGGAAAAAATCGTTAATGCGTTTGGTGATCCGGGAAAAATTCATTACAATATAGAAGAAGAATGCGGCAAATTCTGCCTTCTAGAATAGTAAGACAAAGCATGACACAGAAATCATCAAAAAAGCGGAATTCCGATGTGATTGACGTCGTGGCAAAAAAATCTTTTTCTAACCCCCCAAATGAAAAGCTCCATGAAGGAATCATCCTTGATGAAGTCAAGGAGCGGGGAAATCAATCGGAAAATGAAGATGGCTCCGAAGACCAGGCGAGGTGGGATTCGGTCTCAAACGCACTTATTCCGACCACAACGCTCAGCCGATACTTAGCCGAAGTCCGCCGATATCCATTCCTATCGAAAGAAGAAGAACTTCAACTCTTTCATGAATACCAGACTTTAGGGACACGAGAGTCTGCGGTGAAATTGATATTAGCTAACTTGCGTGTGTGTGTCTCCATCGCCTCGGAATATGGGCTTGCCGGCATTGATCAAATGGATCTTATCCAAGAAGGGAATGTCGGGCTTTTGCAGGCCATGAAGAAATTCGATCCGACAAAAAATGTTCGCTTTTATGCCTATGCAGCCTGGTGGGTTCGAGCCTTTGTGCTGCGATATCTCCTCAATAATTTTCGTCTTGTCAAAATAGGCACAACCCAGGAACAACGACGCCTTTTTTACAATCTCCGTCGGGAAAAAGCCAAGTTGGAACGACAGGGCTATGTCCCCGACCCTAAGTTACTGGCAGACCGCCTTAATGTGCGTGAACGAGATGTTGTCGAAATGGATCAACGTTTAGGAAGTTGGGAACTTTCCCTCGATCAGCCAATGACCCCGGACGGGGAGGGCACATTTCATGAACTTCTTCCATCTACTCAAATTCCCATTGATGACCAGCTGGCTAACACACAGCTGCGCCTCCTCTTCCGAAAAAAATTAGCAGAATTCGCACAAACACTGTCAGAGCGAGAGGAGGACATTCTTCGCAATCGACTCCTATCCGAATCTCCAGTAACCCTAGAAGACTTAGGAAGAAAATACATGATTACCAAAGAGCGGACTCGTCAACTGGAGGCTAAAATAATTAAGAAATTGCGAGAGCTTATGAAAAAAGACATTCAAGATTTTGAACATCTCAGTCACTAATGCTGTAAGATTATATACGTACAAAAATCTTTTACCTCAACATTGAGGATGGCTTTCTTTTCTTAGAAGGATGAATCTCCGGCTCCCAACCTAATTGAAAATCTTATCTATCCCTCTTGACTTCAATTCAACCAGACTTATCTTTCCATCCAAGTTACAAGTTTGTGAAAGTTTAAACAGGTGTGCGTCATCACTAAAAGTTAGCACTCACCATTTTCTTATTCAATTAGCAACAATCAAAGAAGGAGGCAGAAATGGCAGCCACAAAAGAGAAGGAAAAGAAGGAAACCAAAGAGGGAAGCAGCGCGAAGGGATTCCGGCCTTTAGGAGATCGAGTGTTTGTAACGTATACCGAAGAATTAGAGCGGACAGCAGGCGGAATCTACGTACCGGATTCAGCCCGTGAAAAACCACAAAGAGGTACCATTGAAGCTGCCGGGCCTGATGTTGAAAATGTGAAAGTGGGCGATCAAGTTTTGTTTGACAAGTATTCTGGGACCAAAATTAAGGTTGAAAACGATGACTGTTTAATTTTAAAAGAAGAAGATATTTTGGGCATCTTCGATAATTAACACCACCATCAAATTCAGACTCCCTTTTTCAAGTGGCATTCCACATTACTAAAATATGTTTTTAAAGGAGGATATGTATGGCTAAGCAGTTGCAATACAGTGAAAAGGCGCGTGCGTCTATTTTGAGCGGGGTAAATCAATTGGCTGATGCGGTGAAAGCGACATTGGGACCAAAAGGCCGGAACGCGATTCTCGACAAGAAATTTGGTGCCCCAACCATCACCAAGGACGGCGTGACGGTAGCCAAGGAGATCGAGTTAAAGAATCCGTATGAAAACATGGGTGCCCAACTGGTTCGGGAAGTGGCAAGTAAGACTAGTGATACCGCTGGTGATGGGACCACGACTGCGACAGTATTGGCACAGGCCATTTACCGTGAAGGAGTCAAAAATATCACGGCAGGTGCCAATCCAATGGAGCTTAAACGGGGAATTGATAAAGCGGTTGAAGTCGCGATTGAAGAATTGAAAAAATTCAGCAAGCCCTGCCAGACCAAAAAAGAAATTTCACAAATTGGTCAAATCTCCGCCAATAACGATCACACCATTGGGGATCTTATTGCAGAGGCAATGGATAAAGTTGGAAAAGATGGCGTCATCACCGTAGAAGAAGCCAAGTCCATGTCAACATCCTTAGACGTGGTCGAAGGAATGCAGTTTGACCGCGGATACATCTCTCCCTATTTTGTGACTAATGCAGATCGCATGGAAGCTTCCTTGGAAGACGCTTTCTTACTGATTGTGGAAAAGAAAATTAGCGCAATGAAAGACCTCCTCCCTATTCTTGAGCAGGTTGCGAAAATGGGGAAACCGTTGGTCATTATTGCGGAGGATGTCGAAGGCGAAGCTCTGGCAACCCTGGTGGTCAATAAACTTCGTGGCACATTGAATGTGGCAGCAGTCAAGGCTCCTGGCTTTGGTGATAGACGAAAAGCCATGTTGGAGGATATTGCTACCCTGACGGGCGGACAAGTGATTTCTGAAGAAGTGGGCCTCAAACTCGAAAGTGTGAAGCTGACGGACCTCGGTCGGGCCAAACGGGTGAACATTGACAAAGACAATACCACGATCGTGGAAGGAGCTGGAGATCCCAAACGGATTGAAGGTCGTGTCAAGCAAATTAAAACACAGGTTGAGGAAACCACATCCGATTATGATCGGGAAAAATTGCAAGAACGATTGGCAAAAATGGTTGGTGGCGTAGCTGTAATTAATGTTGGCGCCGCAACTGAAACCGAAATGAAGGAAAAGAAAGCTCGTGTGGAAGATGCCCTTCATGCGACGAAAGCCGCAGTAGAGGAAGGTATTGTTCCTGGCGGAGGCGTGGCTCTCCTTCGTTGCGTCCCAGCTTTGGATAAAATGAAATTAGACCACGATCAACAAGTCGGCGTGAATATCGTTAAGCGTGCCTTGGAAGAACCCATTCGACAAATTTCCATCAATGCAGGCTCCGAGGGCTCCATTATTGTGGAAAAAGTTCGGCTTGAATCCACAAATCGCGGGTACAATGCTGGCACTGGAGAATTCGTGGACATGGTTGAGGCCGGTGTGATTGATCCGACCAAGGTGGCACGTTGCGCGTTGCAAAACGCTGCTAGTGTTGCGGCACTCATGCTAACCACCGAAGTTATGATCACCGAAATCCCAGAAGCGAAACCAGAAGGTGCTGGGATGCCTGGCGCCCATGACCATGGCATGGGTGGTATGGGCGGAATGGGCGGATTCTAAAATCCGGCTCACGAATAAAGCGAAAACCCCCCGGTGGATTCAATCCGCCGGGGGGTTTCCTATTTCTAAATCTTTAATTCCTATCCCGATCAGACTTCAGACTTCATAGAAACAAAGCACCCTACGAACCGGTTAATAGTAACCCTGAATAAGTAGATAGGTTTTTGACAAATTATTTAGACCATGTGGTATAAGGGAATTCATCTTTATGAGAGTTTTCTATTGTCCAAATTTGAGCTAACTATGAATTTGTACTCTATCCCCATCAAAATGAGAAAAGTAAGGATTAGTCAAATAAAAACCAGTCGGCTATTGATAGGGGCAATTGTGGTTTTTCTCATAACCGAAAACGGTTTATTGGGAATTATCAATAAAGGGGAAGCAGCCGATTCCCAATCACGAACAGAAGCAAATTGTACGATTGGCATGGTAAAAGGCGATGCAAAGGCTGAATGCCAGGTTCCCATTCCCAATGGCTGTGCTGTGGCCCAGTTTCCTGGATATCCAGAACCATGGGCTGATATTTCCAAAGGAGGGGGAACTTTCTGTCAATTTGACGAGAAACAAACCGACTGGAAAACTTCAATTGTCGGATCATGCCAAGCTTGCACTACCGAACAATGTACAGGAAGATTTATCGTGATGTTTAATTGTGTGGACAATGTTCCTCCTGCAAATCCGGGAATTCCTGCGCAAAAGTAAATCTCGTTCTGATCCTGAGTAAAAGGAGTAGCGCCCATGTCTACTCAGTCGATCCTGGCCAATTCAATCAAAGAAGAAGCCCGCCGATTAGGTTTTGATGCCGTAGGGATTGCTCGTCTGCCAACTCCTCATCCCACCCTACCCTTCCCTCCGGCTCACAATACGCTTTCCCATGCAGAGGAATCGATTACTTGGCAGTTATTGGGGCGCCTAAAAAAATGGCTGGACTTGCGCTTTCATGGAACTATGGAATGGTTAGCCAAGAATCCGATACGCCGCTCGAACCCAGAAGAAGTTCTTCCAGGCTGTCAATCTCTGGTAGTTGTGGGGATGAACTATTTCACCGATCATACTCCGGATGAGTCAAAAGCTGCTGGACGAATTGCCCGATATGCCTGGGGAAAGGACTATCACGGGTTCATGAAGGACCGACTGAGGCAGTTAGAAAATTTCCTTCACTCACATGTACCGGAAATTCAGACGCGAAGTTATGTGGATACCGGGCCTATCATGGAAAAACCCTGGGCCCAAGAGGCCGGCATTGGCTGGATTGGCAAACACACCAACATTGTTTCCACCGAATTTGGG
This sequence comes from Nitrospirales bacterium, assembly GCA_021604105.1. Lineage (GTDB taxonomy): Bacteria > Nitrospirota > Nitrospiria > Nitrospirales > UBA8639 > Nitrospira_E. The sequence goes on along the minus strand of BQIW01000003.1, from coordinate 32,991 downwards.
TCTTGGCTGTTGCTCGGAGAAATTCTAACGACCCTACCGTTGGATTGTGACGAACCCGCCATGGATTTATGTGGAACATGCTCGCTCTGTATTCAGGCTTGTCCCACTGAAGCCATCGTTGAACCCTATCTCCTTGATGCGGAACGATGCATCTCATATTTGACGATTGAACACCGTGGCAGTGTAGATGACATCCCAGCCGAGCTAAGGAAAAAAGTAGGTAATAGGATTTTTGGCTGTGACGATTGTTTGGATATTTGTCCTTTTAACGTGAATGCAAAAGCAACTACGGAGCCAGGATTTCAACCAACTCCATGGACATTACATCCCCAATTACCTGAATTGGCGAATCTGACAAAAGATGAATTTCAATTACTCACGATAGGGAGCCCCTTGCGCCGACCTAAGCATGAGGGCTTTATCCGGAATATACAGATTGGTCTCGATAATCAGCCTCCAAGGATTCCTTTACCGTAATTCGATCACAGTTACGCCGTCTCCACCCTCGGCTGGATCACCACGCCGAAAGCTTTGAACATAGGGAGAAGATTGACAAAAAGTTCGAATTCCTGTTTTGAGTGCGCCAGAACCTAGGCCATGGATGACTTTAAGATATTTGGCCTGGGCCACCATGGCATGGTCTAGGGCCGCAAGTGTCATCTCTATCGCATCGTCCAGACGGAACCCACGAATTACCAGTTCATGTTGATATTGCCCAGTTGTCTGATTGGATGTTGGGTGCCTCGTTTTTGGGGAAATTGTGGATAGAGAACGTTTCCAACTGAATTGTTGTGGCCCTGACAAGGGTTTTTTGCTGGAAGAAGCTGTTGCTCGACGTACGGCTGAAGGTGCGGTTTTAATTGTTTGAGTTCCCACACGAATGGATACCTGCTTTTTCCCCTCAAGGCATTCCTGTAAGACCCCTATCGTCCCCAATGGATCAATTTCCACAAGATCACCTTCGTGGGGAGGTTCAGATGATTCCAGGAAATTATCGGGGAGGTGGGAGATCATTTCTTGATTGACCGAACCAATGGTTTGCTGGATAGATCGAGCCTTCGAAAGAGTTTTGCTCGTTTTTAATTCATTGAGGATTTGATTAAGTTGCCGTTGTGCTTTAGAAAATTCTTGTTGCCACTGCTTCCGATATCGCTGCCGATCTTCTCGTTTCTGCGTCTGCAATTGGTTCCGAGTAACTTCCGCTTCATCAAACAAGTGTTGGGCTTCTTGACGAAGGTATGCGGCCTGTTCACATTCACGTTTCAATCGTGTATGTGTGCTCTGCAAAATTCTGAAGATGGCATCAAGATCGTAGTCTTGTCTTTGGATCATAAGTTGGGCAGATTGGATGATTGTAGAATCCAACCCCAACCGTTCCGCAATCTCCAAGGCTGAAGACCCCCCAGGAATTCCATCTATGAGCCGGTATGTTGGAGCGAGAGTACCCATATCGAATTCATGACTGGCATTCCGAACATGAGGATTTCGAAAAGCAAGGGTTTTCAAAGTGGGATAATGGGTGGTCGCGATAATCGTACATCCTAATTGGCAAAGACGGATCAAGAGGGCTTCAGCTAAAGCGGCGCCCTCAACAGGATCTGTCGAGCTACCTATTTCGTCCAGGAGTACAAGAGCATCTCTGTTCCCTGGTTTTCCTGACAATCCGATATTTTTCAATAAGGCGATCATATTGAGAATATGGCCCGAAAAGCTTGATACATCGTTACTGAGATCTTGAGAATCTCCGATATCCGCATATACCTGCCCAAACAGTGCCATTTGAGAATCAGGTCCACAAGTCGGGAGAAGTCCTACTTTTACCATCATCGCGAATAGTCCAACCAGTTTCAGTGATACCGTTTTCCCACCAGCATTTGGTCCAGAAATGATAAGAACTGAGGTCTCACCATCAAGTCGAATTGAGTTAGGTATGACCTGTCCCTTAGACAATGCCAGAAGTGGATGCCTGGCTTGTTGCAGATGAATACCATGTTCTTGGTTAAGGTGAATGGGAGAGCCATTCGTTTTAATACTTAAGCGTGCTTTGGCCATGAGGCAATCGAGATTAGCCAAAATGGACAAATTTTCACGGATAGCCCAAACCTGTTCTGCGACACGGCTGGACAAATCTTGCAGTATATGCCGTTCTTCCTGAGCCAGTTGCAAATCCGCAAATTTGATGGAATTATTTAATTCGATTAGATGACGGGGTTCAATAAACACCGTAGCTCCACTACCGGAAATGTCATGGACAATCCCGTCAATCGCCTGTTGTCGTTCGGCTTTTATTGGAATCACGCATCGATTTTCACGTTCTGCATAGTACTGTCCTTGAAGAAGGTCCTCATATTCTTGAGAAGCCAGCATCCCTTCCAACTGTCGTCGCATCGTTTGACGAAGTTCCTGACTTTTCCGTGTCAAATGATAGAGCTCAGGACTCGCGGATTCTCGCAGATGACCGTTACGATCAATGCACGAATCAATAATTTGCTTGATCCCCATCAGATCTTGAAGGTTCAAAAAACGAGCGCTGATCATTGGAAACGAAGGGCCATGAATCTCCAAGTAGTGTTTGATCGTATGACTCAGGCCTACAACCAAAGCAATATCTCGTAATTCCGGCCCGTCCAGAACTCCTTCTTTTTCAGCCCGTGCTAGGACATTTCGGATGTCGGGAAACGCCAAGAAAGGCAAAGGATGTGTGCCTTCGAGAATATCAACCATTTCTTTGGTTTCCTGTTGTAAAATACGTGCAGTCTGAAGATCAGACGTGAAGATGAGCCCACGACAGCAGGCCGCTCCCATCGTGGAGGCGGCTTCATTGGCAAGACAATCGATTAGAACAGGCCATTCCAAAACCTGTTCTGTGTGGGGATCCATGGAAGACATCATTATAGAGAGTCAGCGTAAAAAGACCTTTTTGTCGGCACAAGCACGGGATTTAGCAGCGGAGTTTTAAAGAAAAAGGTGAACAAGAATGTACTGGAAGGATATAAAAGCGAAGAGCCCCTGGCAAGTTAGACACTACAAACGTGAAGACTAACCGAAAGACCTGGGCTCTCTATTTTTTTATAGAATCAACGGAAAGCTTGAGATCCTCAATCGCCTTTTGAATGTTTTCTTTGATGTCCTGCCAAGCAGTTTCACTATTATCACGAAGTTGCTCAATACGAGGAATGAGCGTATCTTGTTGCTTTTTGAAAATATCGAGTTGAGCTTGAAGTTTGGCTCGGGTTTTTTCTTGTAGCTCGATGCTTTGATCCCGGAGTTTCTGTATTTGTATTTCTAGATCGGTAATTTGTTTATTCAGACTCTCTGTGGATAAATCGTCTACCCTTGCTGCCCCTGGTCCTGTTTTCTTGTCAGCGGTATCCTCTGCCGAAACAATTGGCATACCGATTCCCAGGAATAGACAGGCAAGAGTGCATCCTCTTCCCAGGCTAAATGCGGCACCTCTCGTTTTTTGCAAAAAAGTTTGTTGCATATTAATTAATCCTTTCTTCCCAAAACCCTATAGTCTCGCAAGCTCACATTTGATGATCCTCATGGTCATCAATACAACGGAAGTTTTACAAAAATTTGATGGAACGTCTACGATACCTTGCTCCAATGACGAACTTATCTTAAAATGCCCTCCCGTAAAAAAGGATTCATATGACTCAAGAAGACGCCCGCGCCTATCTCAACTATCTCCTCACCCTCCATCTACGCCAAGAGGAAGCTTTTGGTCCGTTAGGTTTAGCATTTGTCAAGGAGAACGATCTGAACCAATTATCCCTCCTTCCTGAGGAACAGTTTAATTTGTTGATGGCCATAGCGACAGTCTTTTCTGCCGAGCCCAAACGTTACACCATGAAATTAGAATTATTGCAAAAAGCCTACCATCTTCTGCCGCAAACACATTATAACGATCCCGAATTAGAGCGGGACCTCAAGCATTTAATCAGAAAAACCCAGAGTGATCTTCATTGTTACAATGAAGCGATGAAGGTTGCCCGCGCACAATCTCCAGATCGACAAAGCTTAATTGTCGAAAGCGATATTCCTGAATATTTTCTCGTAACGGCACAAAAGCACGCCTCAGCCTATTATCAGGAAAAATACCGATTAACCAAAGAGGCAAAAACTGCCCAGCATTTTGGCGGAGCAGTGAAAAAGTTCGAACCGGATAATCTTGCAATCCATAAAGAATTTCCCGGTGCCTGCGCTCCATTTATTAATGCCAGGACTAATGCGTTTCATATTGTCTTGCCTTTTGACTTAAAAATCAGTCGAAGTCCAGAAGATCCGTTGGAAGCCGGGATCCGAATTTTTTATGGAAAAATAGGATATTCATTTCCATTACGCTATGAGATGGGGAAATTATGCAGTTACCATGATGGTCAAGTGTTGGATGTGGATCTTAACGATCCGAATCTTATCTTTTTCTCTGTATCGGCTATCAAGGACCCAGAATTTATCACCCAAGCCTCGCAAAGCGATCCCTCTATCCCACCAGAACTGGTCTATCCCATGGCCGTGTTAGAACACACCGGTAGTTTAGGGCCATTTATTCAGGTCAGTTGTAACATCAAGGTGTGGTTTGATGCCTCTATGGTCTCACTCCTCATTCAAGGGGCGCCCGACCTACCTGATTATGGATTGCAAGGGGGAGCGGGACTCATGACCAGAACATACGCTTCCGATAAAGTTGAGTCATATGTGCACAATTTATCTCAACCCTGGCAAGAAGGCTTGAGCTTTAATTTCGTAAATCTCCATCTTCAATTAAGCCGTGGCGTTGACAGTGCAGTTGTACCCTTTGGAACACCGATTTTTTCAGTATATCCGGTGTTCAACCGACAGAGCTACCGCTTTGTCGACCGGCGAACGATGGATCAGGCTCCCTAGGGATCCCTGGCTATCTGGATGATGAATATTGCCTCCCCAAGGTCATTCACCACAAAAAAAAGACCCTCCTTTCATCCTGCAGAGGGGAACGTGTAATGGGGAAATTCCAGCCGGAGGGATTTTCCTTATCCTGACTTTTCTGCTTATGGCTGGATGTGCAGGTGGCCAACCCCAAACCGAGCCGATGATTTCTGAAGGGGTTCAACGGGGAGTGGCTTCCTGGTATGGTCCAGGTTTTCATGGCAATCCGACTGCGAACGGTGAATCCTACGACATGTGGGCACTCACTGCCGCACATCGTTCGCTACCTTTCGGAACACGAGTCCTCGTTCAAAGTATCGATACCGGGAAATCCGTGACTGTTCACATCAATGATCGTGGACCTTTTATTCAGGGTCGGATCATTGATCTGTCCTATGGAGCTGCCCGTGAGCTGGCCATGATTGCAAGAGGAACGGAAAATGTCAGCTTAACGGTCCTTGAATCCAACAATGCAAGTTCCGGCCAGATGTCGAGGAGAGAGTCCGATAGTTACTGGGTGCAGGTAGGCTCTTTCACGTCTTTAACTCAGGCGGTCGCCTTGCATGAACGACTAGCCGACCACTATCCCAATATGCGGTTGACGACGGTGGACCTTCCATCCGGACAATGGCATCGCGTTCAAGTTGGGACATTCTTTTCTCGACAGAAGGCAAAAATCGTAGCGATAGAGCTGGAAAAACAGTTCGATCTTGACCCTCTTCTGATACAGGTTAACTGACTGAAATCAAAGAGTTAATCTGAGAATTCATCCAGTATAATTGCCTTAAACCAATGCCCTATGGTACGTTGAACCTTATCAAGCAGTCAGGGCTCAAAACCTCTCATAAAGAATGAGACTTTTGGCCTTATTATGAATCCCTCTCAAACTCTTCTGATACCAACTTCCTACAAGACCAGGCTACCAGATCTTGCAGCTAACTCTGCTGTAACGACACATTTTTGTCACGTCGGAGCTCGTTAAGCCCTCTATGGATTTTATCGCCGTCCTTATTTGTCTAGGACTTTCCGCTTTTTTCTCTGGAGCCGAGATTGCGTTTTTTTCAATAACGGAAAGCCGCCTGAAAACCCTGTCCGATGAAGGTCAAAAAGGGGCAAAGCTTGCCCTAAAATTACGGTCAAATCCACAACGCCTTCTTTCGACCATTCTAATTGGAAATAATTTGGTCAATATTATGGCCGCCTCCATGGCAACCTTGATTGCCATCCGCATGTTTGGATCTGAGGCCGTCGCGGTCGCTACGGGTCTATTAACTTTTATGGTCCTGTTATTCGGTGAAATCGTCCCGAAAACGCTTTGTGCCAAATATTCTGAAACGGCCGTGCAATTACTGGCATACCCCATTTATCTCCTAGAACAATTATTTTTTCCCTTTCTCTATTTCTTGGAACCGTTTATTTTAAAACTCACCGGTGGTCGGGGGTTGACCGTTCCGTTTATCACGGAGGAAGAGCTCAAGATCATGCTCGATGCCGGAGGAAAAGCCGGGGTTCTGGAGACAGATGAAGTGAAAATGATTAAAAATGTTTTTGATTTCAATGATGTGACAGCTGAAGATGCGATGACTCCCAGAATATATATGTTCGCCCTGGATGGTAATCAAACCCTTGGAGAAGCACGGGAGGAGTTATTTAAAGCAAAATATTCACGGATTCCCATATACGAAGGAAATGCGGATAATATCACCGCCATTCTCTATCGCAATCATGCCCTAATGGAACTGGCTCAAAGTCATACAAGTCTAACACTCAAATCATTAGCGAAACCGGCATTATTCATACCCTCGACCAAAACGGCTGATGATTTATTGAGGCAATTTCAACAAGAAAAGCGACATATTGCAATCGTGGTCAATGAATTTGGGGGAGTGATGGGTTTAATTACCGTTGAAGACCTGCTTGAAGAAGTGGTGGGAGAGATTCTGGATGAAGGCGACCTCAGCGAAGAATGGATACGCCGGACGGGGAAAAATCAAATATTAGTGGATGGGCGAACCGAAGTTCGCCGCATCAATGAATTTCTTAAGGTCGAACTAGACGAAGAGCAAAATACGATTAGCGGACTTATCCTCGAAGAATTAGGCCATATCCCTGCTGTCGGGGAGAAGGTTCAAACGGACAATTGCCTTTTAATTGTCCAAGAAGCTGATGAACGCTCAATCAAAGGTGTCCAGATCATCAAAGAAGAACCTGTTCCCGAAACACCGCCCACCGAACCGACTACGGTGTCTTCCGAATCCTAATAAAAATTTTTCGGTTCTGTAATTTGTCATGCTTATATGAGTATCATCGTCTCTCCTATTCTTTCCCAGCGTAAAAACTGATCCGATCCATTTGTCCAAGCTACTCTCAGTTCATGATGAGATAAAATCTCCTAATGATTATTTGATAGAACCTTTGTCAGGGGATGATGAAGGGAGAATGCTCCCGGATTGAATGAAAAAGTTAAATTCATTTTCATTTAAAATTTGTACTCCTAATGTAGTAGCGCTATCATATTTAGAGCCAGGGTCTTCGCCGGCAATGAGGTAATCTGTCTGCTTACTGACGCTGGAAGTGACACGTCCACCTAACTCTTCAATTTTCCGTTTCGCCTCCTGACGGGAAAAACCTTTCAACGTTCCGGTTAGCACGAAAATCTTCCCTTTCAGCAGTTGAGCAAAAGGCTCCGACACATTTGCTTCCTGTTGAACACGAACTCCCAATGACTCCATACGTTGCCAAACCTTCAAATTACGGGACTCTTGAAAAAAATGAGTCACGCTCGCAGCAATCTCTGGTCCGATATCACGGATTTGCAAAAGATCCTCTTCGGTCGCCTTCTTCAAATTGTCCAGTGAACCAAAATTTTGGGCCAAAACTCTGGCGATATGAGTCCCCACATGACGTATGCCGAGGCCAATCAGAAGGGACGCGAAAGGAACGTCCTTACTTTTTTGGATTTCTTCAAAAAGTTGCCTCGCGGATTTGTCCGCAAAACCCTCCAATTGAAGAAAATCGTCAACACCTAATGTATACAAATCAGATAAATCCTTGACGAAGCCCTTGTCGACCAACTGTGCTACCGTTTTTTTTCCAAGGCCTTCGATATTCAAGGCCCCTTTTGAGGCAAAATGTTCAAGAGATCCTTTGAGTTGCGCTGAACAGACCGTTTGGCCCGTACAATACAGAATCGGCCCTTCTTGAATAGTATGGGACTGACACACCGGACAGGTCGTTGGCGGCTGAAAAGGAGCCCCACGCTCTTCACCCGGCACGGGCACCCGTTCCACCACATCCGGAATGACGTCCCCTGCCCGTTCGACTTTTACGGTATCACCCACCCTGACATCTTTGCGGGCTACTTCCTCCACATTATGCAGTGAGGCCCGACTCAACGTCACACCACCGATTTCCACTGGATCCAATAGGGCAATGGGAGTGAGCGCCCCGGTCCGACCAACCGACATGGCAATATCCTGAACTTTGGTCAGTTCCTTTCTTGGAGGAAATTTGAAGGCAATGGCCCATCGGGGACTGCGTGACTTTTCGCCAAGAGCCTTTTGCCAATCAAACCGGTCAATTTTAATGACGATACCGTCAATTTCAAACGGCAGGACGTCCCGTCGTTCAAACATTTCCCGATGAAATTCCAGAGCTTCCTGAATGGAGGGGCAGTACCGACGAAATTGAGGGACGGGTAATCCCCATGCCTCCAGGCAAGTGACCGCTTCAAAATGTGTGCTTGGCCTGCCTGGCCCCAAGCTCATGAAATCGTAGCAGGTGATGGTCAGTGGTCTGGTTGCGGTGATGGCCGGATCCAATTGACGTAATGTTCCGGATGATGCATTGCGCGGATTGGCAAAGGGTTCTTCGCCCTGTTCGGTCAAGCGTCGATTTAATGCGTGAAAATCCGGGAGCTTCATAAACACCTCACCCCGCACCACCACATGGGAGGGAACAGTCCCGCCTTCACTCAACTGTAATGGCAAGGCCCGTATGGTACGAAGATTATGTGTCACGTCCTCCCCTATTAGGCCATTTCCTCTCGTCGCACCTCGCACAAATATGCCATGGTCGTAAGTGAGGGCAACAGATAATCCATCGTATTTGGGTTCAGCAGAATAGCTCGGGTGTTTTACGTCTAATTCCCGGCGAACCCGTTGATCGAACGCCAATACACGCTCTTCATCCATTTCCGAGTCCAAACTAAGAAGAGGAAATTCGTGGGTAATTTTACTGAATTGGGCAAGTGGCGCACCCCCGATCCGCTGGGTTGGCGAATCGGGTGTCCTGAGGTCCGGATATTGGCTTTCTAGGATTTGTAGTTCTCGAAAGAGCTGGTCGTATTCAGTATCAGAAATTTCCGGGCGGCTTCGAACATAATACAATTCATCATGTCGACGGATGGCGTGTTTTAACTTTTCAAGCTTCAGTTGAACCTTGGTGAATGAGGCTGCATGAGATTGAGGACTCTTGGAAGAATCCTCTACACCTGCCTCGTCAGGATGATTCTCGAATAAATCTGGCTGCATAACTTCGGATTTCGTGCCCATTTAACACATGAAATTGCCGCAGACGAGCAATCGTTTGCCCTGAAAACCGATTCAAGGGAATGGGGAGAAGCTTCCGGCCGAAGCGACGGGCCAATTTTCGCCAGGCCCAACTCAGCGGAACCGGAGAGACGACAGCCACAATGGGTTCTTGTGAATGAGCGCAGGCTCCCGCAAGCAATCGTTCTTCGAGCGTAGACGCAAAATCGAATAGTGGATTTTCCCATATATCAGGTATCAGGCGAGGCGGATACAGGAAAAGCGCCCCTCCATAACATGCCTGTCCGATTCCTGGTCCGACCATGTTCGGCGCAAAGGGGGTCGCGTAAAAACTGAGAGTGGATTCTTCCTGATGTTCGGCATACCAGGTCGTTTGCCAGGAAAATCTCTGAGGATCAGCCGGCACCTCAAAGAAAAAAACCAACGATTCAACGGTTCCTCGTACAGGAGGGACCACTTTGACATGAATATCGCGCACGGATCGTTGTGGGGAAATGGCCCAATGGCGCAAGGTCGCCCGCAGATCAATTCCATCTTCCAGCGAATTATTGAATCGTTCAATCTTCCCTAAATCCGCTCCCAATACCTGTCGACTATGCTGTCGAACATGCGCCGCAAAGGATTCAATGCGCTGATCTTCCGGAGGCCAGGAACACTGGCGGTACGGATTCCATTGTTGAGTCCAAGATTGTGTTTTGGGCCTAGAAGGATCCGGCCGGAGGGTGACACGGCGCCAGACCAAAGGGTCTCCTTGCAGCCGATTTACAGCCGGAAGAACGTTGCCACCAGGATCTTGAAGTTCGCCAATTCCCATCAACACACTAGGTCTGGCATCCAATCCGGATGGTTGCGTTTGGTAGTCATAGGTTTTGGCGGTTTCCAATAACCTAAGGGCAAATTCATCTCCAGCCATTTGTTTGGCAGCTAGGACCAAGGTATACAAATCCGGTTTAAGCCGATGGTCAAGAAGGGTCAGGTTCCGCACATATTGAAAATAGCGTTGCAATAATTGTGGGGTGACCCAATTAGTTTCGTGCGCAATGGTCGTGGAACGAAAGGTCAGCCACCGGGCCCGTGCTTCCAGAATCAGCTCCTTGACGCCATCAATAGCCAAATGGGTGTCGGCTCGGGCTTCTTCCCGTCGTTGTTCATACAGGTGTGTGACATAGGGTAATTCGCCCAACGCAAAGTAGAGGGAAGCCGGCTCGACTTTCCACAATTCGGGAAGACTTATTTTCCGTTCGGGTGAAATATACGGCATCCGTTCCTGATAGGCCTGACGCAACCAGGGCCAATCCGTCATTGAGCAAAGAAAAAGAATGGAAGAAAAATCCAGTTCGAGTTCATGAAGTCGAAATGCCATCCAACGGATGCGTTCCCAACGAGGCGACTGGTCTTGAGGAGCCGGCAAAAACGGTAAGGTGGCAGCAGAAAAGGCTGCCAAAGGCACGGTCTTTAAGGTATAAGGATCCGGCCCGACCCAGGAGACGGGATAGTAGCGTTGAACCTCACGATCAACATAGGCCCGCGGAATCCCCTCCGACATGGCTGATCGAATCCCCATGATCAGCGGTTGGCAGGGATCAATCGGCACGTAGGAACAGCTCGAGGTTCCGTTGTCATTTTGTTCTGGCAGAACCACCAAACTGATAACAGGCAACTGGTCAATCCCCTTTTCTACGAGGGATTGCACCGATGGCGGTAGAGGAAGAACCACACAATCAATATGGCGGGACACAATTATTTCGCGGACGACATGGGCCATATCTCCGCTTCCATGCACGACAGGCAAGACATGAATATTGGAAGAGAGGGCAAAAATCGTGTCTGGGGTCAAGGCGGGGAGAGTCATGGTGCGTCCTGGAGAAAAAGCGGTGAGCTGTCACCACTCAAGAATTAGAGGATAGGCCGTTCATCAGGGTCGCCTAAAATCATATTTGAAGGCCTACTGATCAGGGTGCAGGGGATGATTCTCTTCAAAGAAGAAATCCCCTAATCCTTTCGGGAGAGCATGCCCGTGCAATGTTTGGGACCGACGTTTCGCTAACACATCCAGGTCCTGTGCTTCTTCTCCTAAAACATTGATCAGGGCTTCCCGCCAAGCCGGGTCACGGGCCACGGGATGGTGGGGGTCCTGGGCCATCCGTTTCATCGCGTATTGTACCATGTGCATCCCGTCACGAATGGAGAACGGGAGATCCAATTGATGCGCTTTTTGAAGAAAAGTAACCGTGAGCGCGATTAATTCCGCAGATGCAAACGGGAGGTGATATCGCAATATGGCTAATTCATGTTCCTTGTTTGGAAATTCAACCTTCAGTGTCGGTTGCAGGCGGGACAGGATATAATCCGGCACCTCATAGGTCGATGTATCTTCATTCATCGTGACACAACACCGAAAATTCTCATGTGCATGAATTTGTACACCCGCGACGACCGAATCGACCGAGCGTCGATGATCAAGGAGAGAAGCAAGGGAGGCCCAACTCTTTTCATTCATCCGGTTGCCTTCATCGAGAAGACAGACATTGCCGGTCACCATGGCCGTGACTAAAGGGGAGGCCTGATAGGCAATCGTTCCTCCCTCAGAAATGACCGGGGAGATGAGGAGGTCCTCGGGTCTGGTATCCGCGGTACATTGATAAATGAAGAGTTCCTGCTTCCGCTCCTGAGTCGCCGCCATGGCGAGTGTGGTCTTCCCCACCCCCGGTTGACCGATAATTCTCGGTGATAAAGGCACATCTTTTTCATCAACGATAAACCAACAGGCGAGAAGCTGGCGTAAAATTTCTTGATCGCCCATCCAAGCTTGTGTCTGAGTAAGGGGACGAGCCAGGCGAAGCGCAATCTGCCCGATGTGTAGTACCGAAGGAGCTGCAGAATGTGAAAATGGAGAGGTCATAGAAAGAGACGAAGGCAAATAGTAAATGAAATTATCACAGCCATTTTTCTATGGTCAATAAATTGAAGTGTTCGGTAATTTCTGCTGGTGTGCAAATTAGTTGTTTGACATTATCCCTATTCCGAATTATTGTGTAGCAGAAGGTGAACAGATGGTGGAGAGCTTCGCCTTCTCGTTATTGACCATTGTCCCTATAGGAGGGATACATATGAATCTCACAGGAGGAATGCGTAATATGGCGCGACCATTGTTCGGGGAATATCATGAAGTTCCCCAATCATCGGGCTGGTTTGAATACCTGAAAATTGTAGCTGGCGTCCTGGTCTGTAGCGGGTTCGTGTCTGGATGCGTCAGTACAGAAAAGTTCGAAGCCGAGAAGGCACGGGCGTTAAATTTCCAACGTCTTCTAGCGCAAGAAGAAAAACGAACCGGTGAATTAAATGTGAAGTATCAAGACGCGCAACGACAAGTTGGATCGTTGGAATCGCAAAATCGAGATTTAAATACTGAATTAGAAGCCTTGCGAGACCAACTGAATCGTTCCCATGACGAACTTTCGCGTGTAAGAGAGGGAGGGATGGGACAATCGGATGATCTAAAGCTTTCCGAACCTTCGATTTCGGAATTTGGGCTGAATGATCTTGACTTTAACGATTCAGACATGACGAAACTGGACTCTGACCTGGATTTAGGGGACAGCATTCCTTTGGATTCACCTAGTTTGGATTCACCTAGTTTGGATTCGCCCAATATGGATACGCTGGGAGGTCTTGGTGAAGTTTCACATGTTGTAGCAAAGGGCGAGACCCTCTACCGAATTTCCAAAGAGTACGGCGTATCGGTCGACGATCTCAAAGCGTGGAATCAGTTGGAGGATAACACCATTCACGTTGGCCAAAAACTCATCGTCAGCGGTCAGTAATTTCACCTCCGTTCACTCTTCAAGCTAAGGTCGGAATCCCAAGGAAATCCCGTTCCTTCGGTTCCGGCCTTTCCTTATTCTTACCCCGAGAAGACGTGTGTCTCACTGGCACTTTCGTTGACACCCCATAGACCATATGCTACCGTCAAAATCATGAAAAATGCTTATTATTCAGTGAGTTTTGAGGAATTCTGCCAATTCGCCTCACAAGGAAACCTCGTTCCTATTTATCGAGAAATTCTGGCAGATTTCGAGACGCCTGTGTCGGCATTTTCCAAAATCAATACGGGAGCAAATGCCTTTTTGTTTGAAAGTATTGAAGGGGGAGAAAATTGGGCAAGATATTCCTTTCTGGGTAGTCATCCTTCTGTCATGTTGTGGGAGGAGAACGGCGAAGTGGTCACCCAAAAAGGCCGGAAACAGGACCGGGTCCCGCTTCGGGCCAACCCGTTGGACCATATTCAGAATGCCATGGCAGAGTACCATCCGGTTGTTGTTCCGGGCTTACCCAGATTTGTGGGTGGTGCAGTGGGCTATTTGGGGTATGACGTGGTTCGCTCTTTTGAACCGGTTCCGTCGCGAGTGAAACCCGGAATCAACACACCCCTTTTTGCCTTTTGCATTACGGACACATTACTCATTTTTGACAATGTCGCCCATACCCTCAAAGTCGTGGCCAATGCCCATATTACTTCTGCGAAGAAGACCCAACTTCGTCAGATTTATCAGGACGCCATCAAGCGGATTGAATCAATCATTATCAGACTTCATAAACCAACCCGGCGACCTGCAGCCTCAAGGCGACGTGCGCCACTCAAATTTCAATCCAACCTGTCTCCTGAGGACTTTGAAAAAATGGTGCTTCGGGCGAAGGAATATATTCAGGCTGGGGACATCATCCAGGGGGTGATGTCCCAACGCTGGCAAACCACCATCCACACTGATCCCCTGGAGATTTATCGAGCTTTGCGGGTGCTCAATCCCTCACCCTACATGTTCTATTTACGCATTGCCGGCATCGAACTCGTGGGATCTTCTCCGGAAATCCTTGTGCGATGCGAAGAAGGCAACATTGTGGTGCGACCCATTGCGGGAACCCGTCCCCGTGGCCAGACGCCACAAGCTGACAACGCATTGGAACAGGATCTTTTATCCGATCACAAGGAATTAGCCGAACATGTCATGTTGGTAGATCTAGGCCGCAATGATGTGGGCCGGGTGGCCAAAACCGGAACAGTCAAAGTTGAACGGTTTAAAAAAGTTGAACGGTATTCCCATGTCATGCACATTGTTTCTCAAGTCAAGGGAATGTTAGATCCGCAATACACCGCCTATGATGTCATGAAAGCATGTTTTCCTGCTGGAACCGTGTCCGGTGCACCGAAAATCCGAGCTATGCAAATTATTGAGGAGTTGGAGCCCACTCGTCGGGGACCATACGCCGGAGCGGTCGGGTATTTTAGTTTTTCAGGGAATATGGACACCTGTATCAATATTCGTACGGTCGTGGTTCAAGGGCAAAAAGCCTACATTCAGGCCGGTGCCGGTATCGTCGCCGATTCTGACCCTACCCGGGAATATGAAGAAACTCGAACAAAAGCCGGCGCCATGATGAGAGCCATTGAAATGGCAGAACATGGCCTAGCGTAAAAGGGCTTGAGAAGAACTCTATGATCCTGGTCATCGACAATTACGATTCGTTTACCTACAATCTTGTCCAATATCTTGGAGAGTTGGGAGCCGATCTCCAGATTTTTCGAAATGATGCCCTCACGATCGAAAACATTCACCGCCTGGCACCGGAGCGAATATTAATATCTCCCGGCCCCTGTACGCCTAATGAGGCCGGCATTTCTGTTGCGATCATCAAGAATTTTGCCGGCCGTATTCCCTTATTTGGTGTCTGTCTCGGGCATCAATCCCTGGCCTATGCTTTTGGAGGCCAAATTATTCGAGCCCCCAGGCTTATGCACGGGAAAACCTCCATGGTCCATCATGACGGAAAAACAATTTTCGATGGCCTCCCGAATCCCTTTGAAGCCACCCGATATCATTCCTTAATCGTCAAGCGTGAAACCGTGCCCACGGACTTTGAAATTTCAGCCGAAACCGTGGAAGGTGAAATCATGGGGCTTCGGCATATCCCAACCGGAGCGGAAGGCGTGCAATTTCACCCTGAATCGATTCTCACTACGGCAGGAATGGATCTGTTACGGAATTTTTTATTATTACCCGTCTGCTCTTCAACCGACCACTAAATCCAAGACCTCCCAGTCATCTGGCCACGAGCCTGCTCACATGCCCGTACTCAAAGACTATATCGCCAAATTAGCCGAGGGTCTCGACCTCGCAGAACTCGAAGCAGAAGAAGCCATGCGGGAAATCATGCACGGAGGAGCTACTGACGCTCAAATTGCAGCTTATTTAATGGGATTACGCATGAAAGGCGAAACCATCGATGAAATCGCCGGATCAGTGCGAGCCATGCGCGAACGGGCGATTCGAATCCCTATTACCGACCCTCAGGTAGTGGATACGTGTGGAACCGGTGGGGATAAAAGCCATACGTTCAATATTTCAACGGCTGCCGCCTTTGTCGTGGCCGGAGGGGGAATGACTGTCGCCAAGCATGGGAATCGCTCCGTGTCCTCTCAATCAGGAAGTGCGGATGTGTTGGCCGCCCTTGGCGTGAATATCGACTTGTCTCCTGAAAAGGTTGCCGACTGTGTCAATGAAATTGGCATTGGATTTCTCTTCGCACCGCTTTATCACGGAGCCATGAAGCATTGCGCCAAACCTCGGTCGGAGCTGGGGATCCGTACCCTGATGAATATCATGGGGCCGCTGGCCAATCCGGCACGGGCCACGATTCAGATTCTGGGAGTGTATGATCAAGCCCTCAAAGAAAAATTGGCTCAGGTTCTTGTTCGACTGGGCACACAACATTGCTTTGTCCTTCATGGGATGGATGGGTTGGATGAAATTTCATTATCCAGTCGCACGGGAATTGCCGAAGGGAAAAAAGGACGAATCCTGAGCTATTTCATCGGGCCGGAAGATTTCGGCCTTCACCCGGTTTCGCCCAAAGAACTGTTGGGAGGAAACCCGGAAGACAATGCCCAAATCATTCGCGATATTTTTCGAGGACGAAGGGGCTCCAAACGGGATATCGTGTTGATGAATGCCGCGCCGGCTTTTATCGCCTGCCAGAAAGCGACCTCGCTGAAGGAAGGATTCGAAGAAGCCGGTCGTGTAGTGGACAATGGAGCCGCATTTGAAAAGTTGGACAAACTCATCTCCCTGACCAAAAAGTGGGCGACATGATTCTTTCTCGTATCCTCGAACATAAAAAAGCCGAATTGCGGCGAAAACATAGCCGTGGCTACCTGGCTGAACTCAAGGGCCGCATCGTTGATCGAACTCGGCCTCTGAGTTTTATTCAGACATTAGAGGCAGGATTGACTTTGACAGCTCCGGCATTAATTGCCGAAGTCAAAAAAGCCTCGCCCAGTCAAGGACTGATGCGACCGGAATTTCACGATCAGTTTGAGCCAGTGACCATCGCCTCCCAATATCGAGATCATGGAGCAAGCGCCTTATCCGTTCTCACCGATCAGGATTTTTTTCAAGGCAACTTGGAGTATTTGGCCGATGTCAAAGAGGCGGTTCAACTTCCCACGCTCAATAAAGAATTTATGGTTGAGGAAATTCAGTTTTATGAAGCCCGGGCCTATGGGGCGGACTGTGTCTTACTGATTGCGGCGGCGTTGGATCGATTTCAGCTTGAAGACTTTTTCACCGTTGCACATGAGTTGTTACTCGATGTGCTCATTGAAATCCATAATGAACGCGAATTAGATACCGTCCTTGAACGAGTGCCTTTGGCCAGACTTATCGGTATCAACAACCGGGATCTCAAAACCTTCCAGACTGATTTGAGTGTCACCGAGCGGCTGGCCAAACGTATCCCGACGGACACACTCATTGTCAGTGAAAGTGGCATACACAACCGGGAGCATGTGGTGCGGATACTGGAAGCCGGAGCCAAAGCCATGTTGATCGGTGAGTCATTATTGCGCGCAGATTCAATTCAAGCCAAAATTCAGGAATTATTACATCCGCCGTTATCTCCCAAAAAAGAAGCACCAACCAGTCGTTGGGTCTAGGATTCGATTGAAGAAAATTGGCGACTGTACTCGCCCTCTTTTGCTAATGGCCGGTCAAATTGATTGAGATCCCAGTCTAGACAAGACAGAAATATGAGCGTGACCCCATACACCGCGGTGCTCACGAACTTCTTTAACCAACGGCGAATGTTCTTATGGCCACAAAAATAAAAATCTGCGGCATTACGAATCAGAAAGATGCCGAATTCGCAGTTCAGGAAGGGGCCGATGCGTTGGGTTTTGTGTTTTACGCCCAAAGCCCTCGATATGTCCAACCTGCGACCGCCCAACATATCATTGCCAGCCTTCCCCCTTTTGTGGTGACGGTGGGTGTCTTCGTTAATCACGATCTCGATATGGTGAAGCGCGTATTTGATGACTGCGGATTGAGTCTGGCACAGCTTCACGGTGACGAATCTCCCGGTTTTTGTGAATCGTTACAACGTCCGGTGCTACGCGCCATTCGGCTAAAAGATAGAAGCAGTTATCTCGCATTGGCAGAATGGAAAGGACGGATAGGCGTGAGAGGATTTATTATTGATGCATTTTCTCCTACCGCGTACGGAGGAACCGGACACACGACCGATTGGTCACTTGCGGGCGAAGTAGCCAAAGCCGTTCCCATGCTGTTGGCAGGAGGATTAACTCCTGAAAATGTTCAAGAAGCCATTTGCCAAGTGCAACCCTATGGGGTCGATGTGAGTAGCGGTGTGGAACAGAGTCCTGGGCGAAAAGATCCGGCCAAAATTCGGGATTTTATCCAATCGGTTCGTCTTGTGTGTTAGCCATTCCATCGCTATACTCTTTTCTTTTTACGTCCTCATTCAGTAGAACATTTCATGGCCATCATTCCTGATAAACGCGGGCGCTTCGGGCAATTCGGAGGCAAGTATGCTCCGGAAATCCTGATGCCCGCCATCCATGAATTGGAACAAGAGTATCATGCGGCTAAGAAAAGCCGGCCCTTCCAGCAGGAATTTCTGAATTGCCTGAAACAATTTGTCGGTCGTCCCACCTCCCTTTTCTTCGCCGAACGTCTCACCAAAACACTTGGTGGAGCCAAAATTTATCTCAAAAGAGAAGATCTCTGTCATACCGGTGCGCACAAGATCAACAATACGGTCGGGCAGGCCTTGCTTACCAAACGAATGAAAAAGAAACGTGTCATTGCCGAAACCGGTGCAGGACAACATGGAGTAGCGGTGGCTACGGTAGCAGCCATGTTCGGTCTGGAGGCCGAAATTTACATGGGCACCGAGGATATGGAACGACAGGCATTGAATGTCTTCCGAATGCGGCTACTTGGATCAAAAGTGACGGGGGTGAGTTCCGGAAGTCGCACACTCAAGGATGCCATCAGTGAGGCGATGCGTGACTGGACCACCAATGTAAGCACGACTCACTATTTGCTTGGATCGGTCCTGGGCCCTCATCCCTACCCCATGATGGTTCGGGATTTTCAATCCGTGATTGGTCGAGAAACCCGAAAGCAAATCCTTGCACTGGAAGGTCGTTTGCCTCACTGTCTAGTTGCCTGTGTCGGCGGTGGCAGCAATAGCATTGGATTATTTTATCCGTTCGTCAAAGATACTCAAGTCAAGATGGTCGGCGTGGAAGCCGGCGGGTACGGGATAGAAAGCGGGAAACATGCCGCGCGCTTTGCGGGAGGAATACCCGGCGTTTTGCATGGCACGATGACCTATCTTCTCCAGAATGAGGACGGTCAAGTCAATCCCACACATTCAGTGTCTGCCGGATTGGATTATCCGGCAGTCGGTCCTGAACACAGTTACTATCATGATTCCGGACGAATCCAGTACACCTCCGCCACGGATGCTGAGGCCTTAGCCGCGTTCGACTTACTCGCTAAGGAAGAAGGCATCATTCCCGCACTAGAAAGTGCCCATGCAGTTGCAGAAGTCGTCAAGCTGGCGCCCACGATGAAAAAGTCACAGATCTTAATCATGAATCTCTCCGGGCGCGGAGATAAAGATGTTCAACAATTAGCCAAAATGCGCGGAATTCCTCTGTAGGAGAGGGCATACTCAGTGGCCGGAGAATCACCAGGCCAGGAAGGCCCCCAGGTCTTCCAGCACATTTGAAATGTTCTGATATGAGCAATCGCATTCAAGCCACATTTGCCCAACTCCACTCCAAGGGTGAAAAAGCTCTCATCCCATACATTATGGCTGGCGATCCGACCTTAGCAATGACCGAATCTCTTGTATTAGCGCTGGAACAGGGTGGTGCCGACCTGATCGAATTGGGTGTGCCATTTTCGGATCCTATCGCCGATGGTCCGGTGATTCAACAAGCAGCAGAAAGGGCCCTTCACTCAGGGACAACACTTAAAAATATCCTCGCCACTGTTGCCAATCTGAGAAAAACAACGTCAATTCCCCTTATTTTGATGACCTATTACAACAGCCTCATGGCCATGGGGATCAAGGATTTTTGTGCCAATGCCGTGGACGCGGGCGTCGATGGACTCATCGTGCCGGATTTGCCTCCGGAGGAATCTGATTTTCTTTATCACGCCACTCAGGCAGCGGGAGGACCGGTGAGTATTTTCCTGCTTGCTCCCACCAGCACGGCAGAACGACGACGTGCGGTGATCAAGCGATCACATGGCTTTATCTATTATGTCTCTCTTACCGGTATTACCGGGGCAAAGCTGACTGATCTCAGTCTGGTGCGCCAAAGCGTCCAACAGCTACAACGAGCCTCAAGAAAACCTGTGGCAGTGGGATTTGGAATTGCCTCCGCTGAGCAGGCCAGAGAAGTTGGACAATTTGCGGATGGGGTCATTATTGGAAGCGCCCTGGTTCGATACATTAATGAACACCATTCCGCCAAGACTTTTCTCACCGAAATCCAGAACATGGCACAACAATGGAAATCCGTCCTCGTGCCCGTCGCAGCCCAATCGTCGGCCATCCACAGTCAAAAAACATAAGGCCATTTGGCCTTCATGAATACTGACGGAGTTCAAGTAGTTCCTTCCATTCCTATAATCGATTGACCCATTCCTTATTTTGATCGTCGGTTCGCACTGCCCCAATTATCTCTGAACCGAACCACCCTTTCTCTCCTCACCCAGTGACAGATCTTTCCAACGCGGGGAGAATTCATCTTTTTAAACAGGAAGGTGAAAAGAGGTCTACCAGAAATAATTTCGTAAACATTCCGCTCGAAAGGCCGCAAGAAAGAGGTCGGTCCGTCGAGGACGTCCTGCATTTTCATTGATTCTTTCCCGTTTCAACATTCAAAGCTTCGGTTAGAAGGAACCAAGGTCAACAAGGGAGCCCCCAACAAAGGTGGAACCATCCTACTTGGTTCTCACTAGACAGCCTGGGACGAAGCTCCCAATCCTTGGCTTCCCGGCAGGCAACCCCCAGGGCCAATGCCTCATCCCATTTGGCCATAAGACAGAGTGGAACGATTATTCAACTGGGACTTTTTAGCACGAAAAATTGACATGCCTGAGAAATTCAATTGGATCCAAAATGGTATTTCATGTATGAAACTCTTTCGGGCTATTAGGTCGAACCCCTATGAGGACCTGCACACGCAATACTATATGGGGATGAGGTCCATGAAAAATGAACCGAAAAGATTGTTGTCGGATTGCCATATTTCATTGGGCTCGTTCAATAGAAGACGGAGATATCGTTCCTACTCGGTTTGTAATTTTCCCGGAAAAATCCAGCAAAACTTTTTTACCTAGCCGAGGCAGTCCTTGCCTGGTGTCAAAATCCATACAGTACAAAAAAGGGAAAACTAAACCGGTTTTCAAGGAGTTTATTCCATTCTCGACGAGAAAGTTCTGGCACAGTTCTTGGTCTAACAGGAAGCATCGACATGCAAAAACGTTCATAATTAACAAGGGGTTGTCATGGGTGAAATTGAATACTTAGACAAGGAAGATCAAGAAAAGGCAGTGGAAATTCGTATTGAAGATGTTATTTATCGCTCAGATGAAAGCCCCGCGGTCGTATTGGCGATCAAACGCACCTGTTCCCTGAGTGGGGAATGTAAAGTCGGACATGTTACTTTGGGACATGAAAATACCCTTCGTTTATACCTAGAAACCTAACCACGCATTCACTTTCTTCTGTGCTTCCTTGATTGAGCGCAAGACAATGCACCCTCTGATGTGACCCTGGTTTCATCTTCATATCTCTCAGCGATATCTCTCCGCGCACGGACTACGTGATACCCCATTGACAGAGAACAAATGGTAAAGCACTCGAGTCTCAATGGGGTTCCAACATTTGCTCAAGCAACTCCAGGACGACTCACTGTTTTTCTCCTCCATCGCTTTATGGAATAATCCCGATGATTTCAGGAGTAAGACCGATATCCGTGAAATGAAGACGTGCCACGGAAATGGGGAGAGTAAATCGACGAGGGCCTGCACTGCCAGGATTGAGGTAAAGTACTCCGTTGCGTTTCTCCGCAGAAGAACGATGGGAATGCCCAAAAATGACCGCAGAAAATTCCGCAGCAACCGGATCAAAATCCAAGTGATCCAGTTTATGCACAACATATCATACATATGATTGATGTTCGACGACAGTCGTCGGGGGAATCTGCTTAGCCCAAAGATCCTGATCATAATTCCCCCGAACGTCAGGCGTTCCGATGTCTCCAGCGTGGACAATCAATTCCGCAGCGGTCAAAGCCGTCATCACTTGTGGGCACACAAGCCCATGCGTATCAAAAATAATCCCGATCATCTTCTCTTTCTTACTCGATCCCCTCAGTCTGAAAATTAGGATTCTTTTATCGGTCGATTACCTTTCCCAAAAAATTCCCCGTAATGGCGTTCACCACACTCCGGACAAAATCCGTGGGTAAATTGGGCATTGGAGCGATCACTAATGAATCGTTCCAGCGGTTGCCAGGTATTGTTGTCGTCACGAATTTTTTTGCAAAAACTGCAAATAGGAAGGCAGCCCTCCAATACGTTGACTCTGTTGGCTAACGCCCGGGCTTGCATAGCGGTTCGACTGACAAGAAATGCGGCTCCACCAAGAACCAGGATTCTGATCACAGTGTTAATAGACGCATCCAATAGGGTGAGGGAAACCGACCAAAACTGTAAATTAAAAAGAAATCTAATAAGGGACAGGGTCACGGCAAATGTCAGCCCACAGGAAAACCCTCTATACCAGGAGGCGAGAGACACCGGAACAAGATACAAAATGGGGAACTGAATGGTTGGGCCTGCTACGTAATCACCCAGCAAAATTATGAGAGCCACCGCACTCAAACAGCCAAAAAATAATATAGGATGCGTCCAGGCGTCCTTCCAAAAGCCTGTCCTGAAAGGAAGATTAGGAAAAGACTGAAGAGGCGACATTGGCCTAAACAGAATTGAGTAAAAGAAAAACCTTTTGAATTATCATAGCATACGTGCCATACGTCGAGCATGGCGCTCTGAATGATATAATGCTGTCCACCCCGCCATCTGTCCGGAGGAACTTGTGTGACAAATGAGGGTTTTGCTATCCGCAGACAACCGATTCGTTCGACTCGGGAAACAGAAAAAGAACTGTCCCTACTCCGGAAACCTGACCAGCCCCGTTGGTGAAACTATTTGAAGCTTACATGGCTCAGCAATTTCCCTGGATACGCCCAAGAAGAAACGTGTTCATTCAGGAGACGCTCGTGTTCGTCAATTCCGTATAACGTATGTGGAGGGTCATTTGTGGATAGCACTTACCACTGGAAATGGTATAGTACTAAGTATACCGGTTCCGGTGGGGATAGGTGCGGCGCCTTGTCTCAACTTTTTATCAGGAAAAGACGGTTGTAAGGAATCAGGTTCCATTTCTCGATTGAATGTGTTCTCCATGGACTTCCCCATGCAAATGACCCTTTCGGAAAGGTTAGAAAGTCAGTGAAAACATCCCATCCTGCGTTTGACCACCACGATGAACTGAAAGAACATCCCCTCATCCCACAGGCCAGTAATGGGCAGACGCGACCGCCCACGCTATTTATTATCTTCGGAGCTCAAGGAGATCTCACGAAGAGAAAATTGATTCCTGCATTATATAACCTGGCCTCAAGTCATCATCTCCCTCAAGAATTTGCCATTCTTGGGATAGATGGCATTTCCATGCATACGGATGACTTTCGGGAGAAAATCCGCCAGGACATCGATGAATTATGCCCCCGTCCCATCGATGTCACCATCAAAGATTGGCTCCTGGATCGGTTGCATTACCTCTCAGGGGATTTCCGGGATCCTCAAACCTACGACCGCCTCCAGGCCCTGCTGACACAATTAAACACCACACACGGGACCCAGGGAAATTATCTCTATTACATGGCCACGGCTCCAACATTTTTTGCGGAAATCGTTGAGCAACTTGGCGCCAAAGGATTAGTCGAACATCGAAAGGATTTTTCCCGTCGTATCGTCATTGAAAAACCATTCGGTCATGATTTGCCATCGGCTCGATCGCTCAATCAAGCCCTGAGACAGGTGCTCGATGAAAGTCAGATTTACCGGATCGATCATTATCTTGGAAAAGAAACCGTTCAAAATATTTTAATATTTCGTTTTGCGAACGGTATTTTTGAACCCATCTGGAACCGCCAATATATTGATCATGTACAAATCACTGTTGCGGAAACGTTAGGGGTGGAGCATCGCGGCGCCTATTATGAAAAAGCGGGTGCCCTCCGTGACATGGTATCCAATCACCTCCTGCAAATTTTGGCATTCGTAGCGATGGAGCCACCGAATACGTTTGATCCCGAAGCAGTCAGGAACGAGAAAGCGAAGGTCCTCCGTGCCATCCAGCCAATGAACCCTGTAGAGGTCTTACAATCAACGGTTGCCGGACAATATGAGGCCGGATTGATTAACGGTCACAGAGTCCTTCCTTATCGAAGGGAAAAAGATGTCGATCCAGCCTCCCTAACTGAAACCTTTGCCGCCATGACCTTAGGCATTGAAAGTTGGCGCTGGGAAGGGGTGCCCTTTTACCTTCGAACCGGCAAACGGTTACAAACCCGAGTAACCGAAGTGGTCATTCAGTTTAAATCTGCCCCGCTGATGTTATTTCGAAAGACTCCCGTCGACCGACTCACGCCGAATGTGCTCGTCATCCGTATTCAACCGGATGAGGGCATTTCTCTAAGTTTTGGAGCCAAAATTCCAGGACCCAAGGTCAAGGTCGGGACGGTGGATATGGACTTCCAATATGCGGAATATTTCGGCGATGCCCCAAGCACGGGCTATGAGACGCTCCTGCACGACGTGATGGCCGGAGACGCAACACTTTTTCAGCGAAGTGACAGCGTCGAAGTGGGTTGGAGTATCGTCGATCCCATTGTCAAAGTTTGGGAGAGCCTGGGCTCGCATGCCATTCGTCCCTATAGCTCAGGAAGCTGGGGACCGCTGGAAGCGGATGCCTTGCTGGCCAAGGACGGCCGAATGTGGAGAAACCACGGATAAGGCAACCGTTGAGTGTCCGTGAATTTCACGTGCCCTTACAGATAAAGATGAATGTTAGAAAAAATTGAGCCTCGGGTTCCTCAAGTACGACCACTCACCTTTGACACGACAGCAGTTTTGACTGGAGTCAGGATCATTCCTGAGCGCGGTCCCAGGCCGGATAAGACAATTTTTCCTTGTTCACACTTGAAGTGGTGTCCAGTAAGCTGGTCCTCAAGCCATCGAGCGGTATTCCCTACCCACCGGGCGATATCAATCTGTATGGAGATGGGGTGATCATCATTATGAATAAGGATCACCACAAAATTTCTCTGCGTCTTTTTCAGAAAGATACAACATTGTTGATCGGGGAATACCTGAACCAGGGTCCAGTTCCCTTCGCGTAACACTGGAAGAGATTTCCGGATGGCAACAAGCTGCTTGGTGAAATTCCGCAATTCGTTATTCCATTTACTCTGATTCCATTCCATGCTCCGACGATTGTCGGGGTCTTTCCCGCCCTTCATCCCGATTTCATCCCCATAATACACTGCCGGTATCCCTGGAAAGACAAACTGAAACAGCATCGCCAACTTCAGCCGTAAAATATTTCCCCGGGCTAAAGTATAAAGGCGTTGAGTATCATGAGACCCTAACACGTTCATCATCGCTAAGGTCTTTTCCCATGGATACATCCGAAGAAGCTTGCTCACCCGGGACACAAATTGCCTGGTTGAAATGGAACCCTGAATAAAATAGTCCAAGACGACCTGACGGAATACGTAGTTCGTTCCTCCGTCAAATTGTCCATCCCGAATCCAAGGACGACCAGGACCCCAGATTTCTGCCACCATATATGCCGACGGGTTTATCCTTTTCACCTCCTGCCAGAGAACTCTCCAAAACTGATGTCCCCGAACATCAGCCACCGCATCCAATCGCCATCCATCTATACCCTGATTTGTCCAATAAACTGCGACGTCCAGAAAGTACCGTCGTGTGGCAGGATTGGCTAAGTTGAGAATGGGCATGAGAGGCCGTTCCTGCCAACCGCGGTAACGAAATTTCCCGAACGCATTAACCGGAAATCGTGTGATGAAAAACCAGGAGGTGAAGGGGGATGCCGGCCCACGTTCCATGACATCATAAAAGGGAAAAAATCCCCGGCCGCAATGATTGAATACGCCATCCAATAATACACGAATGCCATTCGCGTGAGCCCTGGATATCAGAGTCTGAAAGTCAGCCAATGTCCCAAGGCGAGGATCAATCCTATAGTAATCGTAGGTGTTGTATCGATGATTGGCCGAGGCAAAAAAAATGGGGGCCAGGTAAATCAAATTGACACCAAGGTCCAGGAGGTAATCGAGATGTTCAGTAATTCCTCGCAGAGTCCCTCCCATAAATCCGTGAGCTGTAGGCTTGGATCTCCAGGGCACGAAACCAGATCCGGGCTTGAGCTGTTGGCTATCTCGCGCAAACCGGTCAGGAAAGATCTGATAGATTATGGCGTCACGAGTCCAGGAAATGTTGGAAGCGGGTTGATGACGTCTCATAGATATACAATCAGAAACTCGTTCACGGGTAGGACGTGGATATTGGTGCGCAAAGAAAAAGAACGAAACCCGGAGTCACAAGACACTCCGGGCTAGAGGAAGAGGAAGAAGTCCGCCGGCAATCTTTCAAAACTGCCGTTTAACAACACGAGCCTACACTGGGAGAACACCCACAGGAGGATGCACACCCGAGTGACTGACAACAATCCACGCAGTTGCAGCCACAGGTCATTTGGCACTCATATCCGGGAGATCCATGAAAATGGTCACCGGCCCCGTGGGTATGGCCCCATCCAGGGTGTCCGTGATGATATTCAGGGCCAGCTAGCCCTTGAAGAAATCGTAACCCGACCCCCAACCCAGAATTCAGAAGATCCATTCCCAACTTCAAGGTTTCCCCGACCCGATTAGCGATCTCCCCACTTGTCACGCCGGAAGTTTGGCCTGAGG
Source organism: Nitrospirales bacterium (assembly GCA_021604105.1). Lineage (GTDB taxonomy): Bacteria > Nitrospirota > Nitrospiria > Nitrospirales > UBA8639 > Nitrospira_E. Next base: position 6,081 of record BQIW01000003.1, on the reverse strand, counting down.
CAGGATTCAAATCAGGCATCTGGGGAATCTGGGGTATGAAACCGGTCATAGGAGGAACAGGCCATCCCATCGGCATGTGAGGCATTCCTGTCGCACCCGTGCCAAACTGAGGGCCACGGGGTTCCATTCCCGGAGCGCGTTCGATTCGTTTTTTATATTCCTGAAATTCCATTTTGGCTTTGTTCGCTGCGCCGGACTTTTTCTCTTTTGAAGAACCTTTTGGGGTTGCCGCCATCATCATCTCCTGGTTAAACCGGTTAACAACTAAAGACTTCACACCATCGAACCCTGGCGGTCATATTGACGACCAGGACCGTCAGGTGGGCGCCTGGCTTGGTGGTGATAATTCCTTCTTTAATTTGATAGCCGTCCTGAGGGTCGGCCTGTTTCATCCAGCCTAGAGTCGTTTTTTCGCTGTCCTGTACGACCACAAAAACTAACGCAGGTGCAGTCGATGCCGCATTCGTCGGGGTATATTCAATGGAAAGATGCACGCAACAACCTCCCCCGATAAAGGCCTTGCTGATTCCGGCTTTTCCTCGCACATCCACCTCACCGACAATCGGAGCCACGGCTGCCTTCGTTTCTGCGTTCCTGCCACGTGTCTCGCCGGCTGACATCTCAACCGGAGCCGTGAACATGGCCATGGCCCGGACTCGTTGGAGGACCATAGAATTGGGATCCGTCTTCCCGTCGACACTGGTGTCCGCTTCAACAAGCAATTCCTTGGCTTCCTTCCGGCATTCCCGATACCCACAGCAACATTTAGCCCTGGGATGGCTACAACTAGGACAAAACCCAGTGCCCCCATGTTGAAAGTGTGGTCCGGAAAAGGCTCCGGCACCAGGATACGGATGAGTGGGAATTCCAGAAAACATCGGTTGAGTGTAATTCATTGCTGTGCCCTTCCTTTATCTTGCCTCAAATTGAATAGCCGTTCAAAAAGAAAATATTCCTACGCTTGAGGTATCCTCATCCGATCAACAGCAGACTGTTTCGCACCAACGCAACCGGGCCATCGCGTCTGTTACTTGCAACGTCACCTTGGCCCCTGGCTCGATGGATAGTAAATGGGATTTCACATGATAGCCGTCTGTCATTGAGGTTTCCTGCCAGGTTGAAGTACTCCCATCAATGTCCACCGTGACCTTGACCAAGGGGGAAGTCGCTCCGGCATCCGGCGCGTATTCCAGGGTCAATGAGGCGTTGGTGGTTCCTCCGATCAGCACTTCTTTCATGCCGGTGGCGCTATCCACACTGACTTCTTGAGGAAGAGGCATGGATTGGGTGGCCTGAGTTCCCCAGCCGTATGCGGAATATCCGACTGACGGATAATATGGCATCGGCATCAGAACCGGATATCCCATTCCCATTGGAAACAGGCTACGATAACCAGTCGTATGATAATGCGGTGACGAATGGTGAGGCGTCGAGACACAACAATGCGGTAAATGGTGATGCATTAGGAATCTCCTTGGTTAGAGTCCGATGCTTTCGTCAAATCCTGGGTAATTTTCAACACATCTTCCACAATCTGGAAACCTGTATTGACCACGGTATTGACCATGTCAGCCATTTTTTGAGGGATGTGATTCTCTAGAATTTGCGTGGAAGTCTGATTGATGAGTTTGTTGACGGATCCTATAACGGTGGCCATATTGTGTTCCTTTCTCCGGACAGGTTGGAATCCCTGCCGGTGATCAAATTGGGCATTTTGCCAATGCAGAGCCCGTCGGCGTAAATGATCCTTCGGCATGGCCCCTAGCCAGCCGAAGAACTTTCGTCATCACCTCCAGGCTCCAGTTTAAGCTTTGCCAGGGACTCATCAGCATGCGGCTTGACGCCTTCGCACTACTGGTCATTGCGTCAATGGCCAGACTCAGGGGCCCGGTCACTAATCCTTTTTCATCTAATTGTAACATAGCCATCCAGGCCGCAGGATTGCGTGGCATCGCATGGAACAAGGCTTGCGGGACAAGGCAGATATTCTGAGAAAGAACCCCACTGAACACCCCACTACAGAATTCTTGAAATTGCCGGTCATGGGTAGTCATCCGAGCAATATTGGCAAGGACAAACAGGCAGAATTCCTTCAAATCGGGATTTTTGGCTACGGATAAAAATAATTCCCCCGTCCGCCAGTCTAACTCAAATTGTTGTTCCCATTGCGTTTGATATTGTAGAAGGGCACGGACAGAACAATCCCCGCGCAGCACAGCCTGATACGCGGTTTCGGCAGCTAAATACGCCCCTTCCATGGCTTTATGAATCCCTCCTCCATTGAGCGGATCGGCTTGATTGGCCGCGTCACCTACCAGCATCACCCGATCTGCCACGATCGCCTTAGGTTTAAAAAATGAGACAGCCCCACCTGAAACGGCTCCGCACCGTGAGGCATGACGCAAGAGGTGGCACAAATCCTGATCCAGAAAATCTTGGAACACCTGTTTGAGATTCGGGATCATGGGAAATGGTTTATCAAACGCGTACCCCAACCCGATATTGGCAAAGCCGTCATCATCCACAAACACCCAGGCATATCCGGGGAAAAAACGTTCATCGAAATACACCTTAATTTGGGCACCTTCGGCATTCACATTTTGGTAATAGGCACGGAGAGAAAGCGCTGTTGCTCCATTTTTTAAGACATTCCCGATAGAGCGGGACACGACGGAACTCACACCGTCTGCCCCGATCACAATTTTTCCCTGTACCTCCATGCGCTGACCTTTATGATCCAGGACGACGCGGGCATGATCGGGAGTCTGATGAATCTCTCGAACCAGGGAATACGCTTGAAATTCGGCTCCGGAGGCCACTGCATGTTGAAGAAGGATATGATCAAAACGCCGACGATCCAACAATACACAAAAATCAGGATAGTGAGTAGTGTTCGGAAATCCCCCGGTCAACAGCAATTCCCCGTTAATAAAAAGGTCGCACGTTTTTATGCAGGATTTGGTATGCGTCAGCACTTCGTCGATACAGCCCAACTGGTCCAGCCAGTATAGGGCTTGAGGGGTCAACCCATCACCACAGACCTTATCCCTGGGAAAACCGGTTCGATCAAGAATTAAGGTTGACAACCCCTTCTGTGCCGTAAAGGCCGCGGTGCTGCTCCCTCCCGGTCCGGCCCCAACCACAATTACATCGTATGTCATAGGTTCTCCCGTCAAACACCCCTATGGGTAGAATAACCCTCCTTCGAGAGCTTTCTCCGTTAAGTGGCTGACGTCACCAATAATTTCACCGGGATTTCGATGGCCTGTTCGGACATCACCAGAATACGTCCATGATAAATGTCCGGCGGAAGATCAGCGGGAATCAGGCCTTTCAAAATAAATTTTTCAAAATCCATCGGCGCAATCGTTTTTGACCCAGGGCTCACCGTGAAGCCTTTGCCAGGAAATCCCTGTCCTTGAGTCGACCCGATAAACCCGTCAACCTTTAGCTTGACGCTCCTGGCCGAATCCATCGAATCATTATTAATTGAGAATGACACATGTACAGGTTTCCCGGGAGTCAGCGGTAACCGGTTTGCAATGTAATAGGCGGGATCCTGAGGTTCGATACCTTCGGGATGTTCCGAGGAAGGCACCGGTGCAACCGAATCACGGGATGATCTGGAGGACGAGGGAGCGGATTCCTGTGATGACGTGGTGGCAGCATCCATGACCCCGGAAAACTTCTCCAGTACGGAATCCTGCATCATCGTTCCAAAACGGTTAATGAGGGTCAAGCCCAAACTTAAACCCGCTTCGGCCAGATCCAATCCTTTGGCAAACGTCGTGCCGATTTGTTCGCCATGCCCGAACATCGAATCCTCAGAGTTGGTGTTTTGGTCGGTATGAGCAGACGCTTGGGCTGTAGACGTTCTTCGACTTGTAGATCGGCGGGCCTGAGATTTTTTCTTACTGTTCTTGCTTGTAGTAGCTTTACTCCCGGACTTCATGCTCATGACTCCAAAGACAATGTGCGAATTAACAACAGGAATGGCACGTACAGAGTGAAGGTTGGCACTGCACACAAAAATGGTGCTGGACAACCGGTCCACACCCACGACGCATCGTACAGGCGCATCCATGTGGACATGGTGGCTCCCGCCAGATGAGCCCGTGCATGAATTGCCCGAAAAATTGGGCACCAGCCCCGACCAGATAGAAGGCCAGGCCAACAGCCTGACCAGTGGTTTGTCCTAATGTGGTAGCCCCATCGGGTCCAGATTTTGAGCATGAGGATTGCGCATGTACACAGGACATAGGTTAATTCTCCCCACTGCTGACAGTACTGTCCATGAAATCCATTTGAGACTTGGGCTTGTTCATCGGAAAGGTACGGGAAGGAACATTTCCCACTTTCAACCCACCCGTAGCGGCTTGTCTCCCGCCTCCGTACCCGCCTCCAGGCCTTAAACCCTCTCTACCTTTTATAGGTCGTCCCGCAGGCGTCCCGGGCATTGTCTGATGAGATGAAGCCATGGTCTGACATGGTGCGCCGGTGACTACGACCCGTGCGCCTTTGGTAACCGAACGAGATGGAATACCCGGATTGCCGGCTGTCGCCACCTGAGGAAAGCTTTGCGCAGGAATACGCGATTGCTCACGTCTGACCTTATCCCTTGGGGAAACCATAGTCCGTCCCTCCAGATTAAGGCGGAGGAATTCAATCCCTAACAATCGTGCGCGTAACATGTAGCTGGAGGGAAGACAAAAGTCCTGATGAAGTCCGATCGACACAGGGGGCAAGCGCCGGATATTCATATCAACAGCAGGAAGTTGCCGGAGTGACAAATTGACGGTTGGCAAACTGGTCACATTGAACTGTTCAACTCGGATCGGATCCAGATTGCGAATTTCATTGATGCGGAGGGATTCAATCGTCAGGGGATCAATATGATTCAGTTCTTTGATATGAACGGCGGCCGGGGCAATATGTCGTACTTCGCTGATCACAAGCGGATCAACATTACTCAGTTCACTAATCCGCAATTTTTCGAGATTTTTTGCCTCTTTTATTTTTATGTCGCCCATATAAATGCCCTTCTTTGGCGGATGCTACACAAGTCCTGGCCAATTATAGTTTATATGAATCGCCCTGGCTTCATCGAATATGGCCGGCTGTGTTTGTAATCGGGCTGAAATCGTCACCTCTTTGGAAGCGCCCGATCCTGTCAGCTCATACAGAAACCAGGGAACAGTGCCCGCCCCGCTCTGCACCACTGAATCCACAAGCCATTGAACAGCCGCGCCTGAACTGTGCCGAATCGTTGCCCGAAATAATTGTTGGGTGTTGCTCTGATCGATATAGGCGTTATGGTGGCCTTGAGGATAATAGAGATACGCTTGCTTGGGAAAAATTTCAAGGATTGGATGAGGAAGTGGTTCGGGTCCATTTCCCATCAATGTGACGAAGGCATAGGCTTTTCGAAAAGGGCTTTCCGCCGCTGTGGCGATGATAATGTCGGTTGTCCCGTGAGAAAGGCTGCCTTTCGGAGGAGCAAGATATAGGCCGGTCTGATCAATCGAACCAGCCCCCGGATTTCCTGCAGGATCCTGAACGGCCCAATTCACCTTGCTGCTCATCCCGTTATACACCGAAGCGTGAAACCGGACCTGGGTATTCACAGGATCAGCATATCGTTCATCACGAAAATACACTTCAGCGTTGGCAGGCCAAACCTCCACTTCGATTTGATGCTGACAGACGACCTGATGGCAGACCTGATATGTGGAATGGGAGTGATGGCACGGTGCAGGATGAACTGACACGGACAGCCCTTTCTCAATCATAATCTCACGATGACCGCTACATCGTGTCGACGTGTTCCTCGAAGTCATCGTCCGGAAGATCCACGGAACAATTGGCAATCTTCCCGAAAAGTTTGCCATTGAAGCTTAACTTGGATTTACATCCAACCTTCCCCTCCAGTTGTGTCGTGATACCTTTTGTGCCCAGGACCCCGGCTAATTGCACGTTTGCCCCTTCCACGGCGACGGTAAATGGAGAAAGTTTAATACCAAAACTGCCAATCGAAGCCACCGTATGGATTCCACCGGCACGCCGAAGAAAGGGAATCGACAG
>BQIW01000002.1 GCA_021604105.1 Nitrospirales bacterium | reverse complement strand
CACTCCATTCTATGAGAGGTGTGGTGGCAAACCATGATCAATGAGCGAGTCAAGAATACAAAATATCGTTCTTCCAAGGTGAACTTGGGGAGGGAATGGGAGCAGGGTGATTGGCTATACTTTTTAATAATTCATATCATTAATCAAGGGGGAATAGGGCATGAGTAACTATTTTGGTCACATATATCGTTTCCTTATAAGGCTGTGGATAGCACCGGCATTCGGCCACTATCTCTTGCCCGTCACCGTTGCAGAAGGGGACTTCAGTGAAAGCCGGAAGCAGCAGCATCCCTTCCAGGCATTCCAGGGCCTGTGTATCGCCATGGTCATGGGCGGGTTTTTAACGGGATGTATTACCGATGCCACGGTTGATTTGACCAAAGCTCCGTTTGATGCTTCCACCGAGCTGACTGATGCCTCGACAGAATCGATTACCAGACTGACCGATGGGACCAGTCAAGCGACAACCGATCTCACCGAGCCCACCAGAGAATTTCTATCCAGCACGACCCCCGGAGCGTGGTTCAATGCCGATGGCATGCTCAATTCTGATCATAAAAAGATCGCCTTTGTGGTCGTCAACTTTGACAACTTGCAAGAGGATATCGCCAAAGGATCCGGAGAATATCTGGTTTCTCTTTCTCTGTTAATGGGTGTCCCACCAGATGCTCGAGCCAATTTCTTGCAATCCGCGCAACGCCAACATGGCTATATATTCGATGAGAGCCAATCCCGGCCGGAATCGTTTAGACGTCTGATCAGGACGTTACACGTGACGTCCCCTTACTCGTAGGGGAGGGAAGAATCTCCTCAGACGAACTTGTTGAACGGTAGTATGGATAAGAGATCTGAGGAAGAAAGATGAACCCATGCGCTGTTCAAAAAACCAGGACAACATGGAAGGGGAGCAAACCAGGGCGTCGAACTTGCCAGGTCTTCCGCATGGGCGATCTCCCGTTTGTGGGCCGGTCGGACCTGAAAAGCCGACAGCGTGACAACCGCAACCGTCTGGCCAAGTAAATCCACCTCGTACCCTTTACCCTATCGATGAACCAGCGTCGCGGTAAATCGAGCCGTTACGTTCGGCGACAGGTTCTCCGGCGGCAATATCAGGGCCCTGCAGAACGGTATAGCCCAGCGCTTCCAGCCTTGACCAGTGCCGCGTCTTCGACAATGGATTCAGTAAAGGTCGAGTTCATGCCGGCTCCCAGAGTTTGCGGAGGGGGACCGCATGCAACCCATCGTCAAAGCCGGCGCAGCCGGTTCATCCCCGCGCCTGCGGGGAACATCTGTGACAAACTATTATCAAACGCGGTCACAGCGGTTCATCCCCGCGCCTGCGGGGAACATTTCTTCAAATGTCGCGTGAACCGTAGCCAAGGCGGTTCATCCCCGCGCCTGCGGGGAACATGTTGAAATAACAGAACGGGATAAAATCTAATGCGGTTCATCCCCGCGCCTGCGGGGAACATTTGGTCCGGAAAAATCCGATCAAAATGATTTACGGTTCATCCCCGCGCCTGCGGGGAACATCCCAACAAAGGAGATACTTGATGTCCAGAAAACGGTTCATCCCCGCGCCTGCGGGGAACATCTAAGTGCGCTCATAAATCAGAGAGGGAAGCGCGGTTCATCCCCGCGCCTGCGGGGAACATTTTACATGAGAGGTTGGACTCCGACGTTTTTTCGGTTCATCCCCGCGCCTGCGGGGAACATAACTGTTGATGTGCCGGTGAGTGCTGCCGTTGCCGGTTCATCCCCGCGCCTGCGGGGAACATTGGGGCCAGGGACGGGAGGAAGTGAAATAATCCGGTTCATCCCCGCGCCTGCGGGGAACATTTCTTGGTCTCCTCATTTGGTCTAGCAGATCACGGTTCATCCCCGCGCCTGCGGGGAACATTTGGCCGGACAAAACCTGGAACGCTAGCCATTCGGTTCATCCCCGCGCCTGCGGGGAACATGACATAATTATCTGTTTCGCTCACAAACGGCACGGTTCATCCCCGCGCCTGCGGGGAACATCGAGGCATTAATGCCCCACATGCCAATCTCGCCGGTTCATCCCCGCGCCTGCGGGGAACATTTGTATAACGTCTATTGGCCGGATGTGGAGACCGGTTCATCCCCGCGCCTGCGGGGAACATACCATGCCATCGATCCGGCCTCGGCTGCGCTTCGGTTCATCCCCGCGCCTGCGGGGAACATCAGTCTGTCCGCCACCTGTGATTCGAAGGTTTCGGTTCATCCCCGCGCCTGCGGGGAACATAATCTGCAAAGTTCCGGCGGCTATCGGGAATACAGGTTCATCCCCGCGCCTGCGGGGAACATGAACAGGTGAAACCGAAGCAGAGAATATCATGCGGTTCATCCCCGCGCCTGCGGGGAACATCGCCACATTCCTGACATTGACCTACAATGATGCGGTTCATCCCCGCGCCTGCGGGGAACATTTCTAGTCGGGCCTTGAGGTCCTGGTTCTCGGCGGTTCATCCCCGCGCCTGCGGGGAACATCATATAGCCGTTATCCTCGATGTTCCGAATATCGGTTCATCCCCGCGCCTGCGGGGAACATACTTCCCTTAACTTATTGTTTTAAATTATAAAAAACCTTGCAGATAAATCTACCGAAATTTTCTGGATATCTATACTGATAAGGTTGGGGGTGAATCTGGTGCGTTTTCATCTTTTTGGGGGAGGAAGCTGACTAATTTTGCGCCGTCCAATTCCACCGGAATTCGGCGATTAGTTCCGAGGGTTACAAAGTCGAAACCGGCTTCGTTATTAGCACGCCAAGCCATCACAGCGTTTCCTTCACCTATCCCTTCCTGGACATTATTCCAAATATGGTCCCGCACTTTCACGGAATAGTTGCCGACATAGACTCCGGCTCGGATTTCCAGTAGCCAGATGGCAAGTCTTCCTCGCAACCTTGGGGGAGCATTTTCAAGTACGATGACCAGCATCACCAATGTTTTTCTTGTTTGGAATGGCGGGGGTGACCTGGTCATCGCCAGCTTCTGGCCGTGGAATTTCTCCAGCCGCTAACATGTCTTCGATTCCAGGGATAATGCGCTCCAACAGCCGGGTTTCGCGGAAACTGTCGCGGCAGGCCAGGCGGACTTGTTGTTCCGCATTTACCGGAGAGCGTGCGGCAATACGGAAAGCTAGTGGCACGACGGTCTCGAATTTGTACACATCCGCGATATCGTAAACAAAAGAGAGCGGTTTGCCTGTATGGATAAAGCCAATGGCAGGGGCATATCCGGCGGCGAGCACTGCAGCTTCCGTCACACCGTACAAGCAGGCTGTTGCCGATGACAGGCAGCGATTCGCGATATCACCTTGTCCCCAATCTTCCACGTCATAGTTGCGGGCCTTCCACTCCACACCGTATTTGGATGCCATGCGTTTATAGGTTTCTCTCACGCGTGCGCCTTCAATGCCACGCAACTGTTCAACCGAACGGCGCTGGGGCGGTTCTTCTCCGAAACGTAACGCATACATTTTTCGCACAACCTTCAACCGTAATTCATCGTCCAGTGCCAGCTTGGCTTGATACAAAAGACGGTCTGCTCTTGCGCCCCCAGGTTGCCCCGCCGAGTAGAGGCGAACGCCAGCTTCGCCGATCCACACGAGTAGGGTGCCCGCACGAGCGGCCAAGGCACAAGCGGCATGCGACACCCGTGTGCCTGGCTCCAGCATTAAACAGGCCAGACCGCCGATGGGAATATGCGTACGTATGCCGTTTTTATCCACCACCACAAAGGCTCCGTCCAGCACATCCAGTTGGCCATATTCAATATAGAGAACAGAAAGCCGTTCCTTGATGGGAATGGGTTTTAATGGGGGAAGGAGATCAGCCATTCAAAGTCTCCAAGCCGTTAAACACGTCGAACCAATAACAAGCCACAACCGAACCCTTTGGCAGGGCCAACGCCATTATATAAGGCTTCCAAAAAAACATTGGGATCACCGACCGTCAGGCAACCCTCAAAATCTAACATGGAAAGCTCTATGTTTTTGGCACTGTGTTTCCGCCAGGTACAATAACCATCTGCGCGCAGGTTGTTATCATCGAACTTGCACCCCATTCGTACCTCACGTCCCCGTAACCAGGTTTCACCAGCTTTTTGGGCGAGGTAAGCCAATGTTGGACGTTGTTCTTTGGGTAGGTTTTTCCAATTCATCTGTTGCTTGGCATTCATCACCACATCGTGACGTTGGCCGCGATTTCCATCCTCTCCCTTGCGAGATACAACTGGATTCGCACGCAATTTAAACGTGAGGCGATCGCCAACCTGAATGTCAGGATGATAGGCCTTGGATACGATATCCCAGAGCCCTGTCCGATCATGCGGCTGACGTTTGGATAAGACATAGAACAGAGGCAATTTGTCTTTTTTTTCTGCGCGAAACAAAAACTCCGCTCGTTCAGTGCGTTCTTCCTTGGTCACCTCGAATAACTTCCACAATGCCTGATGCTGACCATAGGGATCGAGTGCGCCAAGGTCGACTAGTTGGCGATAGGTGATGTTTGGCCTAGATGTCACCCGGGAGAACCAATGGGCCTCGCCGTTCATAGCTGCCCTCCTTTGCCGAGGTGGGCCTGGTGTTCGTTCCGTACCGTGAACTGCCAGCGGTGGCGTGAGAGCATCGAGTCTCGGCGCGTGCCGGTTTGCTCTGGCGACAGGCGAGTCTCAGCGTCACCATCCCACAATAACAAGGGCGAGCTGGTCTGAAAACGCGTATAAATTTTAGTCCACCCGGCATCACCGACCGCTTCTGTCACTCGCGCCAGAACACCTGTGAGGTGCCTGCTGGCCAACGCATCTTCCACAGCCTCTGTGCTCTTCACCTCCGGTTGTAGCGGCAGCGCCAGTGGGCAAGATTTCCGTCCAAGATACAGCATGAAACAGGGTTCCAACAGTGCGTGCCGTAACTCATGAAGGTTATGTGGCGCGTTGGTTCGTGCCCATAATGCGACAACATAAAAGGCATCCTGGCGATATTCGCGGCGGGAAAGGACAGTGTTGAGATCAAACTTGTTCCTATGGGTCAGTTCGTCCCGCCGCGTGGAGAAGACCTTTCGATTCCTTCCGGAACCGGACGAAGGTACCTGAGCCGTGTGATAGTCGGACAATGGCAAACCCAGCGTTTCTATTTTTACTGCCATACCATAGCCTTCAGCCAAGGCGATGTGTAGAGATTCCCATTCGCCGCGTTTTGCTTCCGTGCGCGCCGTGTCCGGGCGACGCAAACCCAAAGCTGCCGAAACTATTCCTAGCACTGCGGATTTGGTCGGCGTCATCGCCGATGGGCGTGTGTCACCTACCGCAATGTCGCCCCACGAGGCCAACGGCCCGTAGAGCTGAAAAACGAGGTAGTCACGCATTAAACACCTCCGGTTCCGGCGGCGCAGTCAAGTAATGCCTGAAAGTTGCCTGTGCCAGCCAACGCATTGATGCTTTCACTCGGCAATGATTGACCTTGGTAATAAACCTTGTCCAGGTTCGTGCGCATCGAATCAAGTGCCGTCACAGCATTGATAATCATGCCTTCACCGTACTCGTTGATCGGCTTCATAAATGCCAATGAAAGCCCACGAGGCTGACGACTGCCTCTCTCAGCCAAAACATAAGGTGCCCAGGCCCGTGTGGCAAAGCTGTTCTGCTTGCCGGTTGGGGGGACAGTGGCTGCAGCTTCGACCAACGCTTTGACTGCCTTTTTTGTTAGCTCGACATTGCCACCCAAATTTTCGTTCAGCAGATCGCAGTCAAGACACGTATAGCTATAAAACAGTCCAGCCCCAAAGCCCTGCTCACCGATATGTGCCGAACCGGCATCCTCCTCGTGGGTGTTGAGGTCGTCCACGGCGGTGAAGTAGTCGTCCTCCACAGCAGCACGATGAACGGTGATGGCGTGGGCAACTTGGCACGCGGCCTCTGTGTTATACCCAGGACTGCTGGCGAGCATGCGTCCGAATAAAGCGATATCCGCAGCCGTGTGTTCTTTGCGAAGTAAATTCAGCTCTTCTTCTGTCGGTTTACGTTTGTCGGTGGTCAGTTTGTCAGCCAAAGCATTAATGGCAGTCTCTTCCTCCGGACTGAAATGAGCAAGCTGTTCGATTTCAAGGTCATTGAGTGGTTTGGCATCCTTCTTGGATTTAAGTGCACCAAACTTTTCAGCAATTTCTTGGGCCCATTCCTTGGCATCCTTCTCTTTAATGCCAGCTTTGACCATTCGATTATACACTTGAACACCCATCAGCTTGGTACGCGTACCCATGTGACCTTTAAGGGCAGTCTCAAACTGCTCCGATGTCCGCCATGCCCGCTTCAAACTCTGAGACGATACACGGAGTCTCGGCACCCCACCCATAATGGCGGTCTTTGGGCGGTTGAGGTCGTCACGATTAAGGCAGGCGGGAGGGTAGCTGGTGAGCATGTGCAGTTGTAGAAATGTGGTCATGGTATTCTCCATCTCCAATGTTAAAGCTTCTGGTTAAAGTGGTGCTGCAGCATAGTAGTCGTAAGCCAGTCGGCGGCGTGGATCGTTCGGACGTTTTTCGTCCATCGGTGACCAGTGCCAAAGTGTTGCAGCCAGGTTTGGCAAGTTTGCTTGGTCGCCCAGTAAGGCAAGTGCCCGTCGCAACAGGGTATACAGCTCCTCTATGTCATCGCAGGCGAATACGCGTCGGATCCGCAAGTCAGACATGGTGGCCTTGTCGCCTCCGTTTTTAGGACTACCCATGCGGGTGGCAAGCGTCTCGGATGTTTCCGTCTTGATCCGCGCCGCCAATCCGACAATGGCAGCGAGCTTCGGATAACGATAGTCCGCCACGCCGTAGCCTGCCCGCTGTAACGAATTAAGCAATCGGTGAAAGGCCGGACTCAGCATCACCTCGGTGAGGCTAGCCGCTCGGCGCAGGGCAGCCCTTTCACCCCGGTCGGTCTCCAGAGTCTCCCACCAGGTTTTGAGTACATCGAAGGATGGATGCTCCGGTTTCCACTGAGGGAACGGGTTGTCCGGTTTTGTTGTGTCGCTCATGGAATTCTCCTTATAAAATCAGGCTGTTTTATGGAGGGAATGAGGCAGACCGAGTAGTTGGCGTAGTTTCTTGCCACTAAGCGTCTTCTTTAGGTCATTACGGGCCACCGTCATTCGTCGGGGATCAACAGCATCGAAATCCCCGGCTTGAGCATAGTGGTCAAACACAGAGAGCGCTGCCATACGGAGATCTGCGAGCCAGCTTTCCAGGACGCTTAACTCACCAAGCGGCATAGATAAGTTGTCCCGAAAACGTTGGACGTGTTCATAAAAGCCAGCTTCCGTAGCACCCCAGAAATGGTTCTGAATGAAGGACAAATCGCCACGGGTATTTTCTTTACCAAGCAAGACATCCTTGACTTGCCATCTCAGTGTCTGGGCAACCCAACTAGCGCCACGAACCAGGCATTCCACCTGTCCCTTGAAGCTCACCTCTAACTCCATTGGCACAACAAGGATAGGCATGGTAGCGTCATACCAACAACGCGCCTTCATTTTGTCCATATCGAACCCAAACGCCCATAACCGCGCATCTTCCCGTACTAAAGATCGAAACTGCTCGATTACTTTGGCCGGTCGGCGCTCAACGTTGCTGTCTGTGCTATTTTCCACAAGTCCAAGCCAATGCCGATATCCGATACCTCCCGGCTGTGGATGCACCGGACTAGGAATACCGTCTTTCACATAATGGGGACTCAAGGGGTGTTCAAATCCTTCGTAATTCACCCCATAATTTTTGGTGACGAAATGACGGTATCCACAGCTGACCTCTGCCCCACAAAGATCACAGGATGACAGCTTGTCCTGTTTTTCTAACTGCAGTCGGATGCGCCTTGGCATAGCCCAGAATTGCTGATCGGGGTGAACATCGACTAACCCCGTAATTCCCGCGGGTGGCTTTGCTTCGCTTGTGCGCGTGCGAGCAAGCCAAGGGAAACGATCTGCATCGCCAGTTTTGTCGAGATCGGCGGTCGCAAGATAACGGGTTTTTGTGAGAACATTTCGCCAGCAAGTTTCCCAAAGCGTTTCGCCAAGCACCAGCGTGCTTAACGGCCCTCCGCCACGCAGACCAGTGCGATTTCCTTGGCCGCCAGCAGGTGCGTTCGTCTGTAGGGTAAATAATGCAGTCGCTGCGCAGTGAGGACAAAGCAGGTCCACTCGCCCACGTTTGATGAAGTGATCCGTGTTATCTTTCTGGGGTTTTTCGCCTGGCATCTCAATCAAGAGGGCAGAAATATTTTGCCTGTTGCTCAATTCAGAAGGCGAGAAGTCCTGCATGAATGCTTTTGCACCTTCCAAATCAAAGACTTCAAGCAAGGTCGCAAATCGTTCCTGCAACATTTCCAACGGTGGCGGATTTTCACGCCAATCCCACCAGCCGCTTTCGCTGGGCGTGCACGTGGTTTGCAGCAGCCCGATAACAAACTGGATGAGCGCGCCGTCAAAATCAGGGCGCGGCGAGGCGATAGCAACGATGGGGCTCTTGCCCTCAGTGAAATCAGTGATGCGCCAGGCTTCGACCTTTTCGCGTGTCCCGTCTACTCGCCGGATAGGTATCCAGGGGTCATTGATCAGATTCATCGTTCACTCCTTTTTCGACGGTGAGTCCCATGACAGATGAATATGCGACACAGACTTCCTCGTCGCGCATACTCTTGGCATAGCCCCGCCATGTCTCGCCATCCGCTTGTAAACCCACGATAATGACGTAGCGCCCTTCATCAGGCATGGTGATTCTAGCTGCCGCCAATGCGGCTGCCATTCGCTCACTTTCCTTGGCGATCAAGCGATAGGGGACGGTAAGTTCGGACAGTGCCCAGTCCATGCCGGTCGTCGTTTGTGCCCAGGGTTGAAGAACATTATCCACCAGGCGGGCTAGCCGTATACGTACTGTTTTTTCACCAAGACGGGTTGGCGCTTCGCCTTCGTCCTGCCATTGCAGACTGGTGGGGTTATAACCTTCGTCAAAAACGAGCAGGTTGCCGCGGGCCACCCCTTGGTCGGCGCGGCAAGCACCGTCTGCTTTGAGTGCTGTTTCTTTCAGTCCCTCTGGCAAGCTGTCGAAGGCTGCGTCGTCGTATACGGCCTCTATCATATCTCGTGCTTGGCGCGGCAGATCAAACCCTCCATTTTTAGAAAGCCACCGAGCAGTTAGCCAAAGTTTCCCGTGATCGGGATAAACCATACCTCCTCTCGGTAGTAAATCAGTCATCCAGCGCTTGGCTGCATCTTCTACCGGCATGGGCATAAGTACAGCCAGCTGTGCGTCTCCACGTCCATCGACAATGTTGGTAGTTTGCAGCCGGTTACCGTCGGCATCTCTTCGGTGCCGTTGTAACCGTCCGGCGCGCTGGATTACCAAGTCAATCGGAGCGAGGTCGGTCACCATGTCGTCAAAGTCAACATCCAGCGATTGCTCGATGACCTGAGTTGAGATAACCAGCTTTCCGCGTCTGGTGAAGGGTGTGCTGTCCGGGCCGAAGGCCGCCTCAATTTTTTGCTTGCCAATACGCAGGCGATCAACTAAGGCAAAACGAGCATGAAAAAGCGTCGCCGGATATTTTCGATAGGACGCATTCCAGGCTTTCCATGTCTCCACGGCGTCCGCCACACTATTGCGTATCCATACAACGCAACGGCCTTGGGCGAGCGAATTTTGCAAGCGTTCCTGGACTTCCCTTTCTTCGTACAGTGCATTCACGACAACATGGCGGGCAGAATCCGCGCGAGTTTCAATCGGCTGTTCGGCAAGCCCATTGGTGGAAAAATGGCTTGCTAGGGGATAACTAACCTCCATCGGACGCGTCACGGTTATGTCCGCACCCTCCGCGAAAGCTTTGATGTAGCGGGCGCGTTGGGATAGTGGAAGGGTTGCTGAAAGCAAAATGACTGACCCACCCAGAGCAGCATGAAAACGCAACAGACTAACCAGCAACTCACCCATATAGGAGTCGCAGGCATGAACCTCATCTACCACCAACACCTTGTTAGCCAGTCCCAACAAACGCAGCGACTGATGTCGTGTCGGCAGCACTGCGAGTAGCGCCTGATCCAAAGTGCCCACGCCAAAATCCGCCAATAGAGCTTTTTTGCGGCTGTCAGCTAGCCAGGCCGTACAATTTCTAGAGGCTGATTCTTCTTCACTATGCCCATAGCCAACATCTTGGCGGTTAGCTTCTTCCAGTCGGAGTCTCAGACGATCCGCCGAATGGGCTAAAACAAGCTGCGCGTCTTTATTGGCGAAAAACCTTCGCCAACCTTGATCACGTCGCACCCGGTCGAACATGGCATCCGCCGTCGCCATGGTAGGCAACGCCAAATAGACACCCCGCCCTTGGTCCTCTGCCATGAGGCGAGCGGCTAAAGTGAGCGCGGCCTCGGTCTTACCCGCACCTGTGAGGTCCTCTAGCACGAAGAGTTGCGGGCTGTTCGTGATTTGGACTGTCTCGGCCCAGGTTTGTAATGGTGTGGGAGTCTTGATGCTGGGGAACAGGTTTCCAAATCCATGGAAGACGGGCGTGGTGGGCGCCAGTCCGCTCTCAGCAATGGCTTGGCGTGCTTGGGGAAGTGCCATGTCGCACCAGTATTTTTCAAGTCCAACCCCTGGTTTTTGATAGGGGAACCAAAGAGTGTTGGAACCCAACCAATCTGCCGCCACCGCAAGTCCTGAAAGCAGCCAAGAGGCTTGCCGATAGCGTTCATATTGCCCGTCCTGGTGTACGGGCAATGGATATCCATCGGGCATCATTAGCTCTGCCACTTTGAAGACAAACTGCCGGGTATCCTCAAGAACTTTAGCGGGAAAGTGATTCCGAAACAGCCTTTCCGAATCCCCTGCAGAGAAATTTTTCGGCGGTTTCCCATGGTGACCGTTTACAGCTGCCAGCCAAGGACGCATCGGTTGCCCGCCACGTCTGGCCAGCTCTGGGCGATTCAGCCATTGAGGCAAGAATTCCATCAGTAGTTCATAGCCTAGGGTGTCGTGCCGTTCTCCCGGTCTGGCCTCTTCTCTCCTGCCCTGAAGGGTCAGCCACAAGTCGGACCGCAAACTTTGAAAACCATCACCAAATTTGCCCAAATCATGGAGGGTTAACAGAAACGATATCCATCTGGACAAAAGCTCCAATGAAATCCCTGATAACCGGCCCAAACATTTCAACCACGTGGGTTGTTCATTAAGGAGGACATGTCCGCAAGCCGCCACATCCAGACTGTGATATGCGAGTGGATGCCATTTAGGTTCACCAAGGTATTTTTCATCGGCCTTTCCCCAGTATCGTAAATAACAATCATTCATGGTGTGGGGGCCTGATTGTTGGGGTGGCCTTCGTGTGTCTCAATGCGAGCTTCCTCACTTCGTTTGGAATGCCATTCTTGGTTTCTTTCGGATTAATATACACCGACACCGTGACAAAGCAGGTCCTTTTTGAAAAATTATTTTGGTCTGGGAATCTGTTGGTTTTTGTGGCTTTTGGTTGCATGATCTTGTCTGGCTCGTTCATCTTGTGACCTTGGATGTCACGCGTGGCGTTTTCTTTTAGATGCGACATCCAGAAGCTGGCTCCTGCTTTCTTCCGGTTGGGCGGCAATGGCCTTGGCTTCCTGACGGACGGCTTGTCGGAGGGAAGTTGGTTCGAGCACCCGAACGCCGCTGCCAAAGCTTAAGATCCATCCAACGAGTTCTCGATTGTTCGCGACGGAGAGGATCATGTTCAGTTCGCCGCTTTTGAGTCGGGTCAAGGATTGCGTGGGATGCCAGATGCGGTCTTTGACCCAGGCGGCCGTGGGTGTGTTGAACCGGAGCTCGACTTTGATGGGTTGGCCGCGCATGGTCCCGATGGCATCTTTGACGTAATCCTCGATATCGAAGTCCAAGGGAATTTGAAACGGATGATCGGTGAGGGTGACCGATTTGATGCGTTCCACCGCGAACATGCGCACGTCTTTTCTGAGATGGCAATAGCCGATGAGATAGAGGGCGCCGTTGGTGTACCACAGACGATAGGGGCTGACTTCCCGTCTGGTGGTTTGATTTCTGGCCGCGGAGAAGTACCGCATTTGCACGGTGTGGAGTTTGGCGGTGGCTTTGGTCAGCGTGGCGATGGTGGCTGTGTGGGATGCGTAGGATTTATGGGAGCCGACGTTGAACGAAAAGATGGCGGGGAGTTGGCGGGGAGTGTGTTCTTCGAGGGTGGGGACGCCGGCTTCGGCTTTGGCTAAGGCGGATTGCAGGGATTCTTGAATGCCGGTGCCTTCCAAGGGGGCTAACAATTGGCGGGTGAGCCGGAGGGCGATAATTTCGCTCGGAGAAAATCCCAAGGCGAGTGTGTTGCGGTAGCCGTCGATGAATCGCCACCGGGTCTGGCCGTTGATGGTTTCCGTGATGAGGGGGAACCCTGCGGCTTCCAGTGCTTCGAGGTCCCGGCGTACCGTGCGTTCATGGCGGGCGTAATCTTTGGGAAGGGCGCTCACTAGCTCCCGGAGGGTTTTGCCGCGCAGGCTTTCCAATTCACGGAGGAGGTGCAACTGCCGAATCATTTGATCGTTGCGCGGCATCAGGTTGGACTCTTTATGCCGCCCGCTCTTTTGCGTGTTGGTTTATGGCAGCGGGATTCCCGCACCTTTCCGTGTGGTGGTGTGTTCCCTTTTCTTTGGTCGCGGCTTGGAGTGCCAAAGGATCAACTGAGATGGCGTGTAGGGCTCTCTGGTGTCGAGAGAGTGGGAGATGAACAGGCGTTGTGTGTTTGGGAATGTCAGGCGTTGGCATAAACCTGTTGGGGGTATTCAGGTAACGTCCAAATGTTGGGAACTGTTGTAATTAGGCGAAACGTTGAAAATCCTACCTTAGAAATGTAATGAAGTACAGAATAAAATTGCCTTGGGAAGCTGAGGGGTTTTTTTCAATTCACATTGAAGATTGTCATACGGAAGCGGAAAAATTCTCACCAGGTTCCTCTAAGAAATCACACTAGATGTGAATTGCTCCGTGTGGCGTCAAACTTCGAGAGGGAGGGGAACGGGGTTTCGCCCCCGTTCGACGAGGTCCTTTTGTTTCGGCAAAAGTAGCCAAAACCGTGGATGCCCCGTCTGGCCTTATGGGAGGGGAGGGACGCCAACCTTTTGAAGAGCGGACCAACTCGCCGGGCTCAGACAAGGTCCGCTACATGCTAAGAGCGTCCCTCCTTTGGGCCAGCCGGCAGGCGTCGGATTACAGAAGACGAACCGTTCAGGACCTTCCAGGAAAAAGCGGTAGCTATATTTTCTCTATGATTCCAGATACTGACCACGGGCAAGCCGGAGGGGAGGGAAGTCCGGATGGTGCGTCTGTGGCCGGGTTGAGGAGAGGCTTGTCGCTTTGCTAGATCCTTCGTGTCTCTCAGGATGACCACGTGGGGAGAGGGATGGGCGAGGAGGGGTGGCCAGGATGACGGAGAAATTAGGATGAAGCGTCTGTGGCCGTGTTGAGGGGGGAGGGCGGAATGGTTTTTAGCGGAGGCCGTATTCTTTGAGTTTGCGTTGGAGGGTTTTCCGGTGGATGCCCAGAAGTTCCGATGTCCGGTTTTCGTCGCCTTGTTGCGCATCGAGGACTTTGAGGATGTGCTCCCGTTCGAGCTGTCCGAGTGTTTTCCAGTCTGGGTGGGATGGCGATTGGTCAGGAGGGGCGGGTGGGGCGACGAGCGCTAAAGGGAGATCGTGAGACATGATAAGCGAATGTGGAGTCATGACCACGGCTCGTTCGATGGTATGTTCGAGTTCACGCACATTTCCCGGCCACGAATAGTTGGTGAGCAGGGCTAATGCCTGCGGGTGCACTCCGGTGATAACTTTATTATTGAGCTGGGTATATTTGGTGAGAAAATAGTCGATGAGTGTGGGGATGTCTTCGACCCGTTCTCTTAGCGAGGGCAGATGCAGCGTGACCACGTTGAGCCGATAGTACAGGTCTTCCCTAAACTTCCCGGATTCTACCAGTTTTTTGAGGTGTTTGTTGGTGGCGGCAATGATGCGGACATCGACTTTGATCGATTCCATGCCGCCTACACGGCGGATTTCATGCTCTTGCAGGACCCGGAGAAGTTTGCTCTGCAGGTTCGGGGAGATATCGCCGATTTCATCCAGAAAACAGGTGCCTCGATTGGCCGATTCCAGGAGTCCTTTTTTGAGGGTGATGGCTCCCGTGAAGGCGCCGCGTTCGTGGCCGAATAATTCACTTTCCAAAAGATTTTCTGTGAGGGTGCCGCAATCCACGGGGATAAACGGTCCCTCGCTTCGGAGACTATTGGCATGGATGGCCCTGGCAATGAGTTCTTTTCCTGTTCCCGTTTCACCATGGATGAGGACGGTGGATTCCGTGGGTGCGACGCGAGCGATGAGTTTGTACACGGCCACCATCGGCGGACTGTTGCCTTGTATCTGGTTGATGCCATTGTCTTTTGGGAGAAGTGGCTGAGTCGACAAACGTGCCTGCTCCAGGGTGTGTTTATGGTCACAGGCCCGTCGGACGACGGAACGGATTTCTTCCAATGCGAACGGTTTGGATAGGTAATCGAAGGCCCCGGCTTTGATCCCTTCCACGGCAGTCGACAACGACCCATAGGCAGTGAGGAGAATGACCTGGGTAAGTGGGCTACGTTTCCGTATTTCAGCCAGAAGGGCCAGCCCGTCCATGTGAGGCATTTGAATATCCGACAACACCACATCCGGTGTTTGATCGACGAAGGTGTGTAAGGCGGCTTGACTGCTCGTCGCGGTGTGTACCTGATAGCCTTCTTTTTCCATGATTTCCCGAAGCAGGAGAAGTGTGTCCGGTTCATCATCCACGATGAGGATGGTGGCTTTAGGCATCATCCGAGTTCCTCCAGGCCGGCAGCCGTATGAGAAAGCGGGTGCCATGGCCCTCGTCGGTGTGCACGTTGATGTGGCCCTTATGCAATTGAATAATTTCGGTGGTGATGGCCAACCCGAGGCCCGTTCCTGACCCCACGCTTTTGGTGGTAAAGAAGGGGTCAAAGATTTTTTCTATGTGTTCCCGCGGAATCCCTGGTCCTGAATCGTGAAAATCAATGATGACCTCTGGTCCCGCCTGAGGGGTATCTTCGGCGTTTCGGGCCTGAATGGTCAATTGTCCGCCGTCCGGCATAGCATCCATGGCGTTATCGATGAGGTTGTTGATGGCCTCCTGAAGATGAAAGGCATCTCCCTGGACCGACCACAAATCAGGAGCATAATGGGTAAGGCTTTGAATGCCGTGCTCTTGGAGCAGCGGGCGAAATAATAGTAACGACTGGTCGATCAGGGTCGGAACCGAGACCTGGTCGAGGGAGATGGTGGGTGTTCGCGTAAAGGCGAGTAAGTCCTGGATGCTGTGGGTGAGCCGATCGGTTTGTTTGAGCATGGTTCGCACCCGCTCCAGGACTTCTTGAGGAAGATGCGGATCTTCCTGGAGCAGTTGCAGGTGTCCGAAGATGGCCGTTAAGGGGGTGCCGATCTTGTGAGCGATGGTGGCGACGAGTTGCCCCAAGACAGTCAACCGTTGTTGCCGGAGAATGTCACGTTGCGCAATGGAGAGTCGTTCGTTGACCGCGGCCAACTCTTCATTCCGTTGCCGTAGTTCTGCCGTTGCATCCCCTACTCTGGTTTGTAGGGCATCCCGGGCCTGAGCTAACGCCTGATTCAATGATGCATTTTCTCTCATGATTTCTTTGATCTGGTGTGCCATGGAATTGAACTGGCGGGCTAATTCGCCTAATTCGTCTGGTTTTTGGATCGGAACCATGGTGGCCCATTGGCCATTTTCGACTTCAGCCAGGCCGGCTTTTAGCTGTCCAAGTGGACGGATCACATGCCGATAGAGAAAGAAGTTTAATGCCATCACGATGCCGAATCCCATGATCAGGCTGATGATGAGCGACCAATTGAGAAAAAATCGCGTGATGGTGGTGAGTTGTCCTGTCCAGTATTCGGCGTAGATGACTCCGGTGGTTTTGCCCTGTATGGCAAGCGGCGTGGATAGTTTGAGTCGATCATCACCGGGTTGATTGTGAAAGCGGCCTTGGGGTTCTTCGAATTGGAAGGTGTGGGCGACCATTAACGGGATTTCACTTGAAGCGTCCTTGGTGTCTCCCACTTGCGTCAGCAGGATAGGTCGTTCATCGGGTTTGGCGCCCTTCCCGTACACACGGAGGAAGATGAGATCCGGGTTTCGGTTCATCAAATCTTTTAAATATTTTTCCCGCAATATTGCATTGTGAAAATGCTGTTCTGATTGAAAGCGCGCGCCGATTTGACGAAGAAGGACAAGAGATTTGGAATGAATGACATCTTTGGCCAATTCTGCCACATAATATTGATGCAAAAGCTCCGTAACCAGAATGGCCCCGCCCACAATGAGGATGATGATGAGGGAAGCCTTGGCTTGGAGTGTCCAAGGAAGGTGCCAGGAAATCATTCTCCAAAATTTCAACGGATTGTTATCATAATTTGGTCAGAATTCTCAGGATGCCAAAAGCCCCATGGCTGATGGAGTTATGGGAAATGCGTGCGTAACATGCTTCTATCCTGAAAAGGCTTTATTATCCTGAGAGAAAGGAAGGATCCCGCCCAGGTGTGCCTCTTCAATTCTGGCACAGATTCTTCGCCTCCGGCTCAGAATGACCAGATCGTGGGGGCTTGCTGGATCACCTTGCCAATGTCTCATGCCGGATTAGCACCTTTCAGATTGCCGTATGACACAGCCTGCTACTTTGTCTCGCCTCATTTTTTATTCCTTGCCCGTATAATATTATGAATTTTTGGGCTGGCGATTAGGATGAGTCGAGAGCCGATTCGGGTTTCTGGTTCGTTGGTAGTGTTGGCAGGATCGAACAAATGCCCGCAAAAGGCGTTGTGTGGTTTGGCTGCGGAGTTGTCGTTCCGGATGCCATTGAATGGTAAAGATATGAGGGTATTTGGGATGTTCCATCGCTTCGATGAGTCCGTCGCTGGCGATGGCGGCAGGAATGAAATCGGGAGCGAGTGTCCGGACGCCCTGGTGGTGTTCCGTAGCCACTACTTTGCGACCTTTTCCGAGGATTTTCGCTAATCGAGTGCCCTGAATGATTTTAACCGGATGCAGCCCGTTTTTTTTACCTTCATGATCCACATTGTAGCCCTTTTTGGGCGGATGAATATGTTGATACAGGGTTCCGCCTTCAAGAACATTGATCAGCTGCATGCCATAGCAGATTCCTAAAATGGGTAACCGACGGTTTTTCCCAGCCTTGTAGAGCCAGGCTTCAAATTTAGACCGGTTTTGAAACGCAACTTTCGTGCGTTTTTTAGGGCGCTCTCCATACCAGGTCGGGTCCAGATCGTCGCCTCCGACAATGACCAATCCATCTATACCTTCCAGATAGCGGTTGCGAAGGGTTTCCCGGTGATTGATCGGGAGCAATACGGGATGCCCACCCGCTTTGGTGACGGCGGCCGCATAGCGGTGATCACATAACAAGTCGTAGTTCGCAAAGTCCTTGCGTTTAGACACGGCTTCGCAGGTGATGCCGATTAACGGGGCGGGATAGCGTTTACTCATCGATCGATGCTCGTTTTCGGCCCAGCCATACCCGTTCGGTACTGGGAAAGGGCACTTCCAGTTCTGTGGCAAAATCCTGCAAAGTATTGCCACTGAGCAAGTGACCCAATCCTGTGCGATAACGTTTGGCGAAACGGCGTTGCCAGGTTTGCGGGTGCTCGCGAATGGCTAGGGCCACCGCATCATGAATGAGGCGGG
The DNA here is from genome assembly GCA_021604105.1 of Nitrospirales bacterium. GTDB lineage: Bacteria > Nitrospirota > Nitrospiria > Nitrospirales > UBA8639 > Nitrospira_E. The sequence continues at coordinate 95,123 of BQIW01000002.1, read as the reverse complement.
CTCCGTTATATCTGCGTTTGAGCAGGCGCAGGACCTCATAAATTTCTTCAGGAATATCCATGGCGTCGAATTCCACACGGTGTTCCCACAAGAATTGGTCTAAATAGTCCGGGGCCGGCATCCATTCGCGTTTCCAGGGAAGCCTGGCTTTCATGCCTTTCGTGGCGGCTTCTGTTCGGGCAAGGAGGTAATCGGCATGGCTCATCCGATTGGCTGCGGCTTCTCTCCGGAGCCATCGAAGGCAGATCGCCTTCACCAGACATAAATTGGCCACCACGAATTCCGGAATGTTGGAATCGAAAACACGGATTTCCAGAGTGGGAGGTTTGGTTTTCCGGCCTTGGCTATAGACGAGTTCCCTGGTATCGACCGATGTGAGATCCCCTCGTTTGGTGGGTGTGAAGTATGTGGCATTTCCACGAAGAAACCGGTTGGACGCTTTGCCCGTGACTTTTTTGTCCCAAATGGGAGAATTGGCTCCTGTCGCGATGAGCAACGGGAGTTGGTCATGGAGATGCCAACTCAGCGCAGTTGCTTCCTGTTTGGTGAGTTTGCGATTGGCGACAGAGATGTGGAGGTGGGTGCCGGCAAACCGGTTGGTCCAGCCTCCCACAAATAACGGCACACGATAGTCCTGTTCGTCTTCTCGACTGCGATACAGGCCTCGCAGATATTTTCGCAAACCGGCCTTGAGTAAAAACAAACTTTCCCGGATGGTCGTGAATGGTCGGCTATTATATTCACTGCCGATGGAGGCATCCCGTGTAAATCGTTCGCCGGACTCAGAAAGACCAGGCCGAGGTTTTGAAAGGCGTCTGCCGATCTTGTGATCGGTGACATTGATACTGTACGCCTCGATTTCGACGCCAATGACGATTCGTTGATGAAGCGGAATTTGTGTTAGGCCTGCCATAGCAAGATCGTATGTCCTTATGTGTTGTGGTGGTCCAAGAACGGGGCTGGTTTGATGTCTGGTTTGTTGTTGGATTCGTGCCACCTTCCCTTGGCGGAAACATCCGTCAGAGAAGGAGATTTTCCTGTGAATTGGAAGAGGCTGTGCTTAGTGAGTATACAGCGGACCACTGCAGAGTATTCTGCTCAATATTTCGGGAATAGCATGAATGTGAAAACAGGTTCAATAGATACCGGAATATTGGAAGGTCAATGGGACAGACGAATAGAAAGCCATTGTATCCCTCCATAAAGGAAGAGTCTAGAAGGGGTGGTTTCTCGATATTTTTGTAGTATCTGGATGTGTAGTTTGGATATGTTCAAGATGGAACAATTTGCCTTTATGTGAGACGGTTTGTTTTGGTAAAGGATATAGTTGCTGAGTTTTGGGGTGAGAGGATCTGCTAGGACATGCATAGCCCTCGTTTGAAGGCTATGGGTTTTACCAATTCTAAGAAGGCGTCATGTGCCTGATATGGACTCGAGGGCCTTCCTTGATCGTTCATGGGGCAGGAGGGCTTGTGGATGCCAGATGACATCTTGAGTTCAGAGGAATCCGCTTTCATTCAGATGCACCATGCGACGGTGTACCGTGGCACTCAGCCTGTCCTTCATGATTTGTCCCTTGTGATTGACCCAGGATGTTCAACGGTCATCCTGGGGCCCAATGGGTCAGGGAAATCGACATTCATGAAGCTACTATCCAGGGAACTGTATCCAGTCGTCGGGTCGGATCGATATATCCGGTTGATGGGGAGGGAGCACTGGAATGTGTGGGACTTACGCTCCCAGATTGGGATAATTTCTGCAGATATGCAACAGGCCTATTCGTGTCACACAACCGGTCTGGAAATTATTCTTTCGGGGTTTTTCTCTAGTTTAGATGTGTATGAACATCAACCCATCAGTCTCGAGCATCGTACTAAAAGCTCTGAGATGATGCGCACGCTCGGGATTACCCATCTTCAAGATCGGCCGTTCGGTGAGATGTCGACCGGAGAACAGCGACGAGCCTTGTTAGGCCGGACTTTGGTTCACGAGCCTCGGTTCCTTGTGTTGGATGAGCCAACCACCGGGCTGGATGTGCGAGCCTGTTTTCAATACCTTCAGATCATTCGGAATTTCATACGTCATGGAGGAACGGTGATTTTGGTAACGCACCATGTCCATGAAATACCTCCGGAAATTGAGCGGGTCATGTTGTTGAAACAGGGTCGGATCACGGAAGATGGTCGTAAGGTGGACGTTCTGAATGATCGCAGCTTGTCTGCCCTCTTTGAGACTCCGGTTCATCTTCTTCATGATCATGGATGGTTTCAGATTGTTCCGGCCTTACCCGGATAAGGTCGGGTTATGAAGACCCATTAATCGGCTGAGGGTGACATTGCCTTACGGGACGTGTTCTATTTCCTATAGACTTCCCGTTCATTCAGCATGGTCTGGCCAGAAAGGTTTCCATGTTTTTACATTATGGGTTAAGGAAAGAACACGGATATGGTTGACGGGTTTCTCCTCTTTACGGTCTTGGATGTATGGCGAATGGTGTTGCCGTTAGGGTTGACGCTTCTATTACTGATGACCGCCCTGTTGGATCGATGGCAGAGCGATTCCCCACATAAAGGTCTGCGCGACGTTCTCCACCCCTTGGTCCTTCGCTTAACGCTGGGTTTATTGGTGTTGTCCGGTATTGTCGGTCTTCTTGTTCCCGCCATCCTTGGTTATCCGCTGCCGGAAACTCATATTGCCCGGGGACCGTGGAGCTATGAAGAGATACTGGGTTTTGTGTTGGGAGCCATCTGCCTTTGGAAAAGCCGGCCGGAGGAATGTCCTGGCAGAAATTCAGGCTTTGTCTGGCTAGGCTGGACAAGCATGTTCTTTTTGGGAGCGGGTATTGTATGGGTTGGGCGATGGGATGTGATGGCTCATGAAGGGTATGTGGGCGGTGGGTGGTTTCTCCTTGAATGGTCGACTGTGGATTGGACTCGGGTCATTCCGAAAAGCCTCCATCTCCTTTTTGCCAGCGTGGCTTCAGGGGGATTGGTGGTGACCTTGCTGGGTTTGCTCGGTTGGTCCGGTGGGTCGAATGGATCCGCCTCAACCGTTCCATCTCGCTTCCTTCCTTCTGATGAGCGTGTTCGTTTTGGAGTGGGATGGGTGTTAACCGGGCTGGTCCCGCAAGTGCTGATCGGGCCCTGGTTGTTTCTCGTCTTGAATGAGGCGCCCAGGGGAGGACTGATTGATGGGGCAAGTTTGTCCTCTGCATTTTTCTTTGTGGGGGTAACGACTGCGTTGCTGGCCATGGTCTTATTGAATGCATCATTTATGGTGCCGCAAGTCAAAGGGCTTGTTTGGGGAGGGCTCATTTGTACGGTGGTTACGCTGGTGCTGATGGGGATGATTCGGTATGTGATGTTCCTGGGCACCCTGCAGGCACAGGGGATTCCCATTGCGATTGGAAATCCGACACTGTTTCATCTTCTGACCGTTTTAGTTCTGACAGGTCTTCTTGGAGTGATTCTCGTTCGTTGGTGCGTATGGCCCCTTACTGTTCTTCAAACAGGGGCAAACCGTGCTGGAGACTAGACAAATCTTGGTGAGCAATTTAAGGTAGGAGCATGCATATTTCAGAAGTGTTGCGAACGTATAATCCTGCGATTAGTTTTGAATTTTTTCCCCCAAAAACGGAACGGGGGTTTCAAGAACTCTTTGAATCGATTTCGGCCCTCATGCCGTTAAAGCCTGCGTATGTCAGTGTAACCTATGGTGCTGGCGGATCAACCCGTGAACGCACCCATGATTTAGTGGTAAAACTCCAGCGGGAAACCGATTTGACCATTGTGTCACATTTGACCTGCGTGGGGTCCAGACGTGACGAAATTCATCATATCCTCTCGAAATACCAGGAGAGCGGTATTCATAACATTATGGCTTTGAGGGGAGATCCTCCCAAGGGAAGCACGGAGGTCCAGATACCCGAAGATGGCTTTCACTTTGCGTCTGATCTGGTGTGTTTTATTAAACAGCAGTTTCCTGAGATGGGTGTGGGCGTAGCGGGATTTCCGGAAGGGCATCCCGGCACTCCAAACCGGCTATCGGAAATGGACAATCTGAAGCGGAAAGTTGATGCGGGGGCCGATTATATTTGTACCCAATTGTTTTTTGATAATCGGGACTTTTTTGATTTTTGTGAACGTTGCGAAGTCGTGGGCATCAAAGTGCCGATCATCGCGGGCATTATGCCGATTATTTCTCGAAAGGGTATGGCCCGTATGTCCGAGCTGGCACTTGGCGCCCGTATTCCTGCCAAGCTGTTACGGGCTATGGATCGAGCCGAGAATGATGACTATGCGGAACGGGTAGGTATTCATTGGGCAACCGAACAGGTGGTGGATCTGGTTGATCAGAAAGTGAAGGGGATCCATTTTTACACCTTGAATAAATCGAAGGCTACGCTGAAAATCTATGAGTCTCTCGGAATTCAAAGTTCAGAAAGTCTCCAGCATTCAGTTGATTGAGGCCTACCTCATTACTCCTGCGGGTTCCTTACCGCTTCTGTGATGAAGGTTCCGCTACACGGCTCTCCCGACGTTTTTCCTGGTGTCCCTTTCCTCTTGTGGTGGTGTCTGTAACATATGGGATAGTGTGTGCCCCGGGACCGGGCATTTCCCTCTTTCCCCTCGCCGCGTATCTTGGGTAAGATGTCTCGGTTTCTAAAGGAGGATATTCATGACGAAGAAAGCAGGTTTTCAAGTGACCATTGATTTGGAGGGCCGCCAGTGTATGGTGATTGGTGGTGATGAGGAAGCCGTGGATAAGGTGCATCGCTTGTTGGATGCCGGAGCGAAAATTACCGTGGTCAATCCCACCCTTCATGTTGATTTGCGAAAGTTGACCGCCTCAGGGAAGATTATCCACCGGGGACGGACTTTTCGATCTGGCGATGCCCAAGGGGTTGTGCTGATTATGAATGTGTTGAAGGATGATTTAGACCTGGCCAAGTCCTTGTTTGAGCTGGCGAAAACCGAACGCTTCCTGGTGTGGTCGATGGATTTGCCTGAATACTCAACGATCATGATGCCTGCGCTTGTCACACGCGGGAATCTTCGAATAGCGATTAGCACGAGTGGGACCGCACCGGCTCTGGCGAAAGTGCTTCGGCACAATCTTGAATTGCTGTTTGATGAAGAATTCGACCAGTTTCTGGATTGGCTTGGCGCCCTGCGCCAAGAGCTGAAGAGTACGGAAGTGAGCGATCTGCGGCGTCGGGAGCGCTTGGCGGAAGCGGTCAATGGCTTTCAATTATTAGGGGAATTGCAGTATCCGAATAGTTGGAAGTTGTCCAGTGATGAGCAGGTGGAGCCCGTTGGAAAGGAAGGTGGGTAATGGTGCTGTTGGAATTTAGCATGTCACCTCTTGGGAAGGGTGAAAGTGTCGGAAAATATGTGTCCCGGTCACTGGACCTGATTGATAAAAGCGGTGTGGAGTATCGCCTCAATCCCATGGGAACGGTGTTAGAAGGCGAATGGGATGACGTGTTTCGAGTCGTGAAGCAATGCTATGCCAGGATGAAAAAGGATTGTCCGCGGATTTCTTGTGTGATTAAGGTTGATTACCGGCGTGGCCACAAAGGCCGGCTGGCCGGCAAGGTGGGGAGCGTGGAGAAACGTTTGAAGCGGAAGCTGAAAACGTCATGATTCGGAAAGGTTTGGCCGTCCTGGGTGGCCGTATTGTGAAGACAATGGTGTGCTGAGGAGTTATTTCAATGTTTTTTTTGCCGACTGGGCTGAGGTGTGTGAAGGTGAGGGGGTAAGTATTTGGGGAAGATAAATCCGGTTCGCTTTTCCTCCGATTCCGCACAACACTTCATAGGGAATCGTTTTCAACCATCCGGCATGATCCTCAGCTGTTATTTCCCGTGTTCCCTGTTTCCCCAGTAACACGACCTCTTCTCCAACCGTTGGATGGGAAATGTCCGTGACATCCACCATCATCATATCCATGCAAATTTTGCCAATGATGGGGGCTCGTTCTCCTTTGATGAGGACATGTCCGACTCCCGTTAGGTGTCTGGGAAATCCGTGGGTATATCCCACCGGCAAGACGGCGATTTGAGATGGCCTCCGTGTACGGAATAAAGCATTATATCCCACAATTTCACCAGGTTGTAGAGACCGGAGATGGGCCACGTATGTGGTCGCTTGCATCACCGGTTCAAGAGTGGGGAGGGATTGGGAAGAACTCTCCTGCCGAGGTGCGTATCCATATAACATTAATCCAGGTCTGACCATTCCCAAGTGGGCAGTTGGATGAAAAAGGATTCCTGCACTATTGGCCATATGAAGAATAGGTGGTTGGACTCCTATTTGCCTTGCTTGGTCGATAAAGGCCAAAAATTTTTGGATTTGAACATTGGTTAAGGTGTGATCCTGATTGTCGGCATCTGCAAAATGGCTCAAAAGGCCTTCTATTTCAATGGGGGAAGTCGAGAGTGATAGCCTGCTTAGGAGGGAGAGGGCTTGATCAGCTTCGAAGCCGAGGCGGTGTAATCCGGTGTCGACTTTAAGATGAATGGGAAAAGGGGTGGTGCGAGGATACAGGAGCTCTATAAGTTGTTGAACGATTTCTGCACGAGAAATCACCGGTGTAAGCTGGTGGCGAATAATTTCGCTTAAATGCTGGGGTAGGATGGGCCCCATGACCAGGATTGGGCGGTGAATGTGGTGCTCTCGAAGAGTTATACCTTCAATGACGGATGCCACGCCAAATCCAAAAACTCCCAGGTGTTCCAGGGTCTGAGCCACAGTAATGGCCCCATGGCCATAGGCGTCGGCTTTAATGACGGCCAGAATTCTTGTCGACGGACCGATCGATTGTCGGATTTGTTGGAAATTCCTGGTTAGTGCATCAAGACTGATGGAAACGGTAATCGGAGACGAGAAGTGTCGGAGGTCGGAGGGTGAAGATGGCCTGATCGGTATCACAAATATTCCTCAGATCGCGAGTATTTCCTCCTCCTTTTTCTTGGTGAGGTCATCAACGGCCTGGATGAACTTATCTGTGAGCTTTTGGATTTCAGCCTCAAGTCGGTGTTGGGTATCCTCTGTCAGTGACCCTTCCTTGTGAAGGTGTTTGAGTTCGTCATTGCCCTCACGCCGAAATCCACGAATCTGTACCTTGGTCTCTTCCCCATATTTTTTGCTGAGTTTGACCAAATCTTTCCGTCGTTCTTCACTTAGGGGAGGAATGGGGAGACGGATGAGTTTGCCATCATTGGATGGAGTGAGGCCGAGTTCTGAACTAATGATGGCACGCTCAATTACTCTGATTTGGGAGGTATCCCATGGCTGAATGGTGATCAACCGGCTCTCAGGAATCGCGAGGTTGGCGACCTGTTTGAGTGGAGTGGGGGTCCCGTAATAATCAACAGTAATATGGTCGAGTAATCCCAGGGATGCACGACCAGTCCGAAGGGACAAGAATTCTCTCTTGAGGTGCTCAATGGCTCCCTCCATTCGCTGTGTGGTTTTGTGAATGGTTGGATCGTTCATGATCATTCCCCACGTTAAGTGACAAGCGCATTTTTGGAAACAATGGTGCCGACAGGCTTTCCTTCAAGGATTTTTCGGATATTTCCTGAGGAAGTCAGATCGAAAACAATGATAGGCAGATCGTTATCCATACACAAGGTGATGGCTGTAGCATCCATGACTTTCAGGCTTTTATTGATTACCGATAAAAATGGTAATTCTGTGAAGCGTTTGGCCGTGGGTGTAGTCATCGGGTCGGCGTCATAGATTCCATCAACCTTAGTGCCTTTCATGATGACATCCGCACCAATTTCCATGGCTCGCAGCGCAGCAGCTGTGTCGGTGGTAAAGTAGGGATTCCCAGTTCCGGCGGCAAAAATAACCACACGCTTTTTTTCTAAATGCCGAATAGCCCGCCGACGAATGTAACTTTCCGCTAACTGCCGCATTTCAATTGCCGATAAGACACGGGTGGGGATGTCTTTGCTCTCTAAAACATTTTGCAAAGCCAGAGCATTTAACAAGGTAGCGAGCATGCCCATGTAATCGGCCGAAGCTCGTTCCATACCAGAGGCACTGGCGGCGAGACCCCTGAAAATGTTACCACCGCCTATCACAATAGCGATTTCGACCTTCAGGGTAATTACGTCCGCAATTTCGGATGCGAGATTATGTAAAATGGAAGGTTGAATGCCGTAGGTTTGCTCTCCGGCGAGCATCTCTCCACTAATTTTCAAGAGGACACGACGATATTTGAGCGGCATTAGTCCTGGCCGAGTTGGTAGCGCGTAAAGCGATTGATCGTGAGGTTTTCTCCTAACTTCGCGATTTTTTGCGAGAGGAGATCTTGGATGCTGATGCTGGGATCCTTAATAAAGGCCTGCTCAAGGAGGCATTGTTCTTGATAATATTTTTCTAGTTTCCCCTTAATGATTTTTTCCCACGTTCCTTCGGGTTTTCCGGACTCTTTCATCTGTGCGAGATAAATATTTCTTTCCCGTTCGATCGAGTCCTCAGGAATGTCTTCACGTTTAATGTACAAAGGATGGGATGCGGCGATTTGTAATGCCACTTCCTTAACGAAAGCTTGAAATTCTTCATTGCGTGCGACAAAGTCTGTTTCACAATTGACCTCAATGAGGACACCAATTTTTGATCCTGAATGAATATACGAGGATATAATTCCCTCTTTAGTTTCTCGGCCTGCTTTCTTCTGGGCAGCGGCCAACCCTTTTTGACGCAACAGATCAACAGCTTTCTCGACATCGTTTCCTGTGTCTTGAAGGGCTTTTTGGCAATCAAGGATTCCTGCCCCTGTTTTGCCTCTCAACTCCTTCACCAAGGCACTCAAACTAGACATATGCATGCTCTCCTACTGACAGTATTATAAATTTCCGTTTAGTTGGATGAACCCAGGATCCTTAGACAGGTTGGGTATTCTTGTTTGGCACAACTGATGGATGACCCTGTTCGGTATTATCGGGAAGAAAGCCCTCGCCATTTGCCACTGCCTCCTGGCGTTTCCGGCGAAGTTCCGTACCTTCTATGCAGGCGTCGGCAATTTGTCCTGTAAATAATTTGAGAGATCGAATGGCATCGTCATTGCCTGGTATAGGAAAGTCCACGCCTTCAGGGTCACAGTTGGTGTCTACTAAGGCAATGACCGGAATGCCAAGTCGATTAGCTTCCTTGACTGTAATGTGCTGGATCCTGGTATCCAAAATGTAAATGCATCCAGGAATATCGTTCATACCTTTGATGCCGCTTAAATATTTTTCCAGTTTGGCTTGCTCTTTTTTCATGCGAACGATCTCTTTCTTTTTGAGTCGTTCGTATGTTCCATCGGTTTCCGCAGCTTCGAGTTTTTTAAGTTGGTTGATGCTGCGACGGAGTGTCTGGAAATTTGTTAACATGCCACCCAACCATCGCTGGTTAACAAAAAACATTCCACAACGATTGGCTTCTTCCTCCACAATACCCATAGCCTGCCGTTTGGTCCCTACGAATAAGACGGATTCCCCAGCAGCCACCGTATCCCTGGTAAATTCATAGGCTTTTTGAAAGCATTGGAGAGAAATTTGAAGATCAATAATATAAATGCCGTTTTTTTCCCCAAAGATATAGCGTTTCATTTTCGGGTTCCAGCGATTTGTTTGATGCCCGAAGTGAACCCCAGCTTCTAATAACGATTTAATCGTGACCATAACGGACCTTCCCACCCCCTTTCAGAGATATACGGATTAACACGAAACCGTGGATTTTTTAATGAAATTCAGAACAGTAATTTGGCTCAAATGGGACCGGCAGGAGACAATAGATGTGGATTGTCTTATCAGGCAGGCTGTTCCAAGTGAAGAGACATTCATGCAATTAAGTGATGTTCAGTATTTTTCCATTAAACCAATGGAGAGTAGCATAGGTGAAAATTATAATTCAACCCCGACTATCTTCTTATGGGAACGCGATGCCCTTTTAACTTGGGGGAGCCATCAAAGAATAAACTCAAAGTATTTTGAGATAAATCTTTTTGAATCAATGCTTTTTTTGACTCGGCGAGTCTTCATGGCTATAGTCAGACCAGAATTCAGAAACTTTCATGATGAAGGAGTAAGAAGGATGGTTGAGGTCCCTCTGAAATTATATGTGCAAGCTCTCCTAAAAAGAGCGAAGGAGGCTGTTCGCCCAATGGCGTGCATGTCCTCTCCTGTAAAAAACCAGGCCCTACTGGCGATGGCGGAGAGTTTAGTTGAACATACCCAGGAAATTTTAGAGGCCAACGCCAAAGATCTGGCTGGCATTTCGAAGAAAACTGATCAACAAGCTCATCGCGAGGCCTCAGAACGAATTCGAATTTCAGAAGACACGATTCGCCACATGCAGCAAGGATTGTTAGATTTGCAAGCTCTTCCTGATCCAATCGGAGAGTCGAGTCATGCCTGGCTGACTTCAGATGGAATGCAGGTTCATAATGTCCGTTCTCCCCTGGGTGTTGTCGCCGTGGTGTCGGATATGGGCCCTTTGGTGACGGCTGAATCGTTTGGGATGTGCTTGAAGACCAATAATGTCTGTGTCTTTCGTGGGGGAACCGAGTGGTTTCATACTAATAGTGCGATTGTTCGCTATCTTCAAGCGGCGGCGGTGTCCAAGGGTGTTCCTGAAGGGGGAGTGATATTTCTCGACAGGAGCTCCCCAGAGGCTGCCCTCGAATTGGTGAGATATCCTCAGTATGTCCAAGCCGTGATTACACGGGGAAGTGCCGGCTTGCGAAATGGGATATTGGAACAATCCAGAGTTCCTATCATTGGATTTGAGGGAGGTCTGTGTCATGTCTATGTCGATCAGGATGTCGATATCCCTTTAGCTCAAACGATTGCGGTGAACGCCAAACTTCAATCGCCATCTGCACCCAATGCTATGGACACACTCTTGGTTCATCAGAGCGTTTCCCGCCATTTATTGCCAGGGTTAACACGAAGACTTCTTCAGGAATATCGGGTGACCTTGCGTGGCTGTCCTAAAACGGTTTCCATGATGGGTATTTTGGAAATGACCGGGCATTTAGGGATTAAAGCGGCGGAGGAAGCGGATTGGGGGAAAAAATATCAATCCTTAACTCTGAATATTAAAGTAGTGAAAGATAGCCAAGAAGCTATCGACCATATTGGAAGCTATGCCCCAGGGCATACCGATACTATTGTAACTCGGGATTATCCGTTAGCCATGCGCTTTGTTCGAGAAGTTGATTCGAGCGCCGTTATGGTGAACGCTTCGACCCGTCTTCATGGCGGACCCCAATTTGGTCTTGGCCCGGATATCGGGACTAATAGCACTCGTATGCATGCGCGAGGTCCTCTTATTCTCTCGAAGCTCACGGTTGAAAAATATATGGTATTGGGAACTGGACAACTTCAACAACCACACCCAGTCCCTCAGACCTACCAGGATGCGATGATGTTATCTGCCAAGTTCTAGCTTTTAAGATGAAACATGCATGGCTGAACGCTTTGTGTATCGCCTGTCCATAAACACATGTCTTCGCTACCCACTCCTGATTTGTGTTTCTTTTGTTTCCCAACCTTTCCTGTATTCATTTTTTAGCGGAATAATCTTAATCTGATTTTTTATGGGCTATAAAAGGGAAGAAACCTCTGAATACCATGCGGAGCTTTACCCGTATTTGCGGTCATGGGGATTGCGAGAGTTTCATGATGAGGCGTCATACTATGATTGGCAACGGGAGACTCTCTCCAAAGAGGAATTGCGTGATTTTCAACAATTAATCGAGCATCGATGCGGTGGGGAAGATGTACAAGGCGACATTGATTTTTATGATAGATTGGCGCGTCGGGATCTTATCCCTGTTCTGTATTCCCAACGGTTTCAATATTATTTGACGATTGGAACCTTTGTGTGTGGCAGAATTGCCCCAGCCAACAAGGTATTGGACTTTGGTTGTGGAGTTGGTATTCTGACGCTTTTTTTTGCCCAACAGCATCCTGGGGTTGAATTTGTAGGGTTCGATCGGTCGTCTCGATCGATTGAAATGGCTTGTCTTGAGGCAGAAAAACGACGAATCAGGAATGTTCGCTTCGAGATCTCTCAGTTGCCACCACAGCAGATTTCGGGAACCTACGACCTCATTCTTTCGACCCATGCATTGTTTCAGGCGGAATGGGAGCCCGGGATTCCAAGCCAAACATGGAAAACATTTCAACGACCCTGCGACCCTTACCGACAGGAGCAACTGGAAATTCTGACGGGGCTACAGGGACGGTTGAATGCTTTGTTGCAGGCTTTAAGGCCAATGGGACGAATGATTCTTTTTGAGAAAACATGGAATCTTGGTCGACGGATTTTGTTTCAACGTGCGTTAGATACCAGAGGTCTGTTTCCTGTATCTTCTCCGGTTTTTTGCCGATATCGGTCGGTGGATGAAGAGATGATCGATGGACCTCTGTATGAGGTTGCCCGACTTTCATATGGTGTGGAGCCTTTTGAGTGGAATGAGGAACCGTATCGGGGATCAGGTGAAACACTGTATCGTTGTACCGGGATTGCCGCCGAGCGAATGGGACAAGTCCTGCTTAGGGATACAGTGAGAGCCAGCATAACAGGCGTTCATTCCCAAAGTGGATCCTGGGTGTTTCGTTTCGGGCTATGGAATGAGATCGTTCCGTGGGGTTTATGTGAGTATTCTTCTGGTTTGACAGGATTGGTTATTGGGGGAGGGGAGGATCAGGATTTAATCGATCAATTAGTTGAAACGGTTAGGCACATCACCGAATCTGATTTTCAAGAATTGGTTCATGACTTTTGGGGAAGCATGATTCAGGCTCCTGAGGATCCATCTATGCCTTGTTATGAAAATCACCATCCTTCTGCTCAAATCATTTACGAAAGCCTTCCCTCCAAATGCATTCAACAGGAGACGACGTTCAAGGATGATATGGGAAGAGAAATGCATATCGAGTTAGGGACGACAACCCATCTGACGTATCTGTATTGCGCCAATACGTTTGATCAACGCCAGCTTGTTCTAATTGATGACGGACGGGCTCAGGTTCTATATGAGTATTATCGAGAGTCTCTCCAACGCCCACACGGCCCACCTGCCTGAATTTCTTCATGCTAAGTCGTTAGTCCTTTCTTTATTCCGTTTCAATAATCTGTAGTGTGCGCTGTTGTGTTTTGGCATAGCAGGCGACTGTTTTATATGTTTCTTGATGAATGTCTGAGGGGAGGGATGCCCAATCAGAGGGGAGGCCAACAGTAAGTATGCTCCCATTATCCCTTATACCCTTAATCCTACCTCTGTATAGATAATCTAGTAGGATTTCTCCGCTGACTTCTCTCGAACAGGCTTGAGCCGTGGAAGTGGTGCTGGGATTTCGATTCCCATACTCGATTGAGATGGTCATTGACCACAGAAGAAGGATTGACAAGAAAATAAAGATAAATCGCATGTGACTAGATCTTAATACTGTAAAAAGTCTGGTCGACCTCCCCCTACCGGTAAATACCTCATCGGGAGGATTCTGGGATTGGGGTGTCATGGTGCCAGGCTCTTTTGAAGGAGAAACGACTGGAGTTAACTAGCAAAGCAAAGAGCGTAGATTAAAGTGATTGGTGCCCGTTTTCTTAAGATACCCCGTGAATTTTCCGACAAGGAGAACGCGACTATGAAATGTACCCGACACTGGTTTTATAGATTGGTTGGATCCGTTTTTACCATAGCCGATATTATGGAATGTCACGCAACAGGGTGAAGAAAATATGGGCCGCTTCAAGTTGAAGAAGGACTATCCAGGGAGCACGAGGGTTAGCTAGATGGATAATGAAAGCTTTTTATTTTGGGTATTGCTCGCAACCTGCCTTTTGCATTGGTTGACGGTCCTTTTGCTTCTTCGTCGGGTATGTTCGACAAAAAATCCCCTCGTGTGGCATCTCTTGAATGGGGCAGTGGGGCTCCTGGCCATACAAAAAACCTATGGAGTATTTATTCCATACCTAGAACTCAATCCCCCTCCGTTGAATGGTGTGAGTACGTGGCTCGGTTTTGGTGTTGCGGGGTTATTATTGGGAGGAATTGTGCGAATGTCTCCCTTTCTGTATCTTCTTCAACGCAATAATGAACTCCTGGCTGTCATTGAAGAACGAAATGTTATCATTTTGCAATTCCATGAACGGATAGCCCGAGCCTTGCAAAAAATTCAAATGGCTTTGGAAGTAGGGCGTCCCACCACATTCATTGTTGAGCAAGTGGCGGAAATGTCGGAGATGCTTCAGGTGTTTTTGGAGAATCTCAAAGCAGGAGTCCTGCTCGGGAACAAATTCGAGGTGGCACTCAAGACCCTTATAGAGGATTTGAGTCGAGATGCCTCATTCCCGATAATGGTCCATGTGGATCCTGCTTGTGAGGATCATCTGTCACGGGAACAGGGTGCCCAACTGTTACATATCGTACGAGAAGCCGTTCGGAATAGCGTACAATATTCGCATGCCAACAAAGGGCAGGTGTCTGCAAAGACGACGCCTACAGACACGGTCATTGAGGTGTCAGATAATGGAAAGGGCTTTGAAGTTGATTTGGTTCGGGCTCAGGGGCATGGATTAGGCAATATGGTCAATCGTGCAAAAAAGATAGGGGCTCGTCTAAAAATTCACAGTCAACCGTCTAAGGGGACCTCGGTATGCATTGAAGTGCCATTGAATGAAGCGTTGTCTGAAAGTAGTCATTCCGCTTCAAAGGTAGATTCCTCGTTGAATCCAAGCAAACACGTTCATGTCGGATGATGTTGATGTCCGGAGCCTCTGAGGGGGAAGAGCATTCGGGCGCCTTCTGGGATCCGGAAGGCGAAGGAAGAAGCATGGTGGCGGTGGAGGGATTTGAACCCCCGGCCCGCGGCTTATGAGTCCGCTGCTCTACCACCTGAGCTACACCGCCGTATTTCACCGGGAACGAAAAGATCTATACCATAGGTGGAGAACTTTGGACAATTCTTTTTCTGAAAATGATCAAGTTTTAGGTGGATTCTTGGTCGTAGTGTTCAGGATTCATTTAGGGTTACCTTTTTTTCGTCGTTATAGGGCCTCGTAATCGTGGAGAAAATTCTCAAACTGCTATTTATTTATCTTGGAATATTTTTATGACTTCAACGGCTGCTCCAAGCATCAAGGAATCCGTTCTGGTTGGGCGACAGGCTATTTTTGATCGTCATGGAGGAGTTTTTGGATATGAACTCCTGTATCGGGATGGTCAAGCCAATAGTGCGCAAATCGTTGACGGGGATGAGGCCACCGCCAGGGTCATGGTGAATACGTTTTTAGAGATGGGAATTGACCAAATAGCTGGGACAGGTCAGGCGTTCATCAATCTGACAGCGAACTTTTTTTTAAGTCAACATTATGAAGTGCTGCCAAAACACAATGTGGTTCTTGAGGTATTGGAATCCATTGAGCCTACGCCCATTGTCATCCAATCTCTTGCCAGGGCTAGGCAGCTTGGCTATAAAATTGCCCTGGATGACTTTATCGTTCGGGATTCTCATCGAGGATTATTAGAGGTTGCTGATTTTGTGAAAGTGGATATATTGGCATTAACGAGTGACCAGCTTTTTGAGCAAATTAATCTGTTGAAACAATACCCAGTTCGATTGCTTGCAGAAAAAGTCGAAGATCAAGAAGTGTATACGCTGTGTTATGAAAAGGGATTTGAATATTTTCAAGGATACTTTTTCTGTAAGCCGCAAATCATGGAGGGAGTCAAGCTTTCCGGTAACCGCATGGCGATTGTGCTATTACTGGCCAAATTGCAAGATCCCGATATTCAAATTAAAGATCTTGAGGAGTTAGTTGAAAACGACTTGTCACTGAGCCTCAAGCTTCTTCGTTTTGTGAACTCCGCTTCTGTGGGCCTTCCTCGAGTGGTAAATTCCATTGGGCAAGCCGTGGGGATGGTAGGTACCGAACGTATGCGACAATGGGCCTCCTTACTGGTTTTGGCTCATACTGGCGGAAAACCAAGCGAACTCATGCGCATTGCCCTAATTCGGGGACGAATGTGTCAAAGTTTGAGTCGGTTGCACGGAGAGTCTACCAGCCAGGGCTTTACCGTTGGTCTCTTTTCTGTATTGGATGCTTACTTTGATTGTGAGATGAAGCAACTTGTCGCAGATCTTCCTCTTGCTTCTGAAATTCATCTTGCTCTGACCGAAGGGCAGGGATGTTTAGGGGAAATTTTAAAATGCGTGATGTCTTACGAACGAGGGGAGTGGGATCAAATCCTGAACAGTCGTTTTGAACCCCATGTGGTGCGCCAAGAGTATTTTCTCAGCACCGATTGGGCTGACGAGGTTTTGAAAACGACTCTTGCCGGGAATGAAAAATAGCAGAGAAGGATGAGGTGCACCTTTGGAAGCCAAACTCATCCTCTTCGTTTGTCGTCTTGTTCTCCTACAAAATAATTCAGCACACCTAATCCTTTTTCGCTAAGCTCAATAGGTTTATCCTCAGACTCAGGGGCCAGTTGGTCGTCAGGGAGCTGTGGGTATATTTTGACCCGTAGGCTTTCTTCCAATCCTTCATCTGAAAAATCCATATCATTGAGCAGAGCATGTAATCGTTGGAAAGCTAAAATGGAACGAGCATGGGAATTCCATGTTCCCGAAAATTCCGTATCATTCACTTTGGTAATACTTGTCCAGAACTTTGATTCTTCAGGCTCTGACATGCTTCCATCGACGAATGCACGCAATTTATCTAGTAAGGCCTCTTCTGTTTTTTCCAAACCATCGTATTCAACCATTGATTTTTCAATGGGGCGTTGGGATAAGAGGGCGAGAGTTTCTTGCCAGAGGTTGATTGGTTGTACTGGCTCATTCGATGTGGAAAGTTTTTCCTGATGCTTTTGTAATTCAGTCAGAAAATGTTGAAGGGCTTTAACCTTTCTAGCAGCTAGACTTCCTAACGGGATTCCCCAGACATGGGCAACCTCGTGATCCTTTAAAGGAGAATTGCCGGAAACAATGAAATCATTTTGAGCAAACTTCAGTCGACGTCTGAAGATCCCACGTCGTCTCAATAAGGCCTGATATTCTAGGAGCAGTCGCTGTATTTGATACTCCTTTGTAGAGAGTTCCTGATTATCCCATCTACGTTGTAATTTTCGGAGTTCCTGTCGAAGTAGAGTTGAGGGTGCTTGGGTTTTTGCATCATCCAAGGCCTTCTGGTCCACTCCAAAGTCTGAAATGAGTAACCGCCCTGCGATCTGAATGGATTTATCAAGGTTTTTTAAAGCTTGAGTCAGGAATTCAATGTGCATTCCTGGGCGTTCGCGTTTTTGTCTGTAGTAATTTTTGTACTGATTCGCCCGTGATATGATATTTCTTTCGGCTTCAAGAGAGAGCGGGTTTCCTTTTGGCTGATTGCCTGCCAAGAAGCGGGAATCGGGTTGATCGCTGACCATATAGGCGATGGCCTCAGAGCTCAGATCCATGTACTGCAACAAAAGAAGTTGCAGCATGGTCCGGCCTTGAGTTGGAAGCGCCTGAATGGCTGATTCAATGTGTTCAAAGCGTAGCGTGGTAGAGATAATATTCGTTGTAGACATAATATTTTATGAGCGCAAGGAGGAGATTGGTATTTCAACCTTTAGTTTTCAGGAGTGTCGTTATCAAGAGATTCGAGGGTTGTGGCGGCGTATTCTCTTAGTTGCTGAACCGTTCCATTGGCATACAGTTCTCTGGGAATTTCAATTTTGACTAATTGCGATGGATCGACCCCCCGCTCGGCGGCCCAATCCTCGTCAATATATAACGTCACGGCACCATCCTTGTCGCGGCGCACATAAAGAATGTCTTTTTCCCCTTCCATTTCTGACGCTCCTAAATGATAATTAGACTTTGTTTTCTTGATAACATACCTCTTTGAGACCTGTCAAAATGGGCAAGTGCGTTGATGGAGTTAACCAGAGTTTCTGAAATTCATGTCATTTCTAGAGGAAATGGGGGTGATACAGATGAGAGGATTGGTAAGGCAAGCGATGCCGCTGTTGTGACTTTTGAAATCTTTCGTACGATCTGTTGGGTAGGAGCACCATTTCGTGCGTGCCCTACTATCGTGGAAATTGGAGCCCATACAGATACCCTTGAATTGAAGGGTATCTGTCGAGGGGTTTATTTTAATGTCTGTGGGCTGTTTTGAAGTGCATTGCGAAAATGAAATGGGAGAGATTACCCTCCCAGGGTCTCTACAACTTCTTTGACACTTTTCATAATACAGGTAAAAATCGGAATATCACGTTTGACATACCGGCTGCCCTCGGTAGAGCGTAACTCCATGACGAGGTCTAGAAAATCCTGTGGAGAATCGGTTTCAAATGCGACCACAAATTCTTGATCATCCAATCCAAATGAATAGGTGGTATTGAGTTTGACGGAGGGGTACTTGTGCCCAATTGCAATATGTTCATCCATCATGCCTTGTCGGGCCGCTTTGGTAAGCAGGTACCACTCTCTGGTTTTTTCAAATGGATAAATAAATATATATTTCGCACGGCCAGGAGAAATTTTCAATCTGCGACTTTCTTGGCCCTCATGCACGTGGTGATCGACGTATATAGATCGTTTCGTCATGGAAAGATAGGAATACGGCGTGGTAAGGTACCGTCCTAAGCCTGTAGCCAAAAGCTTTGAACTCATTTCCTGAAACATTTCGAGATCATAGCTAATGCGCCACAACATAAAGTCACAATCACCTCGTATGCCTGTTGTGGTGTAAGGCACGACGATGACCTTGCCGCTATATTCCTCCGCTGCGCGGACAAATTCCTGCTTACCCGAGTCTCGTTCTTCTTTGGGAAGACGTCTCCACAAAGGGTCGACTTTATAGAAAGCAAAATTGACAAATTGTTGTTTGGCAGCCTCTTCGGCACCAGCCATAATCATACCTCCCCTGGAAAGAAAACCCGTGTTTTTTTAATCACTTAAAAAAATAGGTCTTAACATCGCTACTGCAATATTGTCAATGAGCAGGTGGTGTGATAGCAGGGAAGATCCTTTTTAAACGGAGGAGTAATGAATAGGACTTTAACCTGGAGGGGGGAGGAACCTTTTTAGGTCTTAGCCAATGAATCATATCTTGTTATTTCAATTTTTTTCCCAACATGTGGGGTCTCTGTTGGGTTTGGTAAACAGTGCCGGTTTTGGATTGCTTTTTGGAGCGTGCCTGGTCATCGTAGTTTCCTCTCCGGTGTGGGGGATTGTTCTCCATCCCTCAGAATCTCAAATTCTTGAAGCCATCAAAAATGGTCAGGAGGGAGCGCGAAGCCGAACTCCACCCAATAGGCTGTATTGGCATTTCGGTATATCTTCTGAAGATGTTCCTCAGGCCCATGGATTTCTTATGACGAAATTAAATGGAATTGCGGTGATGTCCAGTCATTTTGCTCTTCGAGGAGAACGTCTCTCATCCCAGGATATTCAGCGAGTCCTGGATGAAAAGTCCCTTCAAGTCGTGGTGATAATTTTTGGGGATTCACCAAGTTTTGCCAAAGATAGTTATCTTTTGCTTAAACAGGGAGATCGGTTGATCAAGCCTGATCGTGTTCGGTTTGATGCCAGAGCGACGCTGCTCACCCCAAGCCAAAGCCCCCCCATGTATCGTGCAAAGATTGTGGCATCCTTTAACTATGACGTTTTTGATGTCTTGGCTCAAACCACCGTCAAAGTCTTCCCAGGAACCGGAGGCCAAGTGACCTTTGATCTAGATTTTGCTTCGATTCCCTAAGAATCATTGGGACGAGTGAACCACTGTTTGCTGCAATTGGACTGAGTCTCTTGAACATGAAGTGCCTTCACGCTGACATCATTGCCGTAGGTTCAGAATTGCTTCTGGGTGGACGCCTCGATAGTAATTCGGTATTTGTCGCACATCATCTTGCTGAGTGTGGAATTGAAGTTAGGAAAAAAACCTCCGTTGGTGACCAAAAAGGGGATATTCAAGAAGCCCTTCGTGATGCGCTAAAGCACGCTCATGTAATCGTTTTGACGGGTGGACTCGGTTCAACACTTGATGATTGTACCCGTGAGGCTGTTGCCGAGACGCTTCAATGTGCACTGATCAAACGAAAAAAAGCCTTTGACAATCTTAAGGCTTGCTATCGACGATTGGGAAGGTCGGTCACACCGCTATTGGCCAGGCAGGCTTTTCTTCCTTCCGGAGCCAGGATGTTGACGAATAGTGTCGGCACGGCGCCCGGTTTTTTGATGCGTTGCGGGCAATCAGTCATTATCGCATTGCCAGGTGTCCCTCGTGAGGCCAAAGTCATGATGGTTTCTCAGGTTCAGCCGCTCCTGCGGAAGTTCTTTAAAAGCAACAGGCACTATTGGCATCATTCGTTTCAAACTTTTGGGTTGCCCGAAACTGACATTCAAAAGCAATTGAACCATTTTTTAAAGGATAATCGAGGAATTCAGTTTGGTATCCTGGCCTCGCCAAGGGGAGTGACGGTGACGGTGAGTTGTTGGGTATTCGACGGCCGACCCTCTTCTGTGAAGAAAATATCCCCAGGCTTTCTGGAACGGGCTTACATGATCCATCAGATCCGTGATTGTTTAAGCCCCTGGCTCTTTGCGGAGGGTGACCGAACCATGGAAGAAATTGTCGGGGAAGTCTTACGAGCCCGTTCCTGGACCATTGCAGTCGCCGAATCCTGTACCGGCGGACTAGTGGCCCATCGTTTGACTGGCGTGCCTGGCAGTTCACTTTATATGAATCGGGGAGTCGTGTCTTATAGTAATGAAGCGAAACGAGAACTCGTGGGAGTTCCGGCCTCGACGCTTCGCCGGTATGGGGCTGTGAGTTCACAGGTAGCCATGGCCATGGCCAGCGGAATTAGAATGAGGAGTCGAGTCGACGTGGGAGTTGGAGTCACAGGAATTGCGGGCCCTGGAGGAGGAACGCCGAACAAGCCGGTGGGGCTGGTGTATGGAGCGATTGATGGTCCGCAAGGGCCTCAGAGTCAATGCTGGAAATTTCATGGAGATCGAGCGGAAATTACCTTGAAGACATCACAGGCTGTATTGGATTTGATCCGACGATATGCCTAATGAAACGATATGTGAAACAGAAGAAGCTGCGTGTCTTTCTGGCTGTTGAACTTTCCCTGGATTTGCTCCGGAAAGTGGTCGAACTTCAATGTCAGCTGCGAGACGGCTTACCAAAGATCAATTGGGTTCCCCCTGAGTCGCTTCATCTTACACTGAAATTTCTTGGATATGTGGATGCTCCCATGGTGGAACAAATTTTGACGGCCATTGAGCCTATTCGAACAAGTCAGCAGGCTTTCACATTAGAGGTCAAGGGGGTGGGGGTTTTTCCGCATCTACGACGTCCACGGATACTGTGGGTCGGATGTACCGGGGACATTCCTGCCTTGCTCACTCTTGTTTCACGAATCGAAGGTGCGTTGGAACCGTTAGGTTTTCCTCCTGAGGACAAACCCTTTTTCCCTCATTTGACCCTGGCCAGGATCAACCATAACAATACTCAGGTGGGTGGTGCACTGACTCAATCCGGCTTTCTTGAGCAATCTCAGGCCCTTGGGATACTCCATATTGACCGGATCACACTTTTTCGCAGTGAGGTGAGTCAATCCGGTGCGGAATATACAGCATTGAGAACACTCCCATTTAATGAGCCTGGATCGCATATTTCAATCTAAATTAGGCATTTACCTGTTATAGAGTGTGGGGTAAGATAGCCGCCACTTTGCATGCTCAGGAATATTGAACAAAAGGACAACCAATGGCAGAACGCGTAGCTTCTCAAAAAGAGACCCAAAAAGATGGAAAAAAACGAGCCCTGGATTTAGCTCTGACCCAGATTGAAAAGCAATTTGGCAAAGGGGCCATCATGAAACTCGGGACGGAGGACGTGGTTCGCGATATTCCGGCCATTTCGACGGGATCTCTCGGCCTTGACATGGCCTTGGGAATCGGAGGGTTGCCGCGAGGTCGAATTATTGAGGTGTTTGGGCCGGAATCGTCTGGAAAAACCACGTTGTGCCTGCACGCCATTGCCGAAGCGCAGAAGGCCGGCGGGGCGGCAGCCTTTATCGATGCCGAGCATGCGTTGGATATTGCCTATGCTAAAAAGCTTGGTGTACACACCGATGATCTGCTGGTTGCCCAGCCGGACACGGGCGAACAGGCCCTGGAAATTGCCGAAACGCTGGTCCGAAGCGGGGCGTTGGATATCATTGTCGTTGATTCTGTTGCAGCCCTGGTCCCTCGTGCAGAAATTGAAGGGGAAATGGGAGATTCTCATATGGGCCTTCAGGCGAGATTGATGTCCCAGGCCTTGCGAAAATTGACCGGGGCGATTTCAAAATCCCAAGCTTCCGTGGTGTTTATCAATCAGATTCGTATGAAGATTGGGGTGATGTTTGGTAATCCCGAGACCACGACCGGGGGCAACGCATTGAAATTTTATTCTTCAGTGCGGTTGGATATTCGCCGAATTGAATCGATTAAAGAGGGCCAGGAAGTCATGGGTAGCCGGGTACGGGTGAAAGTGGTCAAAAATAAAATGGCCCCACCCTTCAAGCAAGCCGAATTTGATGTCATGTTTGCCGAAGGGATTTCCAAAGTCGGAGAATTAGTAGATTTAGGGGTTGAGCGTCGAATCGTAGATAAAGCCGGAGCCTGGTATTCGTATAAGGAAGAACGCCTGGGGCAGGGCCGGGAAGCGGTTAAAACCTTTCTAAAAAGTAATCCGGATATGGCCCAGGCCATTGACATGCAATTACGAAGCAGCTATGGCCTTTCCGGGGAGCCTCAAAAAAAAGAGGAACCATCCCCGCCTGTCAGTTCTAATTCAAAGTAATCACCAGAGGATCCTGACTGACCCGGCTGGGTGGTAAAATTATCTTGAGCGAACACCATTGATATGATTGCAACTTCACTTGAACTTCGGCAGGCGTTTGTGAGGTACTTTTCGACCCGTGGGCATACGGTCGTGCCCAGCGGGCCGCTTATACCGCAAGCAGATCCTACTCTCCTGTTTACCAACGCCGGCATGAACCAATTTAAAGGTGTGTTCCTGGGTGAGGAGTCCCGCCCGTATAGCCGTGCCGTCTCCATTCAAAAATGTATGCGGGCAGGGGGAAAACATAATGATTTGGAGAATGTAGGTTTTACCCGCCGCCATCACACGTTTTTTGAAATGCTGGGTAATTTTTCCTTTGGAGATTATTTTAAAGAGGAAGCAATTGCGTTTGGGTGGGAATTTCTCACTCAGATTGCCGGGCTGCCGGCTGATCGATTGTGGGTGACCGTGTTTCGTGAGGATCAGGAAGCCTATGATCTATGGCATACACGAATGGGTATTCCAGAGAGTCGCCTTGTTCGTCTGGATGAAACGGACAATTTTTGGCAAATGGGAGAGACCGGTCCCTGTGGTCCTTGTAGCGAAATCCTCATTGATCAGGGTGAGGCATTCGGTTGTGGCCGGTCGACCTGCGCTGTTGGGTGTGACTGCGATCGATATCTCGAGATTTGGAATCTGGTGTTTATGCAATTTGATCGGGATCCTGGTGGCACGCTCAATCCTCTACCCAGGCCCAGTATTGATACCGGAATGGGTTTAGAGCGGTTGGCAGCGGTGACTCAAGGGGTCACGTCAAATTATGATAGCGATGTGTTCAGCCCTATTTTAGAACGGATAGGGAAGAGCATAGGACAGGGATATGGTGCCTCTCCAACGGCTGATCGGTCGATGAGGGTGATTGCGGACCATCTGCGGGCGATGACCTTTTTAATCACTGAAGGGGTGTTGCCATCGAATGAGGGCCGTGGCTATGTCTTGCGAAGGATTATGCGTCGAGCCTCACGGCATGGTCGATTATTGGGAATGGAGCAAGAATTTTTATATGACCTCGTATCCTCCGTGGTTGATCACATGGATTCGGTCTATCCGGATCTTCGTTCAATGAAGGATATGGTTTCCGAGATTGTCCAGGGGGAGGAAACCCGTTTTATTGGAACCTTAGAACAGGCCTTGCCTCTTCTTAATCAAATCCTGACGGAAGCCAAGCAACAGGGGGGCCAAATTTTAGAAGGGGAAGCGGTTTTTAAGTTGTATGATACTTACGGGTTCCCACTTGATTTGGTAGAAGATGCCGCACGAGAAGAAGGGTTGGCCGTCGACCATGTTGGTTATCAACAGGCACTAGAGGCCCAACGTGATCGAGCCAGAAAAACTGCGAGGTTCAACCAGGAAGATTCTCGAAGCGAGCTGGTGCAAGCTCTCGAGCGGTTTCCTTTGACCCAATTTGTGGGTTATGCCCATCAAGAAGGCAGAGGTCGGCTGCTTGCCCTGGTGAAGGACCAGCATGTCGTCAAGGAGGCCAAGCAAGGGGAGACGGTGGAGTGTGTCTTGGAAACCACGCCATTTTACCCGGAAGGGGGAGGACAGGTCGGGGATCAAGGGACGTTGGTTGGGCCGTCGGCAAGAATTGTCGTTCATGATACAACAAAGCTGGCGAAGGGGTGGGTGCTCCACAAAGGCCAGGTCATCGAAGGATCTGTTCAGATTGGCGATGTTCTTACCGCCACAGTACAGGGTCAATTACGGCAGAGTACGGCACGAAACCATACGGCGACTCATCTTCTTCATGCAGCATTGCGAGAAATTTTAGGTCCTCATGTGAAGCAACATGGATCTCTGGTTGCTCCAAATCGATTGAGGTTTGATTTTTCCCATTTTAAAGGATTGACCACCAGAAATATTGAAGAAATCGAGGGGCTGGTTAACGAACAAATTCGTCGGAATCTGCCGGTTAAGGTTGAAGAAATGGGAATTCAGGATGCCCTTGGGCGAGGGGCCCTAGCTTTTTTTGGTGATAAGTATGGTGACCAGGTTCGGGTTGTAGAAATGGGTTCGTTTAGTCAGGAATTGTGCGGCGGAACACATTGTGCTCGAACCGGAGATGTCGGTCTGTTTCGTATCGTGTCCGAAGGAGGTATTGCGGCAGGGATCCGGCGTATTGAGGCACTTTCGGGCGAGGGGGCGGTGGCTCAGACTCAGCATCAGGAGGCCGAATGGAGAGAGTTAGCTGCCGTATTGAAAGCCGGTCCAAATGAAGTCGTTGAAAAAGCCAAGAAACTTGTTGGAACGCTTCGTGATACCGAACGCGAATTAGAACGTGTGAAACACAAAATGCTTGATCAGCAAGGTGCTGGTCGGGAAGCGTCGATTCGAGTCATAGGCGGGATCCCGATCCTTATCCAGCGGATCGATGGCCTGACTATTCAGGAATTGCGAACCGTCTCCGATAAGGTCCGCCACAAAGTGTCCTCTGGCCTTTTGGTATTGGGGTCCGTTAAGGAAGGAAAAGTGTCGTTGTTGGTCATTGTGGCTAAAGAACAGACTCATAAAATTCCTGCAGGAAAAGTAGCTCAACATGCGGCTCAACTCGTTGGGGGGTCTGGAGGTGGCCGACCGGATATGGCTCAGGCGGGAGGGAATCAACCAGAAAAATTAGATGAGGCATTGCAGAGCGTATATGACTATGTTGCTTCACACATCGGTGCGTTGAAGGAGGAGTAACCTCTTTCAGCATGATGATGCGGTTGAACTGTTCCCTCACATGGACCGAAGGGGGAGCATTGGGAGAGGGGACGTTGTGACGTGAACCTTGTTCGCCGGAGAATCGTAGGTCTCTTAACGGTTGTAGTCCTGGGCATGGGTGGTTTCGTTTGGATGAATCAGCCCATGGGTTCTATTCAACCTGTCCGCGTCGAAATTCCACCAGGTACTCCTTTTACGCAGGTTTCCCATATTCTCGATCAGCATCATCTTATTGGATCTGAATGGTTTTTTACTCTTTTGGGGCGCGTGCAGCGTGTCGATCGAAATATCATTCCTGGCGAATATGAACTGGATGGGCGAATGCAACCCACCGAAATACTGAACAAGCTTGTGAAAGGCGAAGTCTATCAGTATGCCATCACCATTCCCGAAGGCTATACCGTGGCACAAATTGCGGACATCCTTGATCAAAAACGTCTTGCTCTTAAGCAGGATATTTTGCAATTAAGCCAAGACCCGGTATTTATTCAGAGCCTGAATGTTCAGGCACCAACATTAGAGGGTTATCTCTTTCCTGACACCTACCATTTTTCTCGGTTTACTCCACCAGAATCCATTATTCGCACATTTGTTACCCGGTTTCATAATGTAATGACTTCAGAGCTCAAAGACCGGACACGTGCCATGGGCATGACTCTTCAAGAGGTGTTGACTCTGGCCTCCGTGGTGGAAAAGGAAACGGGACTGGCAGCCGAACGACCCTTGGTCTCCGGGGTATTTCATAACCGCCTCCGGCAGGGTATTCCTTTGCAGAGCGATCCCACTGTCATTTACGCCCTCGAATCTTTTGATGGAAATATTCGGAAGGCCGATCTGTCGATAGATAGTCCCTACAACACCTACAAGGTACGCGGACTTCCTCCTGGGCCCATTGCCAATCCGGGTTTGGCCGCAATTCAAGCTGCGCTCTATCCCACGCAAACCGATTTTGTGTATTTTGTGGCACGGAACGACGGGAGTCATCAATTTTCGGTGACATTATCGGATCATAATAAGGCGGTAGACCTTTACCAACGACGATCGATTAGTAAACGTGCTTCGTAAGTGAGTAATTGTGTAATATCCAGAATGGGGATTTATGAAATATTAAACCGACTGGGATTGAAGTTGCCGGTGGCTCCTTGCCCTGTCGGGTCATATGTTCCAGCTCGTCAGGCAGGAGACTTTATCTTTGTGAGCGGTGTGCTGCCTTTTTGTGACGGGATAATTGCGCAACCTGGAAAACTCGGGCGAGAATTGACGGTCGAGGAGGGGGTTGCTGCTGCTCAATTAGCCATGCTTAACGGATTAGCCATTCTCCAAGAGATGACGGCCAATTTTGCGACTCTCAAGCAGGTGGTTCGTCTGACGGGACATGTAGCGTCCGCTGAGGGTTTTGTGGAGCAGCCTGCGGTGATTAACGGGGCTTCTGATTTGTTGGTCAAGCTGTTTGGAGACGCAGGGCGTCATGCCAGATTGGCTCTTGGGGCTTTCGAATTACCTCTTCATGCTCCGATTGAACTTGAATTGATTGTTCAGTGTCTCCCCCTCAAGTCGGGCTTTACTCCATAATCACCCTTACAGCGTGCGCAAAATCCACTTCTGCTTTTCGCAAGCCTTCCCTCTTCCTGGTCCTGAAGCCATTCAATTAAGATTTCAAGTGCTACTATGATTCGATATCTGCTTATGTTTCAGCGATGCTTCCAGCATTAACGTATTTTCATATCGGAGCATTTTCATTGAAATGTCTTGAGGTCCTTTATGTATGGTGTGGCCCTTTTTTTCTTCACTCGTTGGTCTTCAATGATAATGGATAAATGGAAAACTTATCTGAAATATTGTGATACCAAAAGCTGTGAATGTTCACCTTTTCTATCTGTAGAGTTCATCTAAATTGACGCAAGAAAAGATGGCTTGATATAGTCTTTTTTGACAACCGCTCTGGCTTGATTCCATCCCCTATGTTGGTAGCCACGAAGTTGGGTTGGCTCCTCTTCCCGGTTGATATAATGAAGAAGTCCATTGTTTATTCCTAATTCATTTTTAGAATCAATAAGCAAGGTTTGTTACTTATGAAACGAGTTCGAAGTCTCATGAGCGTTGCCTTAGGATTTTTTCTTTTTTCATCCATGGTCCATGCTGAAATGTTCCCCTCCGATGGTCCTCCCGGCACGACAGTGACAATCAGTGGAGAAGGGTTTGGCGAATTCCAAAATACTCAAGCTAATCGAGTGGAATTTCAAGGTGTCTCGGCGCTCATTCAGTCCTGGGAACCTGATTTCATTCTGGTCAAGGTTCCGTTGCAGGCTCGTTCCGGTCCGGTAATGGTTATGAATGGATCGGCCAAAAAGGAAGCCGGAAATTTTTCCGTTACCAACGTCCGGATTACAAGCTTGAATCCTTCGCAAGCCGAAGCGGGTTCCTTGCTCACGATTGTCGGCGAAAATTTTGGCAATACTGCCGGGTCTCGTGACCCCAATACCATGTTTGGGGTTAATCAAGTGATAATCAATGGGATTCGCGCGGAGGTACGACGGTGGCGTCCTACCAAAATTGAGGCTCTCATTCCCGCCAATGCGAAGACTGGGGACGTGGAAGTGCGGTTGGCGTCAAGCGACCCATTACCGGATGGATCGTGTTGTGCTCCTGTCGAATATGCCGTCAGTAATGCTGTCCCTCTCACAGTGATTCCTTCTATTGCCTTTGATCCTGCTGAAGGCCCAATCGGGAGTAAGGTCGTACTCTCCGGCCAGGATCTTGGGGAAAGCCGGCCTGAAGATGGACGAATATTTTTTGGGGGAAAACCTGCGATCATTGCGCAATGGTCTGATCGAACAATCGTGGCCCATGTGCCGTTAAATGCCAAATCAGGTTCACTGATGCTCCATCGAGAAGGGAAGGAGCGCGAGATTGGAACATTTACCGTTTTGACTAGTCAGATATCAGAAATGATCCCACCTCAAGGACCAATTGGGACACTCGTGACAATTAAGGGAAAAAATTTTGGTGTGTATTCGGAAGCTGGGGGCACTGCATATGCCTTTGATTTTCTTTCCGGAGGGAACGGGGTTGAAATTGGGGGAGTGCCGGCTGTCATTCACCGTTGGCTGGATGAACAAATCGATGTCTGGGTGCCCTTCAGCGCTAAAAGTGGACCGGTGATTGTGAAACGTGGAGGAGCTACTCCTAAAATTGACGGTACCTGTTGTGAACGACAAGAGGTTGTGACTCTAGAGGCCGGAAATTTTACTGTTGTTCAGCCGGAGATTCACTCCTATTCGCCCAAAGAAGCCGGTTTGGATGAGGTCGTCACTATCACGGGAAAAGGATTCGGTGAATTCCTCAAAATTTCAGAAGCGACTCGCTTATCGCTTAACCAGTATGCTCATGACTGGAAAATCTACGAGCTAGGGCAAGATGTTTCTCGCAGTGAGGTGCTGGTAAATGGCGTTGCAACTCATGTCGAATCCTGGACCGATACAGAAATTAAGATTCGTGTCCCTCGCCGTCCGGCCTTTGGTTTTGGTAATCCCGAAGGTTTTGTCGCCGATCTCACTAAAGGGGAACTGATTTTGAAGCGGGGGTCATGGGATATGCTCGATACCGGTGAATGTTGTACGCCCAAAAAGTATATTACGATCGTGGCGGGGCCATTTACGATTTTACAGAGAGGGCTTCCTGACAAAGATTATTGGAATGAAAAAGGGCGAGCACAGTAATGCATTCTGGAAAAATTGGGAACAATCATCTAATGAAAAATCGCCCTGTGTGGAATCGAATGGTAAAAGCTCTGTATGTATTGGGAGTCCTTGCAGGCATAGGCTTTTTTGTGATCCCTCAGCCAACCTTTTCTCAATCCCCTTCGTCTGCTCTCTCTCTTCAAGTAAGTCCGACCAAAGGAACGTTTCTTGGTGTCCATTTTCTGAATGCCATGAAGGGATGGATTGTTGGAGCAGGTGGGACGATTCTGCATACCGAGGACGGTGGAGCCACATGGAATTCGAGCCCCCGCCGCACTAATGCCTTATTAACTGGGGTGACTTTTGCTGATCCGATGCACGGATGGATTCTTGGGCAAAACGGAACAGTATTGCATACTGTAAATGGTGGGAAACTATGGGTTCCGCAGGAGAGTGGGACAAACGGAACGCTCTACGCGGTTGATTTTATTTCAGCAGATCATGGATGGGTGGTTGGTTCTCGTGGAGTCATTTTACACACTAAAGACGGGGGGGAGAGCTGGGCTGATCAAGTCAGTGGGACGACAGCAGACCTTTTTGGCGTACATTTTCTTAATGAAAAACGTGGTTGGGCCGTTGGTGCACTTGGTGTCATCTTGGCAACTAATGACGGGGGAAAGATTTGGAAGCTTCAGACCACCAATAATCCCGCCACATTTTTTGATATTGTGTTTACGGATAATGTGGCTGGATGGGTTATTGGGACGCAGGGAACCATGTTCCAAACATTGAATGGAGGGGAAGCATGGGTTGATCATACTCGATCCTGTGGAAGTCCATGCATTAAACCCGCTGATTTGGTGAATATTATGTTTATAAATCCAATGATTGGTCGGATTGTTGGTGAACGTGGTACGATTTTAGAGACTCGTGATGCTGGCTTTACGTGGCAGGAAATTGAGCCCCTAAACTCTGAAACCCTATACGCTCAATCATTTCTTGATCTTTCTAACGGGTTTGCCGTGGGAGATCACGGGACGATCATTCATTTAGATTCTTCGCCATCTCATCACTAGTGCTGGGTGCTTCCTAGACCTCACAGATAGTTGAGTCTGGCCTGGAGAATGGCTAACGAAGCCAAACTAGCGGTTTCTGCTCGTAAGATTCCTTGTCCTAATGTAGCAAAAATAACATTCAGATTTTTGGCCATCTGTCGTTCCTCTTTCGTCCAACCTCCCTCTGGGCCGATGAACACGGTAATTCCATTTGGATTGTCCGATGGTAAGTCTATTGCCGAGAGTGAAGTCTTATCTTGACGCTCAGCCAGCATGATTTGGATACCCTTATTTTCCTGCCGTAGAAACTCCTGAAAGGCTTGGATGGGAAGTATCTTGGGGGTGCTCCATCGCTCACTTTGCTGTGCCGCTTCCAAGGCAATGCGATCCCATCGTTCCTGATAAGTCGTTGCGTGTGCTGGAGACACGCGGGGGATGACTCTTTCTGTAATCAGTGGTGCAAGCGTATTGACCCCAAGTTCCGTGGCTTTTTGGATGACCCAGGACATTTTCTCACCTTTTAAAAGTGCTTGTGCCAAGGTGATGCGTGGAGTGGAGGGGAGCGGGGATTCTTGTATTCTTAGAACTGAGGCGTAGATAGCCTTTTTGGTAATCTGAAGAATTGTTGTATGGTATCGACGATTTTGCTCATCATTAAGAGTCAGCGTTTCTCCCGGTCTTATTCGTAAGCTTTTTGAAAGGTGCCTGAATAAGGGGTCTGGAATTGTGACCACTTCATCCTCAACCTGGGTTGAATGGATGAAAAAGACTGGCATCTGTTTTCCGTGAGAATAGGGAGAAGTAAAAGAGGCAGGTTAATCAAACATGTTTTTAACTTTATCGAACAGGCCTTCTCCTTGCGTGTCCGTAGATATTCCGCACTCTTCAGCATAGGCAGAAAGGAGTTCGTGTTGCTTGGGAGTCAGTTTGGTAGGAATTTGTATTTTAGTCCGAATCAGTTGATCGCCACGAGTTTGCGATTTAAGCCCAGGAGCGCCCAACCCTTTGAGGCGGAGAATTTGATCATGTTGGGTCCCTGCAGGGATCTTCACCATGGTGGTTCCACTTAAAGTAGGCACCTCGACTTTTCCCCCAAGGGTGGCCGTTACAAAATCCAAACGAAGGTCATAGAGTATCTCTTGGCCCTTCCGTTGAAAGTGTGGATGAGGCCGTACATTAATGGCCACATACAAATCTCCAGGGGGACCACCATTCATACCATGTTCGCCCTCGTGAGAAAGCCGAAGTCTCATGCCGGTTTCGACTCCAGCAGGAATGGTGACTGCCAAGAGCCGTTCCTTGTGAACCCGTCTTTGCCCTCTACAAGTTTTGCATGGGTCAGCAATAACCTGACCTGATCCTTGGCATTGTCCACAGGTTCGATTAATGGTGAAAAAGCCTTGTTGTAATCGTATTTGCCCGGCCCCACGGCATGCGGAACAGGGTTTAACGGCCTGATTGGATTTCGCACCGGTCCCATGGCAGGTTTCACAGACTTCCCAACGAGGAATTTTGAGTTTGGCTTCCTTGCCGTTGATGGCTTCTTCAAAGGATATTTCTAGGTTGTATTGAAGATCATTGCCTTGTTCAGCCCGATTTTGTCCCCTGCCTCCACCGAAAAAGTCTTCAAAGATATCCCCAAACATATCTCCAAAGCCGCCACCTCCAAACCCGAACCCATCGGCTCCTCCTTGGCCAGCCGCGGCATGACCAAACATGTCATATTTTTTTCGGCGGTCCGAGTCGCTTAGAACTTCATAGGCTTCGCCAGCTTCCTTGAATTTTTCCTCAGCCGCTTTTTTCTGAATTGGATCGGCATGCAAGTCTGGGTGATGTTGTCTGGCCAGCTTTCTAAAGGCTTTTTTAATTTCATCTTCCGAGGCATTACGATCCACCCCGAGAATTTCATAATAATCTCGTTTTTTGGTTTGTGCCATCAGCGTTTTCCAAAGGTGAAATAATGTATGCCTAGATTCATCTGTTCGAAAGGTGTTTAATTCTTGCCTTTATCAACTTCCTCAAATTCTGCATCCACAACTTTTTCCTCACTGCCGGCGCCTTCACCGCCAGTAGTCCCAGGGCCGTCTTCTGGTCCAGAACCGCTGGCAGAGGCATCGGTAGAAGCCTTTTTGTACATTTCCTCTGCTAATTTATGTGAGGCAGTAGTTAGGTTTTGCATGGCGGTTTTAATGGCTTCGATATCCGTTTCCTCCATGGATTTACGAAGTGCGTCAATGGCTCCCGTGATGTTGGATTTCTCAGATTCCTCAATCTTATCTCCATGTTCACTCAAATTCTTTTCGGTACTATAAATAAGGGTATCGGCTTGATTCTTAACTTCGACCAATTCCCGCTTCTTTTTGTCTTCTTCGGTATGGCTTTGCGCTTC
Source organism: Nitrospirales bacterium (assembly GCA_021604105.1). Taxonomy (GTDB): domain Bacteria; phylum Nitrospirota; class Nitrospiria; order Nitrospirales; family UBA8639; genus Nitrospira_E. The sequence continues at coordinate 62,392 of BQIW01000002.1, read as the reverse complement.
CTTAACGAGACGCTCAACCTCTTCCTTGCTTAATCCGCTGGATGCCGTGATTTTGATTGACTGTTCCTTTTGGGTCGCCATATCTTTGGCTGAGACATGCACAATTCCGTTAGCGTCGATATCAAAAGTGACTTCAACTTGCGGAACACCTCTGGGTGCCATTGGAAGGCCTACCAAATCAAACTGTCCCAATAGTTTATTATCATTGGCCATTTCTCGTTCACCCTGGAAGACCCGGATGGTCACGGCAGTTTGGTTGTCCGCGGCGGTTGAAAAAATTTGGCTCTTTTTTGTGGGTATGGTGGTATTGCGTTCGATGAGTTTCGTGAAGATCCCCCCTAATGTTTCGATGCCGAGTGAAAGCGGGGTAACGTCTAATAACAAGACATCCTTCACATCCCCCTTGAGGACTCCGCCTTGAATGGCCGCTCCGATTGCCACGACCTCATCAGGATTCACGCCACGGTGCGGTTCTTTGCCGAAAAATTGCTTGACTCGCTCAATCACTTTTGGCATCCGAGTCATCCCGCCCACCAGGACAATTTCTTTGATGTCGCTGGTGGTCAGATCGGCATCGGCAAGGGCTTTTTTGCAAGGTTCGATTGTTCGCTCAATTAAATCATTCACCAATTGCTCGTATTTGGACCTGGTCAGCTTAAGTACCAAATGTTTTGGTCCGCTCGCATCCGCCGTGATGAAGGGCAAATTGACTTCAGTTTCTTGAGAGGAGGAGAGCTCGATTTTTGCCCGTTCGGCTGCTTCTTTCAGTCTTTGAAGAGCCATTCGATCCTTCCGTAAATCAATTCCTTGATCTTTTTTGAATTCTTCAACCAACCAGTCCATGACCCGAAGATCAAAATCGTCTCCGCCCAGAAAAGTATCACCATTTGTGGATTTGACTTCAAAGACACCTTCTCCGATTTCTAGAATGGAAACGTCAAAGGTGCCACCACCAAGATCGTAAACGGCGATGCGTTCATCCTTTTTCTTGTCGAGTCCATAGGCGAGTGACGCCGCAGTCGGCTCGTTAATGATGCGCAAGACATTTAACCCTGCGATTTTACCTGCGTCCTTGGTCGCCTGCCGTTGGCTATCATCAAAATAAGCGGGGACGGTAATGACAGCATCGACCACCTTTTCCCCTAAGTAGTCTTCAGCTGTCTGCTTCATTTTTTGAAGGATCATGGCTGAAACTTCTGCTGGACTATAGCTTTTGCCTCGAATGATGACGTGGGCATCTCCATTAGCACCTTCGGCTGTTTTATAGGAAAGCCGGTTTGCCGCATTTTTGACCTCAGAAGAAGAATGTTTTCTTCCCATCAGGCGTTTCACCGAATAAATAGTGTTTTCTGGGTTGGTTATGGCTTGCCGCTTCGCAATCTGTCCGACCAATCGTTCGTCTTTGTCGGTCAAAGCCACAACCGAAGGGGTGGTCCGTCCCCCTTCTGAATTGGCAATGACAGTCGGGTCTCCCCCACTCATCACTGCGACGCATGAATTTGTTGTCCCTAAGTCAATACCAATAATTTTGCTCATACGTGTATTCCTCCCTCTTCACCGGATTCCTCAGTCGAACCAGGTTCTGTCAGTTCTGATTTTTCTTTCGCTACGCTTACCATAGCCGGGCGTAAAATGCGATCGTGTAAAAAATATCCTTTTTGAAATTCTTCGATAACGGTATTCGGCTCAATATTTTCAGATTCAACCTGGGTCACGGCTTGATGAATAGCTGGATCAAAAGAGTGCCCTGTGGTGTTTAGTTGTCGAACGCCAACTTTTCCAACGGTTTCTAGAAATTGTTTGTGGGTAAGCTCTACTCCCTCCAGTAAGGGGCCACTGGTTCCTGCATCTTTCGCGCACTGAATGGCTCGCTCAAGGTTATCAATAATGGGCAGTAAATTTTTCAATAATGATTCATTGCCAAACCGAATAGAATCGCTCTGATCCCGCTGAGATCGGCGTTTGTAGTTTTCAAATTCTGCGGCCAAGCGCAAATATTTATCTTGGAAAATTTGGAGTTCTTCTTCTGGCGTTCCGCCATTTTCAGAAGTACTTTTTATGGTGTCCTCGGTCGATTGTTCTTGAGGACTGACTTCTTCTGTAGTCACTTCTTCAGTAGTTTCCTCTGTTGAGGACATGGTTTTACCTTTTTCCGGTTGTTGCGTCATGAATGACCAGTAAGAAGAGGACATTTCAAATTGCTTGTCGCAATTTAGATAGTCACTTCATCCGGCAAGTCAACCCATCCTCTTAAATTTCTTATGATTTTGAGTAAAGGGAGAGGAGTGAATAATCAGGAGCGGAGTTATCCACAGGAAGAAGTCATGCGATCATAGAGGAGCTTTAAGCCTTCCAATGTAAGGTTTGGTCTAACCTCCTGAATAGTGTGCGAAATTGGAACAATTGTTTGAGCCAATCCACCTGTCGCAATGACAACCGGGAATTCTCCGATTTCCTGTTGAATTCTCCTTACGATTTCATCAACCAAACCGGCATATCCATACATGATTCCTGCCTGCATGCTGGAGGTCGTGTCTTTGCCAATCACGGATGCCGGAATAACCAGGTCAACTTTTGGAAGCTTTGCGGTTTTTGTGTGTAGCGTATCTGCTGCGCTTTTTAGGCCAGGGGCAATGGTTCCACCTAGGTACTCGCCTTCTTGAGTGACGATACAAAATGTGGTTGCGGTCCCAAAATCTACAATAATCACACAACGCCTATAGCTGGCAAATGCCGCAACCGCATTGACGAGACGGTCTGTCCCAATTTCCTCGGGATTACTGTATCGGAGAATCAGGCCATGAGGACATGCACTGGTGATGATAAGAGGTTGTTGTCCAATTAACGATTGGGCCAACAAGTCGAATATGTGTGTGAGAGGGGGGACCACACTAGTGACAATACAACCTAAAATATCTTCTGGCTGGATTTTATGAGATTGCAGGAGGGAGCCAAGAACAATACTATATTCATCAGGAGTCTTGGAATGGTCGGTGGATAAGCGCCAATGTGAGATCAGAGTGCTGTTGTGAAAAACTCCACAGACAATATGTGAGTTCCCAATGTCAATGGCTAGAAGCATAAAAATGGGTCCCTCCTTTTAAGCCTTTCTTCAGAGATGGGTCATTGTTCGGCGGTTGTGCGAACATGAAGGATTTCGCCGGAATGAATATCTCGGATTCTTCCTGATTGATTGTTTGAGTCGGAAGGGGAGGGAATGACTCGAAGTTGGCCATGTTCTCCTACGGAATGAGCCCGCCCCTGTAGTTGGCTCCTATCAGGAAACTGAACCTGAATCGTTTGTCCAATGGTGACACACCAACGTGTGTATTCTCTAATATAAGACGGAGGCCCGCTGGACCTCAGGTTTTCCCAATTTTTTTCCAAGGATGTGATCATCTTCATGATGAGCTCTTCTCTGTCCACAGCGCAATGACAATGGATCTGTAGAGAAGTCGCACTGGTTTGAAGTTCTATTGGGAATTCCGATTGAGAGAGATTAACGTTAATCCCAAATCCGATTACCACACAGGAATGGTGCCTTGGATTCCGAAAGGAGTCACATAAAACGCCTCCCAATTTCCGTCCTCCGATAATTAAGTCATTAGGCCACTTAAGATCGATATGAATCCCTGTCTGTTGTTCGAGTGCCTCGGCGATGGCCATCCCGGCCATGAGGGGAACCCACCCTAAATATTGAATGGGTGTCTCCTGAATAAAAAGGAGAGACCCGTAAATATTGGACTTCCCTGGAGAAAACCAGGACCGATCTAAACGACCTCGTCCTGCGGTTTGTCTGTCGGCCAGAATAACGGTTCCAGAAAGTGCTTGGTTCTTGGCTCTTTCCATGGCAAATGCATTGGTTGAGGCTAAATCGTCAAAAACATAAAGAGTCTCGCCAATTTTTTTTGAGGGGAGAAGGGCAGCTAGTTTTGTGGAGGATACCACTGATAAGTCAGGGGTTAGAGGAAAACCGGTCTCATGGTTGGTGCTTTTGGGGACGTCTTTTTGTTCGGAGAGGAACGATCTCCATGGAAAGGTCCGTGGATGGGGCGGAATGTGTGAGCGCTCCAATCGAGATGAAATCCGGTCCCGCTTCTGCCATATCTCGAACATTATTCAATGTTATGCCTCCTGATACTTCCACCAAGGCCTGCCTTTGAATGATGTCTATGGCCTGTTTAACATGATCGGGGGTCATATTATCCAGTAAAAGGACATCAGCTTTTCCCTTCAATGCCTGTCGGACCTGAGCAACCGTTTCGACTTCCACGCAAATTCGAAGGCCATGCGGAGCATGTTGTCTGGCCAGGAGACAGGTTTGTGTGATGTTCATACGTTGAGATGCCATGATTAGCAGGTGATTATCTTTAATGAGTATGCCATCGTGGAGGGAAAATCGGTGATTTTTTCCGCCGCCAAGACGGACAGCCCATTTTTCTAATGCCCGAAGTCCTGGAGTCGTTTTTCTGGTGTCTACTATTGCGACGGGATAGTCGCGGACAGCCTCACAAAACTGATGAGTGAGGGTGCTGATTCCCGAAAGCCGCTGGAGGAAATTCAGTGCGATTCGTTCTCCTTGAAGGAGCGACTGCGCTTTCCCTTTCATGGTGAGGATGGTGGTGGCCGGGCGCACCCTAGTTCCATCGCTGCAATGCGCGGTGAGTGCGACAGTTGAATCGATTGCTTGAAACACCTCCCTGGCAAGGGTTACGCCTGCCACGATCATGTGGCCTTTTGCAATGATGTCGGCTCGAATTAACAGGGTTGGTGGAATGAGCAGAGTCGAGGTCAGGTCTCCGTAAACAAGGTCTTCCTCCAGCGCAGCGGTGATTACGCGCCGCATGGAGAAAAGAGGAGGAGGGGCCGCGAGAGAAGGCATACCCATCAGGTCGTCATGGAAACCAGTTGTTGCTCGGTCATATTCAGAATTGCCAACTCATCGATCAGCTTGGTGCGGCGGGCTTCTGATTCTTGGATCACGGAAGGCTCCGCTTTCTCCCTGAATTCAGGAGAGGATAACCGACTGCCAAGGCGCTGCACTTCTTTTTCTTTTTCTCCAATTTGTTTCTGAATTTTTTTGACAACTCCCTGGAGGTCAATTTCATTGGGAACGGGGATTCCAACAGTGCTGAAATGACCAGAAGGCAATTGTAATGTGCGGAGAGGTGGAATGCCCTTGTCTGTGATAACCGATGAGCGCAGAATTGACTCGATATAGGGCGAAAGAAAGGTCAGAAGGGCTGTGTCATTGGCCTGGCTGCTCGCTCCGTAGATCGAAGGGGATTGAGCGGAGGAAATATTCAGGAGGGCTCGGCCGGTTCTCGCCGTGTTAACAAACGCTTGGAGAAGCAAAAAAGTCTGTTCGGCTTCAGCATTGATCCATTCCGGCTTTTCATTGGGAAAGGGTTGCGTCATGATTGATGGCCCGTCGTGCGGGAAGGATTGCCAGATTTCTTCGGTAATAAACGGCATCACGGGGTGTAACAGCCGTTGGATGATTTCAAATGATTCCAAGAGAGTCTGGCGTGTGGCAGGCGCATCAGGATGGTTCTCCTGTTGGAGGCAAGGTTTGGAGAGTTCCAAGAACCAATCACAATATTCATGCCATAAAAATTGATAGAGGGCGGAGGCGGCTTGGTCAAAGCGATAGCCCTCAAAGGCTTTGGTCACTTCACGGATCGTATGGTTCAGTCGGCTGAGAATCCAGCGATCCGGAAAAGGTCGGAGCTCTGCTGCGTGTGATGCCCGTGGACCGTCCGCATAAAGATGAATAAACCGTGCGGCATTCCAGAGTTTGGTGACAAAATTTCGATATCCTTCAATGCGTTCTTCGGCCAGTTTAATGTCCCGTCCAGGAGAGGCCATTGAGGCCAGGGTAAATCTCAGGGCATCCGTTCCATATTGTTGCATTTTGGTTAGGGGATCAATCACATTGCCTTTTGATTTGCTCATTTTCTGACCCTCGGCGTCCCGAACCAGGGCATGAATGTACACCTCGCGGAATGGGGCTTGCCCCGTAAATTTCAGGCCCATCATGATCATTCTGGCAACCCAAAAGAAGAGAATGTCCAATCCGGTGACGAGCGTTGCCGTTGGGTAAAATGATTTGAAGTCTTCTGTGTTTTCCGGCCACCCGAGGGTAGAAAAGGGCCAGAGAGCCGATGAAAACCAGGTGTCCAATACATCAGGGTCTTGAAAAAGGTTGGTCTCGCCGCATCTTGGACAGGATTGTGGTGGAGTCCTCGATACGATGGGTTGGGCATCAGAAGTGATTAAGCAGCTTATTGTGAGGGGGTCGGAAGAAATCCCCTTGTCGCCAGGGACCCCGCCCATCTGGCTAGTTTCGAGTAACTTGTCCTTGTCGCAGGTTGGACAGTACCAGGCGGGAATTTGGTGTCCCCACCAGATTTGGCGAGAAATGCACCAATCTTTGATCTGGCGCATCCAGCCCAGATAATTGTTTTTCCATCCATCGGGAATAATTCGAATGTGTCCGGTTTCAACCGCTTGGATGGCAGGAGTTGCCAAAGGTTGGATTTTGACGAACCATTGCGGTGAAAGATAGGGTTCGACAACCGTTTTGCATCGATAACATTTCCCGACGGCCATGGCGTGGTCTTCAATTTTTAAGAGAAGTTCGTGCTTCTCGAGGGCTTCTATCACTATTGCCCGGGCTTCCTGGACCGACTTGAGGTTGAGTATAGTTTGAAGTCTGGAGTCTGCTTGGGCTTCTTGAAGTCCTGATGGGCTCATTCGAGCTTGGAAATCGAGTATGGCCAGGCGTGGAAGACCGTGTCTCTCGCCTGCTTCAAAGTCATTAAAGTCGTGCGCAGGCGTAATCTTGACGGCTCCGGTTCCAAATTCCCGGTCAACTAATATCGGATCAGCTAAAATGGGAATGGTTCGTGTCGTCAAAGGGACGCGAACTTCTTTGCCAATGTACTGTTGGTAGCGAGGATCCTCAGGGTGGACAGCCACCGCGGTATCTCCCAGAACGGTTTCTGGTCTTGTTGTGGCCACCTTGAGAGATTGTGTTGGATCGTCGGCGAGGAAATATTGAATGTGATAGAGCTTGCCTTTGATGGGTTCGTGCTCGACTTCAATGTCAGACAGCGCTGTCAAGCACCGCGGACACCAATTTATTAAACGTTCCCCTCGGTATATGAGACCTTCTTCGTAAAGGCGGACAAACACTTCCCGAACCGCCCGGGAAAGTCCTTCGTCCATGGTAAACCGGAGACGAGACCAATCGCAGGAGGCTCCTAACTGTTTTAATTGGTCGATAATAGTGTCTCCTGATTGATGTCTCCACTTCCAGACCCGGTCGATGAAGGCTGAGCGCCCTAGGTGTTCTCGTGACTGACCTTCCTGGGTGAGTTGCCGTTCGACTACATTTTGCGTGGCAATTCCCGCATGGTCTGTCCCAGGAACCCAAAGAGCCTTTAGTCCCTGCATACGTCGCCATCGAACGATAATGTCCTGGATGGTCGTATTGAGGGCATGACCGATGTGGAGGGATCCGGTGACATTGGGAGGGGGAATGACCAGGCAAAATGATTGAGAAAGGTTTGCGGGGTCAGGCTGAAAGAGTTTGTGCTCCATCCAATAAGATCCCCAGCGTTGCTCGACTTGGCTGGGATTGTATGTTTTTTCTAACTGTGAAGATGGCATATTTCTTTAATTAATAGGATATTTCAGAATTGGCAAAAAAGTCTCCGATGTTATCATGGGCCCTACAGCCCTGCAATACGACCTCTTGTTCCTCCTAGGATGCCTATGGTAAAAATGGCATTCCTTAAATTCAAACATTTTCAAATTCACTCAGGAGAATCACCCATGCCACGTGGTCGGCAAAAAGATCGTGATTTGCGAAGAAAACATCGAAAAAATCAACAGCGGGTAAAGGGGTTAGAAGTTGCCCGCCGCGAAAAGGGCAAAAAGAAATAAGAGCATGATTTTTGATGCCTTGGCCTTATTCCATAGAGCCGCATTTCTCTCCTTGAATTTCCTCCCTTATGGTTTTCGTTTGATTGACCTTTCTATTCCCATTAGCTGGCTAGATAGGTTACCGATTGAAAGTGTGAGAGACATCTTCCGTCGAGTACCCCGCCATCTATCGGCGGGGGTCTTTTATTGAATCCACCGAGCCATTTTTGGGAGAGGCCAGGTTAACGGTTTCTCAGCCCTCGATTCTTTTCTCACCTCATTGTATTGCATGAGTTCCTCCACCATAAAAGTTATTTTTTTTGATGCCGTCGGGACCTTATTCGATGTGAAAGGATCGGTAGGGGAAGTCTATTTAACGTATGCCAAAAAATACGGGGTCCCGGTCACCGAACGCACTCAGCAGGCATTGAATGCCGCTTTCAAGCAAACCATGAAAGACATGCCCCTTCCGATTTTCTCTGTGGAGCGGCCTGAAAAACTCAAACAGTGCGAGCGGCTGTGGTGGTTTGACGTTGTGCATGCTGTTTTTTATCGGGTAGGGATGTTCGAAGGATTTGACGATTTTTTTGATGAAGTATTCGAGGCGTTTGGGAAGCCTACCCATTGGGAGTTGTTTCCTGAAACACTCGACATATTAGCTGAGCTGAAGGGGCAAGGCTTTGAACTCGGAATTATTTCCAATTTTGATAGTCGGTTCTTTGAGGTTTCGCGTGGGCTTGGTCTCAATACGTTTTTTGATTCTGTGACAATTTCCAGTTTGGTCGGAGCTGCCAAACCGGCCAAAAATATTTTTACTCATGCACTCGATGAGCATATGGTAATCCCACAAGAAGCACTTCATGTGGGAGACCACCCTATTGAGGATTTCGAGGGGGCTCAACAAGCTGGTCTTCATGCCGTCTTAATTGATCGTTCTATAAATATCCTTCCTCATCCACAGACCCTTTCAAGTTTGATTCAACTGTCTTCATATGACCTCTTGCATCCCTAATAACACACCCGTCACTCAATTTTTCACAACCCTGCCGAATGCGAATTTACGGCCAAACATCTCATGGCTTTTTCCAATCGACGGAGGTTAGGAGGGGGGATTCTAAAAACCCGAATGGGGCCAATGGTTAGGCATCAAACCCCCTGGGCATCCTTCACGATTCGAAAGTTGTTCCTTGGGAACCCGCTGAAAATCAGAATGGCGAATACTTGACCATTTTAGCCATTCAGGTTACGGTTTAAAATCAAAGTAAACCCCGCAAGGCTGGTGCGGCCTTTTTTGACATGATGAATTCTTTTCAGGTGTGGATGCGTCGGTCAACCTTCCTTCGTCAATAACACGAAACCCGTGGAATTTTTTGCCATTAGTGGATTGTTGAATGGACTAGCCGCTAGCGGGTTGGCGTCCTTTGTCTACTTCCGCGCTCCAAAGGATCCCAGGCATTGGACGTTTGGTTTATTTGGAATTACCACTGCTTTGTGGAGTTTTGGGTACTTTGCCTGGCAAGTCACTGAATCCGAATTTTTTGCCCTCCTCAATCTCCGGATTTTAATGGCCGGCGCTATTTTTATTCCCATTACGTTTCTGCATCATGTGTTGTATTTACTTCGGAAGGAGAATGTTTATAGAACGACTATTAAATTGAATTACCTTGTGGGTGGGGTATTCCTTCTTGCCGATTTTACGCCTTTCTTCATTCAAGGTGTCCGCCCAATTTCTATCTTTCCGTTTTGGGGTGTGCCTGGTTTGGTTTTTCATTTTTGTTTGATTTGGTGGGTGGGTCTTGTAATCTTTGCGCATCTTCTTCTTCTTCAAGCCTATGTGAAGGAAAAAGGATTGCGTCGAAGGCAATTTTTGTATCTCCTCGTAGGCTCTGGAATCGGATACATAGGTGGGGCCACGAATTATCCCCTGTGGTATGGGATTGAAATATTACCCTACGGTACCATTGGTTTTGCGGTTTATATTTCAATCGTAGCCTATACCTTGTTGCGTTTTCACTGGTTGGAATTTTCAGTCTACGTTGAAAAGGGATTATCTTATTTTGCTATTTTATTGTTTGTGTCACAACCTGTGTACCCAATGCTCCTACTGGCGCAGAAATCCCTCCTTGGGGTCATAAATGTCAGGTTTTCCGTCGTGCAACTTCTCCTGCATCTCCTGACGGTTGTGGGAGTTTATCAGATGAAAGTGGGAACGAAAGGCGCGGTCGCGAGAACCATACTCAAAGGTAGGGAATTGAGGACTCACGCCCTCTCCAAATTCTCATCCAAAGTTGCTAGCATGCACAATGTACATGATTTGGGACAGGCCATTCTGGAAACGGTAGGAAGAAGTGCGGGAGCATCGAAGGCTGCAATCTTTGTTTTGCATGTTGAAGAAAATCGGTATCGGGCAGTTTCAAATTTTGGGTTTTCTCCTGATCATCCTGTTATCCAGAACGGATGGGCAATCTCCGATAATCTGCCACAATTATTGCTATTTACGCAGGCAAAGGTATCCATTGGGGATTTAAAAAGTTTAGACGCAAATGACGGTGAGAGGCGCATAGCTGAAATATTAGAAAATGCCGGATTAGAGTTGTTCTATCCAATCTTTGGGAATAACCAATTATTGGGTGTTTTGGCTCTTGGCCCTACGTCCAGTGAAGCTATTCGAACAATGGGTGGGAAAACCTTTTGGAATACGATCATTCAGGAATCTGCCTTAGCTTTAGAAAATGCCATTTTGCGAGAAGAAATTCACCGATCCCAAAATTTACTTTGCCAGGTGGATCGTCTACGGTCTCTCGAAGCCATGGCGAATGGATTGACTCAAGAACTTCATAGTCCGTTAGTCTCAATTAAAGCGTTTGTTCAAGTAGCTGAATTGCGGCGTCATGACGGGGAATTTATGGATAGGCTACATCGTATAGTGGGAGAAGATCTTGCAAAAATAGAGGCGTTGACAAAAGAGATCAGAGAATATGTCAAACCCATATCGGGATCATTGAATGCAAAAGCCCATATTCACGAGATCATTGATTCCTGTCTTTTGTTTGTCGCAAGCAATCCTGCTTACTATAAAACGATGATTGAGAAGATATTTAGTCCCGATGTACCGATGGTCTCTGTAGATCGCCAAGGGCTCATGCAGGCCATTTTCAACGGGCTGTTATTTCTTTTAAAGGATCCCTCTCATTTGTCCGGAACTTTGCGAATTGAAACAGAATCGGATCGACAGGTTTTGGGGCAAAATTGGCTTCAAATTGCGGTGTGGTGGAAAGCTGAAAAAACGTCGATGTATTCTGAACTGGTTTCAATAGAGGAATGGGACTTTGATACTTGGTTAATTGATGAGCCTGATCCTTCCGCTACCCAAGGGTTAATCCTGGCTCATCACATTATTCAACGTCATTCTGGACGTTTTCAGCTTTTGACCAATAGGCGTGGCATTCTTGGATTTCAAATCCAACTGCCCATCAGTCTACCCGATGACAAAGAGTTTTCCTTGACTTCCTTTCGTAACCCCGCCATTCCTCTTAAGCAAGTGAAGGTAACCCCAGAGGCTGGCCATCTTTTTCCGTAGAACAAAACTGGTAGAATCCTGGTTGTTGGATGCTGACTCCCTCTGAGTCAGACCATTGGTGGTCCAATTGCGTCATTCTTCCTTTATGAAAAGCTTCTCTCAAAATGAACGTTCCGTTTTTGACCATGTACCATTGGTTGTCTATCAGTGCATTCAACAGGGAATTGATCGGCAATTTGAGTTTGTGAGTCCGTTCATATATTCCCTGCTAAGCCTAACTCCGGAGCAACTAATCCAAGATCCTAAAGCGTTTTTTTGTCGAATTCATCCTGAAGACCGGAATATGTTTTTGAGAGCTTGGGAGAAACACACCCATTTGCCGGCCACCATTCGATTAGAGTATCGGATGCTCGGTGAAGGGACTCGTGTGGTTTGGGTTCAAGAAAATAGTGTGATGTCTCAAGGGGACACCCAAAATGAAATGATTTGCCATGGCGCGTTAATCGAAATCCCTGATCACCAACATATTAAAGAGGAAATACAGCGGTGGGATCGAGAGCTTCAATCCTTGACCGGCAATCTTCCCGATATTATTGGACGAATTGATCGCAGAAATCGTGTGATGTATTTAAATCGGTGGTGGGATAGCGATGACCCATTTCCCCCGGAAAAGTATTTGGGTAAGGAAATCATCGAATTGGGGGTTTCTCAAAAGGTCGCAGGTATTTTTGAGGAGAAAATACAATTGGTTTGTAAAAATGGCATGTCCGAATCTCTGGAGATTTCGCATCCTACTCGACAGGGACTGAAAAATTTTGAGATTCGATTTTGCCCCGAGCCAACGATTGGTGGACAGATTTTAACTGTTTTGTTGATTTGTCGTGATGTGACAGATATTCGAATGGCTGAGTTGGCTTTTAGAGACAGTGATGAAAAATTTCGCCAATTGGCCGAAACTGTGGATAGTGTGTTTTGGATCTGGGATGTAGACGTACAGCAAATAGTCTATGTGAGTCCTGCGTACAAACGACTTTGGGGCGGGGATCCCCAAAAACTCATGTATAACCACTTCGATTGGTTACGCTTTGTATTAAAGGAAGATCAAGCCAAGGTAGAAGATTTGTTTTTGAGGAGAATAGATGCAAAAGGCCTTGATCTTGAGTATCGAATCGTCACTCGTCATCAGGAGCTACGCTGGATTCATAACCGAACATTTCCGGTGAAGGATTCATTAGGGAAGGTATACCGGGTCATTGGGCTTGCTCAGGATGTGACGGAAAGAAAAAAATGGGAGGAAGAGAGGTTGAGGGGGGCAAAGCTCGAATCACTTGGACTCTTGGCTGGAGGGCTTGCCCATGACTTTAATAACCTGCTTACGGCTATTTTAGGTCAACTGTCTTTGGCGAAATACACATTGGACTCATCTAATCCGCTCCTTGATCGGATTTCTGAGGCCGAACATGCCTCGTTAAGAGCACAAGAAATTGCGAGGCAACTCCTAACTTTTTCTAAGGGTGGGGCCCCAGTGAAAAAGACGGTTTCCTTAAAGGAGATATTGCATGAAAATGTCCGTTTGGTGCTCGCGGGATCTAATGTCCGTCCGATCTTTAACATTTCGGATGATTTGTGGCCAGTCACTATCGATGCAGGCCAAATTTGCCAGGTAATTCATAATCTTGTGATCAATGCGAGGCAGGCGATGGAAGCGGGTGGGGAATGTATCATTCAAGCTCACAATGTTACAGGGGATGGGATTGAACTATCGGGTCTAGGACCAATACCTCCGTCAGCTCAGGATTGGGTTGAAATCTGCTTCATTGACAATGGGATTGGAATTTCAAAGGACAATCTAGAAAAAATATTTGATCCCTATTTTACGACAAAGTCCACGGGGTCAGGGTTAGGTCTTGCAACGTCCTACTCCATTGTGAGAAATCATGGAGGTGTGTTGGCCGTGAAGTCCGTACTCGGGGAAGGTAGTACCTTTTCTTTATTTCTTCCGGCTATCTCTTTTCAAGAAATGCCTCAAGAAGTGCCGGAGCGAAGAGTGAAAGTAGGGCAAGGCAAAATTCTGATCATGGATGATGAAATCCAAATTCGAAAAGTTCTTGGGGAGATGGTAGAAACCTGTGGATACAGCTACCAAACAGCCAAAGACGGAGACGAAGCCTTGAGGAATTTTTGTGAGGCAAGAGAAATGGGTTCTCCTTTTTCCGCCGTCATTCTGGATTTAACCATTCCAGGGGGGGTAGGAGGGAAAGAAGTCATCAGTCGGCTATTAACTATAGACCCCAAAGTCAAAGCTATTGTGGTGAGTGGTTATTCAAATGACCCTGTCCTTGCCAATTATCAGGATTATGGTTTCAAGGGGAGAGTTGCAAAGCCTTTCAACCTTGTAGATCTCAGTGTTGTACTTCATTCGGTTTTAGAGTAGACGACATCATAGGCTCTGGGTGGGGTGTCTTGGCATTTGAATATGTGTTCTTCTAAACGTGGGGAATCCATATGGTAATGGATTCCCCCTTTTCTATTGTTACTGTCCAAAATAGGCCATTCGCATCGTTCAGCTGTAGGGAAGGAGAGGCCCTTCGTTCCTGTTTAATTCTTTGTGATAACCAAAAATAGGTTGACCCCTTCAGGTTCTTGTTCAATACGGATTTGATTTTCTGTAAATCCGCATTCCTGCGCCAGCATATGAAGGTGAAGTTTGTTGCGATGAAATAAATCCCATTTAAAAAGTTCCATATAACCGCGACTGGGATTCTCAGTGTTGAAATTTCCAATCACTATCTTTCCTTTTGGTTTCAGAAAAGTAAAAAACTTTTTTAAAGTGCGCTTGAAGATATTATCATTGAAATAATCAAATAATCCGGCCGACCAAATAAGGTGGTAGGATTTAGTCGGTGAAAAACGAAACACATTTTTGTGCGTAAACTGAATATGAGAAAAAAAGTCACGGCATAGATTCTTGGCATAATGAATGGCATTTGCGTCCTGATCAACGCAATCAATCTCGAGTTTTGATGTCCCAAGAACCTTGAGAGCTTCATACATGTCCCGTCCAGGACCAGAGGCTAAGTTGAGAATCTGGCTGGTTGACGGGGTTTCCATTTTGGTTTTCCATAATTGGTCAAGGAAAAATGATAATCGGTTTCGGACTGCCTTGGGTGCTTTTTGGGTATGAAAAAATTCGTCCCACTTCGATAAATGCGGGTCCGAAGATGTATAGTAATTGTATATTTTTTCAATAATTTGATAATCGCCTGCATATCCTAACGGTTTATGGTATGCCCAACCCTGAATGGTTGCGGGCGAAAGGGCTTCTCCAAAGGCTCCTCGAATCAATCCTAATTGATCAGGGGAAAAGATCTTGTGTATATTTTCTCGAGAAAACTGTTGAAGGAGAGTGTTTAGCAAAGGATAGTCTGTTCGGTCGGGTCCTCCTTTTTTTGAGAATCCCGTAATGAGTTCAGCCGTGTTTTGGACAAGTTTTTGAATCTCTGTGGCTCCACTTGGATAAAATTGGGAAAGTGGGATTGTGTGTGGGAGCATAAGAAACCTCCTGTTTGTTGGTTGAGAGAAATATAATGTTGAACATTAAACATATCCCTAAACGTCAAAGACGATAGGGACTGGGATGCACGGAATGAAAATGGGAAAAAATTAGGAACGGAAGAATATCTGAATGTTCCCCCGAGAGGGGGTAGGAGAGGGAAAGTTCCTGGTCCGGAATTCGTCCGCATAGTTGGACAAAGACCCGGGATTCCTGAATGATGGCGGATTAGTGCAAGTTAAAAGAAATCAAGGGCAATCGTTGATTTTTAGGTATCTGTTATAAAGGCTGGAAAATGAAAAGTAGGAGCACATGAAAGGGAATGAAGCGATCCTGATTAATGAAGTGGGACATTACCCGATCTTAGAGCCGTCTGTCTAGAAAAATTTATGTGATGATATCCTGTTTCATGAAAACTCATGTGTTGGATGATAATTTATTGCCTGTTAGAATAAAATGATGTTTTAGTTTAATTTTTTAATTTGCGTAGTGTAGAAATGTAAAATGTATTCCGAATGTGGTGACCTTCTGACCTGTTTGGGCTCGAATCAAAACTTGAAAAATTCTGGTTGATGGCGAAGATAAAAAAAAATCAGAGTAAAAAAAGATCTAGCCCCAATGCTGAGGCCATTCAGGGCATTCCAAAATCAAAAAAAACACAATTTCGGAAACGCCTTCTGGCATGGTATCGGGAATTCGGTCGGGATCTTCCGTGGAGGAGAACTACCGATCCGTATAAGATTCTGGTTTCTGAGGTCATGTTGCAACAGACACAGGTGGATCGGGTTATTCCTAAATTCCATGAGTTTCTAGGGAGATATCCCACTTTGCAGGATCTAGCTGTAGCTCACCCGGATGATATTCGCAGGACGTGGTATCCCCTCGGGTACAATATCCGACCATACCGTCTTCATGGCATTGCTTGTGAGGCGGTTGAGCGTTATGGCGGAGCTATTCCCAGTAAGGCAGAAGAGCTCCTTTCTCTCAAGGGCATTGGTCGGTATACCGCAGGGGCCATCAGATCATTTGCCTTTAATAAAGATGCGCCTATTTTAGACACTAACGTGATGCGGGTATTGCATCGGATATTTATTGGGAAAGGGGAGGCCAAAAAACAGAAGACCGAGTTATGGGTTCTCTCTGAAACACTTATTCCCAGAGGCAAAGGGTATGATTTTAATCAGGCGTTAATGGATTTTGGGGCCATGATGTGTACGGCCCGAAAGCCCATTTGTTTATTGTGTCCAATGAAAAGTATTTGCCTTACCGTTTCTTCGGATGAAAGATAAAGATAAGGATCTGCAGAAGCCGTCACCTATTGTTGTGGCTGCCGCCATTATCTGCCAGAAAGATATGGTTCTTTTAGCAAGGAGAAAACCGGGATCCCATCTAGAGGGGCTTTGGGAGTTTCCTGGAGGGAAAAAAGAATTTGCAGAGACTCTGGAAGAGTGCTTGCGTAGGGAGGTGAGGGAAGAGTTAGGGGTAGAAATTAGTGAGCCCCTTCCGTTCCATGTTCTCCATTATCACTATCCGGAAAAAGTGGTGGAATTGAATTTCTTTACCTGTTCCATCACACAGGGCATTCCTCAAGCGCTAGATTGCGCTGAGATCGCGTGGGTATTCAGGTATGAATTAAATTCCTATGCTTTTCCTCCCGCAGATATCCCTGTATTACACAAAATTCTTCAATCTGGGTCTTCGGACGAATGAGATTTTTGGCTGTCTTAAAGGCTTTATAGGGCATGAAGATAGCCCCTCAATTCAAGCATTCAGGTTGTATGGTCAGAATGTGAAAAATGGATAGGAAATTAAGTTTGGCCTCAAGACGCTGTTCCCGCGTTTGCCTGGTTGGGTTCTAACTCCAAGTACAACACTTCAGGCCTGAATGGGGAAAGGTGTTTCCATAAACTCAACATGCTACCTACACATGAGTGCCCACGAACGTGAGACCCTGAGCAATAGTTCCCGATTTTTGGACAGATATGTGAAATTTCTGCCTGTCATTAAGCTGCCCTTTTTTGCCTCAGATTGAACAAATACCCCGCATCGGGTGTCTGGCAATAACGTCTTTTGGTGGCGTTCCATATTATAAAAACTGACATGAGTGTGTGAGTCCCTTGCGGGTTGTTGTGAGACGGGGCATGGGCCTATCGATACACATGTATACTGCTCCCCTTGAAAGTGAGACCATCTTTAAGACATAACTCACATCTTAAAGGAGGAAGGTAGGATGGGACAGGATCAAGATGAACCGATTGAGCGCTGGACGGCCAAACGCCGAGCCGCTCTTGTCATTCGCATGGTGAAGGGTGAGACCTCGAAGGCGGAAGCCGCTCGGTAACATGGGCTGAGGGTGGCCGACGTAGAGCATTGGCCTGACCGGTTTCTCCGGGCCGCGGAGAATGGCTTGCGGCGGCGGCCCAAAGACGACGAGGCGCTGAAAGAGGAGCAGATCAAGAAACTCAAACAAAAGATTGGGGAGTTCGTGGTGGAGAATGATGTGTGACGGGAGGCCTTGAAACCCTACCCTTTAGCGCGGGAGATGTCCGACGCGTGAGAGCGACCGTGGCGGACATCTCTGAACGCAAAGCCTGTCGCCTTCTTCGCGTCCCGTGATCGAGCCTCTCTCGGCAGCCTAAAGGGGAAACCCTTTGGGCCACTCTCTCTAAGAGCTTCGTCGATCACCTGGAACCACTGATTCAAGCGTATCCAACGTATGGGTATCGTCGTCTGTGGGCTCTGTTACGATTCCGGCACGGGCACCGGCATAATCGCAAAGCAGTGATCGGGCCTTACGCCTGAAGCGGTGGTTAGTGCATCAACGGATTGCCACCCCACGCCCGCGTGTGCAAGTTCGTCGGAGTCGGACGACGCAGAGTAATCATCGCTGGGCCATGGATGTGACCCATATCCCCTGTGGACAGGACGGCTGGGGGCATCTGACGGCCGTCATCGATTGTCATGATCGCGAGATTATGGGCTATGAGTTTGCCTGACGTGGCCGAGCTCAGGAAGCTGAGCGGGCCATCGAAGCGGCTTGCCTTAGACGCTTCGGCGCACTGCGTCCCGTTGGGGCCACACCGGTCCTGCGTAGTGACAACGGATTGTTTTTCCAGAACAAGCGGTTTCGACGAGCCTGTCGCGACTACCGCTTGCCTCAAGAATTTATTACGCCGTATACCCCGCAACAAAACGGGCTGATTGAACGCTTCTTTCGCAGTCTCAAAGAAGCGTGCGTGTGGCAACACCAATTTGGCAGTTTCGAAAAAGCCTCGCAAAGGATCAATTCCTGGATGCGATGGTATAACGAGGAACGCCCTCATCAGGCGCTACAGTATCGGAGCCCTCAGCAATATCGTCGGGAACAAGACCTACAGGTGGATTGATGTCAGGTATGCATTACACATGCTCGTATTTCACGCGGCGCCATAGGCGTTCGACAAAGACCTGATCACTGAACCGACCTTTACCATCCCCGCTGATCTTTACTCCATCGGCTTTGAGCCTTGTTATGAACACCTCACTGGTTTGGTGGAAACCCTTCTTTATATTGAAGATGGCGGGGGCTTCATAGTGCAATAGAGCTTCATCGAGGGCTTACGCACCGGCGGTGGACTCAAGGGCGTTCGAAACACATTCTTTGCCTTGGCGAGCAGTTGCTTCTTACCGTTCTTGATCTGATTGGGAGGCACAGCAAACGGTTAGGCAATTCGGCCGAGGTGTGATCCCCCGACACACGACGCCAAAAGATACGTTGGCCTTAAACGCCGGAGTAAATTGCGTCGGGTCCGTTTTGCCGGCTTCCGCTATGTGTTTGCAGTGTGTATACCGTAAAAATTTCATGTAACAGTTGAGTTTTCTGTCCAATAAATGGGTTCCAACTCATACCGGCGCGATCCATCTATTGATTCCGGATCATGATTTTTTTCTATGGAGCAGAGGTGTCTTGAAGACGTCGAATTTCTTCAGCTTGTTGGTCTACTATTTTTTGAAGATCTCGCAACCGGGAGTTCAGTGAATCTATGGTCATGGGCCCTTCAGTATTTTTGTGAGGGGTCGACTGGGTGCCAGGTTGGGTTTGTTGGTTTTCTTTGGTGATTGGGGTGAAATATTCGAGACTTTGATAGTTGATGGCAATCCCATGGGACGTAGAAGGAATTGTCATGAAGGTTTGGACCTCTTCTTTCCCTATGATAGCTTCCTGGTGGGAAAAGACTAAAGAGATCGGCTGGAGTTTTTGAGAGGAATTTTGTAATTTTGGAGATGCCACAGGGTCGGGTTTCAAATTATCCAATGTCAACAGAAGAGAAGAGGGAGGAAAAACGGCGAGCATTCCCTGGATCGGAAATTGCTGTTCAATCGTCGGTGGACAATTAAAATGAATAATTTCCTCTGGTGTGACCTGAGCAAATGCCAAGGGTACATGGAGTGCCAAAAAGTCTATTTGAGATGGAGAGAATGCTGGAGCGGGGTGGTGATTTGAAAGCAGTAATTGTTGAAGGACGCCTTCTTCTTGGCTGATGGTCATGCCATTTAAAATCTTGGCAATAAGAGATTCAGAAAGAAGTGCTGGATGCTTTGGAGTCTGCTTCAGAGCGTGAGATGTTTTTAGGGAAATAACGCACTCAGGCCCCTCATAAAGAACCGTTTCTACTTCTGGAGTCCAAGAGCACTGCAAATTGAAGATTACCAGTGTAGCGATAATCAAACATTGTCTAGTGCATTTTAGCGGTTTGAAATAGCCTAAAGACGGTGTGAATGAATGTGGCTGTGCTTGGATCACTTCGACTGGTGTTCAGGAAACGAGAGTCAGAATTTTTGTGACAGCCGTATGGTGATTAGACTTGGCGAATACCACAGGCACGGGCAATTCCCTCCTGATATCGTGACCACAAGTTCAATGCCTCTTCCAATAGCGAGAGCACCTTGACCTGATCACCGCTTTCATCCGTATGATGCGTCACCATGTCATACACCGTTTTCCGGGATCCTGCGGAAAACATATGTTGGGCACGAATATAATCCATAAATGCAGGGGATAAGCCTTGGTGCTGACTTAGATAATATTTCCGGACGATATCTTCAATTTCATCCTGGTTTTGTGCTGGCTTGGGATATAGCACTTCTTCCGGGTCGTTTGCCGTTCCTTTTATGAAAATTGAGAGAACGGCCGCTCCCACAGACCACTCTTCTTCCTGGCATATTTGATTTAACCATTCTCGATATCCACGGCTTGATGCCAACAGTTCCACATCACGGAATCCAGCCCTATCAAATCCCAGTCCATTCATCATGTGGAGAAATAGTTCTTGGTGAGGCTGTCCCAGTGAATATCCTCCGGTTTCTTCCTCATAGATAATTGTGGCAAGCAGCCGGCGTGCTTCCCATGGAGGATTTTTTCCAAGAATCTGAGCCAGTAGAACTGAGAAGTCACGAACATAGACGACGTATTCTTGATGAAAATAGATATTCAATTTTTCTTTGGTAATGGTGCTACCTTCCAGAAAGGGAGTGGCCCAATGGTGTTTTCGGCGCAATACATCAAATATTCGGTCACGAAATTGTTCTGGTGAAAGTTTTCTCATACAGAGGGGTTATCCCTTATTACAATCTATTGGCTTGAAATGAAAAGGTGGGCTTTTTATTAAATATGGGATTATGATAGACATTGTAAGTGCCTATGTATTGAGAGAACATTATCACATATCCAAGGAGTCAGTAACAATGCAACCAATTAACCTAGCCGATCCTGATGCCATTTTAGAGTTTTTAGCAAATGTGACTCTACGCGGCGAAGGAGTTACTGCCGAAAATTTAATGGAATACGTAATGGATGAGGGATTTACCGAGCCCACGTACCTAAGTGCCAAAGGCGAAGATCCTCTGGCATTTTATCAGGGAAAACCCAATGCCTGGGGGATTTACCAAATCCGCGAATGGAAACGGGTTTTAATTATTTCTGGAGGAACAGGAAAAGAAAGGCGGGCCCAAATTACTGAAACTCCTTAAGCATATCTAAACTTTGATGAAGATTTAGGATTAGGGAGGAATGGCCTACTTTTTTCTGATAGTTGTGTTTCACTCCAACCTTTTATTGGAGCGGAACGTTTCTCAATACCAGCCTCCTATTAATTTCCCTTCTTCAAAGTAGAGATATCTGTGCTTAATTGTGCTTGAATCCAGCCAGTCTTCATAGATCCATTCTTCTCGTCGTATCCCTTTTTCTGTATAGCTCACATTCATTTGATAAGGGGAGCCCCAGGCATCCATCACTTGCTCACGACTCATCCCAGCCATGACTGATTTATCTTGTAGGTGCTGTTCAAAGGTTGGATCAAGTAATCGTGGTACAACGCCCCATCCGATCATCCAGAGCCCAAAAGCTACCAAAAAACCATATATGGTGAGCCGAACCGGGCGTCGACAGATCCATGGCGTAATTTGAGAATCCTCCCTTGTTGGCTGGGAGAGCTGCTCAGTCTCCGGACGGGAAATGTTTCTCTCCGCGGATAGAGACGGTGAAGACATTTTTAGATTTTCGTGTGTTATCATAATTAAGGTAATTTACTCACTAATCTAACAGTGGATTTCAAGGCGGGTCAAGGGAGAACTGGATGTATCTAGAAGTTGAGCAGAACCCGAATTTTGATGGTTCCTATTTCATGAGGTTTAAGGAATTAGGGCCTCCCCGGCGGGTGTTCCAGGTAAAATCCTATGATCGGATTTCCCGGGGAGAATGGTACGTGGTGACGGGGTGGTGTGATAATCCTGATCAACCACTCTGTCCTGCTTATGCGCAAAAGGTAGAAGATTCAGGCGCAGGCGCAGCCTTTATTGTTTTTGGAGGAAACTGGGGTATTCGACTAAAACCCGCAAGCGATACCAACGATTGGAATATCGGAGATGCCAATCAATGGGGCGAGGGCTATTTATCATTAGGAGAAGAACAGGATCTTCGATTTGAGTAAGGTCGACGAAGGGTCAATGTCTAAACAAAACCTGGGAAAGATCAATCCTCATAGTGGGGTTGAGGAACGGATTTGATCGGTGCCGATGGAGCAGGAAGATTTGTCTCGAATTCGGGTGAAAAGGGGTTAAGGATGGGTTCATGAGTTAATCGTTGCTGATTCCTGACGAGTTGCAGGCTTTGTGTCGTGATTTCTAACCGGTCAATCGGGATGTCGACAGAGAGGGTATTGGGGATTCCATTAATGGCGAACATTTGGTAGGCCAGCGACCATGTGAGCTTTTCTTTTCCTTGTTCTTTGACAATGAAATCGGCTTCCGGTGAAGGAGACCCCTTAAACAGCAGGACCCAGAGATTGGATCGGAAGGTTGGAGCTGAGGGTTCTGTCGGAGGAACAAATTCAGGGACAAGGGAAGGAATAGTATCTAAGGGAACCGCAGGGGAAAACTCCACTTCGCATCTCTGTACATACAAGGTCGGAATATTCTTGCCTTCATTTAAATCAGGAGTATAGGAGAAGGAATAGCGTACTTGTATGCCATTCCGAGCATAGGTGTATACATCTTCACCATTTCCTGGGGAAACCAAATTTTTGAAATATTTTTCCCAATCGGGGAACGTATAATAGCTGAAAACACGGAGTGCGGCTTTTCTGGATCGAACCGCCATCGGAGTTCCTAGTTTTTGACGTAATTCTTCTTGCGTTAAACCCAAATAACCGTCTTCGAAATAGGGTTTGGCTGAACCAGGGGTAGGCCACAAGATCCCCCCTATGCTACAAGGTATTGTAACGAATGCGGCTAAGGCCACCCATAAAATCGGCCTTTTACAAAGTGGGAAGGAAAATGTCATAAGAAGAATAGTGGATTCCGTAATCCTATTTCTTGAAATTCCTAGAAGTCAAGAATGGGGGATGAGTAATGGCTGACAAGCCTTGAGTTGTTGACCGTAAGTTGCGATGTTTTTTTGACTGAAGAGGGGGTAAGAATGAGCACATTAGAAGCGGCGTTGGAATCTCGAATCCTTGTGCTGGATGGCGCTATGGGTACGATGATTCAAACTCATAATCTGAAAGAAGAAGATTTTCGCGGGACGCGTTTTGCGGATCATGCCTGTGATGTCAAAGGCAATAATGACCTGCTAAGCCTGACCCAACCAAAAATTATTGAAGATATCCATGTGCAATATCTTCAGGCCGGCGCCGATATCATTGAAACCAATACCTTTAATTCCAATGCCATTTCTCTGGCCGATTATCATATGGAGGATTTAGCCTATGATTTAAATCTGGCGGGGGCACAGTTGGCCAAGCGTGCAGTGGCTCGGGTGCAGACTGAGAAACCTGGCCGGACGTGTTGGATTGCCGGGGCTTTAGGCCCCACTAATCGAACTGCTTCAATGTCGCCTGATGTGAATAATCCGGCATTTCGAGCGGTCACCTTCGATGGTTTAGCTGCAGCCTATTATGAGCAGGTTCGGGGATTGGTGGAGGGTGGCGTCGACCTTCTCCTGGTGGAAACCATTTTTGATACGCTGAATGCGAAGGCCGCTTTTTATGCTATCGACCAATATTGCGAAGAAGTGCACCGGTCATTTCCTATTATGGCCTCGGTGACGATAACGGATCTGAGTGGCCGGACGTTATCGGGTCAAATGATCGAAGCGTTTTGGAACTCCATTTCTCATGCCAATCCCTTGAGTGTGGGAATTAATTGTGCGTTAGGAGCCAAACAAATGCGCCCCTACATCGAAGAGCTATCAAAAGTGGCGCCCGTCTATATCAGTTGTTATCCCAATGCTGGTTTACCCAATGCTTTCGGCGGATTTGATGAAACGCCGGAACGAATGGGCGGAGATCTCCGCGATTTTGCCAGCCAAGGGTGGGTCAATATTGTGGGTGGGTGCTGTGGAAGTACGCCCGATCATATTCGAGCGATTGCCAAAGGGGTCGAAGATTATGCTCCGCACAAAAAAACGCATGTTCCGCGTCTTACTCGGTTAAGCGGATTTGAACCATTAACTATTCGTCCAGAAGGGAATTTTGTCAATATTGGTGAACGTACTAATGTGACGGGTTCACCGAAATTTGCGAAATTAATTCTCAGTGGGAATCTTGAGGAAGCCTTGGCCGTAGCGCGCCAGCAAGTCGAAGGAGGTGCGCAAATTATCGACGTGAATATGGATGAAGGGCTATTGGATTCCCAAAAGGCCATGGTGGATTTTTTGAATCTCATTGGATCCGAACCGGATATTGCCCGTGTGCCTATTATGATTGATAGCTCCAAGTGGTCGGTCATTGAGGCAGGACTCAAGTGTATTCAAGGCAAGGGTGTCGTCAATTCCATTAGTCTTAAGGAAGGCGAGGACCAATTTCTGGAGCAGGGTCGGAAAATTCGTCGCTTTGGGGCTGCCGTGGTAGTTATGGCATTTGACGAAACAGGTCAAGCAGATACGCTTGACCGAAAAGTAGAAATCTGTACCAGGGCCTATCGCCTGCTGACTGAGAAGCTGGACTTTCCGCCGGAGGACATTATTTTTGATCCCAATATTTTGACAGTCGCAACTGGTATGGAGGAACACAATGCCTATGCCGTGAATTACATTGAGGCCACGAGGCAAATCAAAGCCACATTACCTTTTTGCAAAGTCAGTGGTGGAGTCAGCAATATTTCCTTTTCCTTCCGAGGAAACAATACGGTGCGGGAGGCTATACATTCTGCATTTCTCTACCATGCCATCAAGGCGGGGATGGACATGGGAATTGTGAATGCCGGTCAATTGGGAGTGTATGAAGAAATTCCCAAAGACCTCCTCAAGTTAGTAGAAGATGTTTTGTTGAATCGTCGGCCGGAAGCTACTGAGGAATTGGTTGCCTTTGCTGAGACGGTCAAGCAACAGGGCAAAGTGACTGTGATTGATGATGCGTGGCGCCAGGGCACGGTAGAAGAACGTCTCTCGCATGCATTGGTGAAGGGACTTGTTGAATTCATTGATGCCGATGTGGAGGAAGCCCGTCAGAAATACCATAAGCCGCTGGATGTCATTGAGGGGCCTTTAATGGATGGGATGAATGTGATCGGAGAGCTGTTTGGCGCGGGGAAAATGTTTTTGCCTCAGGTGGTCAAAAGCGCGCGAGTCATGAAAAAGGCCGTGGCGTATTTGTTGCCGTTTATGGATGCGGAAAAAGTTGAAGGCGAAAGTCACAGTCAGGGTAAAATTTTGCTCGCCACAGTAAAGGGCGATGTGCATGACATTGGAAAAAACATCGTCGGTGTCGTGCTGGCCTGCAATAACTATGAGGTTCTCGATCTGGGTGTGATGGTTTCCTGTGACAAAATATTACAAACCGCTCGCCAAGAAAAAGTGGATCTGATTGGCCTTAGTGGACTGATTACTCCTTCCTTGGATGAAATGGTTCATAATGCTCGAGAAATGACCCGAGAAGGCTTCTCCATTCCTCTGCTAATTGGCGGAGCCACCACCAGCAAGGCCCATACAGCGGTGAAGATTGCGCCTGGGTATACCAGCCCCGTTGTGCATGTATTAGATGCGTCCTTAGCGGTTAATGTCGTACGCAAGTTAATGAGCCCGGATGATAAAAACGCTTTTGTGCAGGATGTGCAGGCGAAACAACAGAAAACGCGGGAAGCCTATCTATCCAAGACAACGACCAAGAAATTTGTATCATTGGAAGAAGCGAGAAAGCAGCCCTTCCACATTCATTGGGAGACGGCTTCCATTGCCAAACCTAGTGTTCTTGGTTGCAAAGTTCTTGAGGATGTGGCACTTGAAACGCTTGTTCCTATAATTGACTGGTCCCCCTTTTTCCACGCATGGCAATTGCGCGGGAAATTTCCGAAAATTTTTGAAGACTCCGTGGTTGGGCCTAAGGCCAAAGAACTCTTTGACGATGCTCAAAAGCTCTTGCAAGAAATCATTGATCGAAAATTGCTGACGGCCAAAGGTGTCTATGGATTATTTCCAGCCAATAGTCAGGGCGATGACATTATCATCTACAAAGATGAGACGCGTTCAGACCGTGTGTCAGTCTTTCATACTTTGCGCCAGCAAGTAGAAAAGCCTCAAGGGGATTTTTATTATGCATTGGCTGATTTTGTGGCCCCGCAGGCCAGCGGAAAGTCGGACTATATCGGTGGTTTTGCCGTCACAGCCGGCCTCGGGATCGAAGCCCTCTGTCAGCGGTTTGAACAGGATCATGATGACTATAACGCTATTATGGCTAAGGCTTTGGCCGATCGGTTAGCTGAGGCCTTTGCCGAATGGCTCCACCGTGAAGTGCGACAGGAATGGGGATTTGGCCAAGATGAGCAATTGACCAACGAGGATCTCATTCAAGAAAAGTATCGTGGAATTCGCCCCGCGCCGGGGTATCCGGCCTGTCCAGACCATACTGAAAAACAGCATTTGTTTGAGTTGTTGCAGGTTGAAAAAACCGTAGGCATTCAGCTGACCGAATCATTTGCCATGTATCCCGCCGCGTCAGTCAGTGGTTTCTATTTTGCGCATCCCCAAGCCAAATACTTTTCCGTTGGAAAAGTGCAGCAGGATCAAATCCAAGATTATGCCAAGCGGAAAGGGATGGATGTCTCTGTGGTGGAACGCTGGCTTTCCCCAAACTTGTCCTATGACCCTACTTGAGGATATGGAGAATTTTAATTTCAATTTTTGTGAGTAGCGGGATTCCTCTTTTAAACCTTTAAGAGAGGGAAAGGAGGAGTATTATGAAGTTTGTGTGAAATCTACGAGTGCTAATCCGGATCAGAATATCGCTGGCCGCTTTCACCCGACCAACGGCTGATTCCAATTTCTTGAGATTCCCATAAGGCCTGAATTTCTTGAGCGGCCAAATCCGCTTCTTTCGTCCGCTCTTCACCCTCTGGTAGTTCCTGAATTTCTTTTAAGAGAGCTTGGCTGGGTTCTGGGCCTCGTCCTCGCGGGGAATTTTTGAGTAATACATTGATTGGCATATTCACCTCATGTTGTATCGTATGGCTTCATGGATAGCGTTTCCTCACCAGGGCTGTCAAGTCTGATAAAGGAATGGACTTTTTTCGCTAGAATGGCTGGTAGTGAAATCCCACCTGAGTGAGATCTTCTGTGGTACCTGGGGTAGAGTGTTCTTATCGAACCGTATGAAAATTTAGGTCATGGGATAGTAGTGTTTTAGCGAAATTTCTTTTTTGTCACAATAGCGGAAAATTTTTAGTCAACTTGGCTCTACCGTCCAGGTCCTGATCAGCATGATCAGACCAGGATCGGTTGGAGGTTGTCGGGGCATTCAAGTATAGAAGGTTCAATAGGGTGGGTAATGCTCTGAAGGGCTTTCACGATCCATTGATATCGTTCTTCAGCCCAATTATCGAACGCAGAAGAATTTTCAAATACCAAGTCCCAGGCGGGAACCGAGTCCAACAGCAACAACTGGTGGGGAGCGTTTTGTCCAGGAAAATACACTACCAAAACTGCCGATTTTCCCATGAGACTGATATCCGTAAACATATGAATCATGGCTTTGGCTGGAAGTTCAACTGTGCGGGAAGCGGCTTCAACGATTGGTCCATAAATACGGTGGAGGAGTTGTTGTGTCGTTTCATAAGGCGATTTGCTTTGATGGAGGTTGGGATTTGGCGTTTCACCTAGCAGGTTAGTCACTAGATATTGAAGGGCTTCCCATGAGGGCATCGTCCCAGAATTGACTAGCGAATCCATTAGGTACGACATCCAGTTGCGACATTCAGGCATGATAGTATTGCTCATGATCATTTCCTCACAGGCATTTCTTAGAGATCCTAAGAAGATTTAGAGTTGTTGTTGAAGAATACGCTACCAGACAAGGAAGGAGTTCCAAGGGCAGATGAGTGATTTTAATATGGAGATATTATTGGGTCAAATATTAATTTCTTTCAATATTGTTTAACCGTGCGATTGGCCTTGACCATCGTTTTTTCAAGGACTTAGAATGGTGAATCTATCTAATGGAAAAAACTAATGAAAATCAATGGGTTATTTTATGATTAGAAATTGGGATGAATAGTTTGTTCATCATTTCGATTTGATTGACTTACACAGGGATAAATAATCTTACCTAGGGTGTTAAAATGAGGATAAATTATGATAAAGGTGGGTTGATTCGTCCTTCTAAACTTCAAGAACCACGAATGACTACTTTTAAGGAGTCATCCAGGAAGGCCAAGATCCTGCTGGTCTTTCCCCCGGACTGGTACCCCTCAGAACCCTATCTGAGCCTTCCGACCTTAACGGCTTTTCTTCGATCTGCCGGCCATGACGTAGTCCAAAAAGATGTCAATTTAGAAATGTACGACTGGTATTTTAGCCGGGATTTCCTCCGTCGCATTCTTAAAAAAGTTCCCCAGCAACTTGATCGTCTCAAAAAGATAAGGAAAAGTCGTGAATTAACTGATGAGGAAGTGGACCTTCAGTTAGCTCTCTGCAATTGTACCCGGGGCTACATCAGTGATTTAGCTGACAGAGCTGAGAAAGCCAAAGCAATTGTGCGCAGCCAAGAGTTTTACGAAAGTGACAAACTGGAATGGGTAATGAACACATTCAGGGAAGTAACGGCCACGATATCCTTGGTGTATGCCCCGGCAAGAATTTGCATGCCTCCGATGGAAACCGATTTATCCTATAAACTGTTTATGTCGTCTGAAGTGCTTGAGGCTGTTGAAGATACTCAAGTCAATATTTATCGCGATGTGTTTGAGGAAATCCTGAAACCGTCTATTCTTGCGGAAAATCCTGATGTCATTGGAATTTCAATTGTTCTTCGACAACAATTGTTTTCCTCTATGACATTTTGTGCACTCATTAAAGAGCAGTTTCCCGATATTCATGTGACCATCGGAGGCAATACCGTCACCCGCCTGAGAGAAGTGCTTCCAGAAATTCCAAATCTCTTCGCATTATTTGATAGCGCAATTGTCTATGAAGGTGAAACGGCCCTATTGCGATTAGTGGAAGCCATTGGCTCGGATGGAGATTTATCACATGTTCCTAATTTATTGTTCAGAGATGCAGCGGGGATTCATGTGAATTCCGAATCCTACGCGGAAAATATGGGCGAGTTACCTCCTCCAGATTTCGAAGGCTTGCCACTAGAGAAATACTTTGTACCTGAGCCGATTCTTCCCTATTTAGCGACTCGCGGATGTTATTGGGGGCGATGTGAGTTTTGTGATCATGGTGAAGGTTATACCGCAGGGTATCGGACCAAAAGGGATTGGCAGATTATTGAAGAACTCACTTATTTGAAAAATAAGTATCAGGCTAGAAATTTTCATTTTACCGATGAGTCCTATCCTCCGGCCTTATTTCGGAAACTCACCAAAAAATTGATTGAGTCAAATTTAGATATTGCCTGGACCACACATATTCGTTTCGAAAAGAGTCTTCTTGAGGATCAAGTTTGGGCGGATGCCCGGACATCGGGATGTAAATTCCTCCATATGGGCTATGAATCCGGAAGTGAGCGTGTGCTTCAACTCATGGATAAGGCAACCACAACGGAGGTGATTCAGCGAAGCTTGGAGTTGTCCTCTAAACATGGGGTTTGGAATCATGTCATGGGATTTTTTGGATTTCCCGGTGAAACTTATCAAGAAGCCAAATTCTCTATTCAATTTTTAGAAGATAATCGAGAACATGTCCATTCGATTGGATTTGGGACCTTTGATTTAAGCAAACATACCCCCGTCGCCAAAAATCCTGAAAAATTTGGCATCACCTATTATAAAAATCCGGAATGGGATTTGGCCCTGGATTACTATTTTACGGTGAAAGAAGGATTGAGTATTGAGGATGCCGAACGGGTATTCGAAGAATTTGAGCAGAATCATTATGCCGGGTGGGATTTGAAAATTTTCGTACGGGAGTATGTGTTTTTATACGTGGCCCACTTCGGGACCAATAAATTACCATCGTTGCAATTTCGGCTCGACTCCCACGATTCCTCAACGAAATTAGCCTCTGTCTAATGTCAGGAGCGTTGACCCTATGTCTGATACCTTAATTGAAATCGAGCGTAGTGGTGGTTCGATCGATAAATCCAGACGGACGTTTAAAACGATGTTGCTCTTTCCTCCGGAATGGGTTCCTACCGCGCCATATCTTGCTCTGCCAAGTCTGACTGCCGTACTCCGCTCCTATGGCCATGAGGTAGTGCAGAAAGATGTCAACATTGAAATGTACGACTGGTTTTTCAGTGATACCTATTTGATCTGGGTAAAGCTTCGAATGGATCAGCAGCGGCGAGGTTTGAACGAACGGAAAGCCCGAAATGAATTAACCGATTTGGAACGAGACCGACTGGCGTGTTTGAATTCGCAAGATGCTATAGATGTGATGGAACTGGCTGAACGAGCTGTAGAAGCTAAAGCCATTGTGCGAGGCGAGTCATTTTATGATGCGGGAAAACTGGAATGGGCCTTACAAACATTTCGCGATGTTATGCAATTTATTTCTGCCGCTTATTTCCCCGCTTCTCTCGTATTTTATCCCATGGAAAGTAATCTGGGATATCGCTCGGGAGTGTCGAATGAAGTGTTGGCATGCCTGGATGACGAACTTGTCAACGTGTATCGGGATGTGTGCCGTCAGTTAGTGCTTCCTGCTATTCAGAAGGAACAACCTGAAGTGATAGGAGTTTCTGTCGGAACCCAAATGCAACTTTTGGCGGGCATGACCTTTTGTAAAATGATTAAAGAGGAATTTCCTGATATTCATGTGACCGTGGGTGGCAACGTGATTACCCGGTTAAAAGATGATCTCCCCAAACGGAAGCAATTTTTCACCCAGGTTTTTGATTCGGCAATTTTGTATGAAGGCGAACATGCGTTGGTGTGGTTGCTGGAGGCCCTAGCGGGAGAACGAGACTGGGACAAGGTCCCTAACTTGATGTGGCATCAAGATGGGGAGATTCGTGTAAATGATGAAATATATACCGAAAAGACGACGGCCTTGCCTCTTCCGGATTTTGAGGGGTTACCCTTGGATGCCTACTTTGTCCCGGTTCGGATTTTACCCTATTTGGCCACTCGAGGATGTTACTGGGGACGATGTACCTTTTGTGATCATGGACAGGGATATTTTGATCAGTACCGTGGAAAACCCGCTCATGATGTAGTCCGGGAAATCAAAGCCTTGAAGGAGAAATACCAGGCAGAACACTTTTTATTTTCAGATGAATCCTATCCTCCCGCGTTATTAAAAAAGGTTTCGCAATTGTTGATTGAGGAACAGGTGGGAATAAAATGGACGACCTTAATCAGGTTTGAAGAATCATTGCAGGATCCTGAAATATGGAAACAAGCCGTTCAAGCGGGCTGTTGCACGCTGTATTATGGGATGGAATCAGCCAATGAGCGTGTACTGGAGCTGATGGATAAGCATGCAAAGAAAGCGGTGATTGAAAATAATTTACGGGAAGCCGCCAAAGCCGGGATCTGGAATCATGTGATGGCTTTCTATGGATTTCCTGGCGAAACACGGGATGAAGCGGAGGAGACACGGGAATTTCTCCTGGAAAATAAGCGGTATATTCATTCGGTGGAATTATTTTATTTTGTAGCCTACCGACATACACCAATGGTTCGGAATCCTGATAAATTTGGTATCACTATTCATAAGCAGGAAGAGTATGATATGCCTCTTGATTACTATTACACACTGAAAGAACCAGGTGGAATCACTTGTTTAGAGGCGATGCAATTGGCAGAGGAGTTTTATCAGAAGGATTTTGAGCCATGGGCTGTGAGAGTGAATGCTCGCGAACATGTATTCCTCTATATTTCTAAATTTGGCACGAATTACCTGCCCCAAATCTATGCGATGAAAGCCGGGCAGGATGAACCACGAACTGATGGAGTTCAAGGTCTCATTACCTGGCCTGTATCTAATGCGCCTTCCGAAAATAATTCAAAAGGTGAGCCCGGAATGTCCCGTGTGGTCAGTCATGTTGCTCCATGATCATCTTGTGGTGAAGAGGAACGGCTATTCAGTAGGTGATTGGATAGAATTTGATAGGCTGCATGAACTTCTTTAGTTTTGGCCTCTCCCTTTTTGTACATTTCCATATACTTAGCTGGGTTATTGGTGAGGCCTGCGTAACGTGACGGATACCAGACTCGCCTGGCTTCCTCATATCGTTGCTGTAAGGCATCAGGCGAAAATGGCTCTGTAAGATTCAGCAGCAGTAGTGCGTGTTCTACGGTCATTGAGTTTGGGTCGCTTGAGGAAATCATGAATTTTCCATTAAGAAAGTTTTATGATGTTCACCAGCCTGATTGGATTTCCCAAGTGTTTCAAAAGAGCGGTGATACTGTCAATTGGATTTCAGACTAACCTACAACAGGTCTTTTCTTTAGGAAGTTTTGACGATGCTGCGTGAACTCCATATCTTAGAACCTCCCAAGTTATTTGCCAGCCAGGATTACCGCGAAGTATTGAAGCGGGAAATAGATGGAGGCAAAATTCCGTTGAGTTTAGGGAAAGAATGTCCGGTCAAATGTGCATTTTGTTATGAATTAGACCATTCCTATCGGGAAACCCTGGACCCACCAAAAACCTCCCAGGAAGACTGGCAATTCATGTTGAATTATATAAATTCCAAGCCAACAGATCCTCTTCAGTTCTGGTGTTTGGGTGGTAATGAATACATGGAATGGACCGATTTGTTTCTTCATCCAAAAGCCATGGAATGGATCGAAGATTTTTTGAAATTTACTGATAAAAATATTCAATTTTTCACGGTTGGTTTTGTCCATGTACCGAAGATTCATCGGTTGGTGGAGCAATATCCCGGGAGAATAAATTTTGAGTTATCCGTCATTACCCTTGGGGAGTATCGACAAAAACTGATGCCGCATGCTCCCTCTGTTAAACATCTGATGAAAGTCTTGGATGGCCCTGCAGTTTCCTCTGCAAATTTTTATGCCTTTGATGAAAACACGATGTCTACAGATGCGAAAACGATTTCCAATATCAATTCTCGTTGTGTCCTGTGGATGGGATGTTTGACGCCGGTGGGTGGAATTCAAGAGGCAACAAGTCGTGTGATGAGGCAAGGTCGAAACTATCTTGCTGTTGAGGCGGAAAGGATATACGATGCCGGCCTTCCAAATCTTACGACGATTCATACGGAAGCTTATGTGACGGCTTTTTTGAACCGAAAGCGAATTCTTAGTCTATTTGATTCTTTAGAATTAGAAAAACGGGATTCGATTGTCATGGCAGGCAGTGTGTATCGGATATTGTCTATGTTCAGGAAAAATCGAGCAAGGTTTCTCCATGTGCCGAATGCCACCCTTGGAGGGGATTCTGATTGTACGGTCCTGTTGACGTTGAATGACATTGCCAAACGTCTGACCAAAGAGAAGTATATTTATGTCCCTCAATGTATTGTGGAGTCCGGACGAGGTCCGAATCGCGATATTGCCGGGGTTCATGTTGACGACTTTGTAAATAAGACCGGAGTGAAGGTGAGAATCCTGCCAAAAATCAGCACGAAGTTTGCCAATAATCGATTGTATCGAAATGGGTCACTTCAAAACTATGTGGAGGACTATGTGCGTAATCCCTTGGCACGTTCTTTTGAAGCGACTTCATTAATAGCGTAGGCTGGTGGAATATTTCATAAAAAGAGTTGATGGAAAAATTAGTACTCCAGAACTACCGAACCAATCAAGGATTTTGGGGTTATGCTGATGAAAACAGTAAGAGGATTGTTCTTTTTTTTGTTGTTAGTGGGGGCCATAGGGTGTTCCGGAAATTTGGAAAGCCAGAAGGCATTCAGTCAACAAAAAAAAGAAAACGATTCCTTAATGTGTGAAAAGATAACTGATGCGAGAATGGGAGGGAGAGGAGTTCCTGGCTGGCAAAGAGCTTATGAGGAATGCATGATTACAGGAGGCCAGTAAAATTTCCCTATGTGATGTAAGTCCATATACATTTTGTATTTTTGAAATTCGTATAACCTGATTCTAATCCTTCTTGAAATGCTTTCACGTTGATTATGGACTCTTCTAAAAACTGGCTTCAATTTTATCAGGTTGATGTCTTTACAAGTGAGCCTTTTGGAGGAAATCCTTTGGCGGTGTTTCCGTCCGCAGGGGAGCTTAGCGAACGGGAGTTTCAACAAATTGCCCGTGAAATGAATTTGTCTGAAACGGTTTTTGTCCTCCCGCCTACCGATTCCAAGGCTGCCGCCAAAGTAAGAATCTTTACCCCTCTCCATGAAATTCCGTTTGCGGGCCATCCTATTCTGGGCACATTTTATGTGCTTGGAACACTAAAGCATCTGACCTTGCAGGAGCCCGTGACGAAGGTTTTTTATGAATGTACTTTAGGCTTGTATCCGCTTGACCTTATTGTCCTGAAGGGACAAATTGAACAGGTCATTATGTCGCAACCCTTTCCGCAATTTATAGATGTCATCACACAGGCGGAAGCCATTTATGATATTGCCAAGGCTTTGGGGATTCATAGATCGCTCATTGCCGATACTCTTTTCCCGGTTGAATTGGTCTCGACAGGATTGCCGGTCCTAATTGTGCCCATTCGGAGCCTGACAGCCGCAAAATCCATGGAGGTTGATCATTCTGAAGTTTTAGAGATTTGTGCTCGATTTGGGGCTAATGGAATTATGATCTTTACAACGATGACAGTGGAGGAAAGCGCCACTGTTCACACGAGAATGTTTGCCGATCCCATTGGTATTTCGGAGGACCCTGCAACAGGCAGCGCAAGTGGCGCCCTTGGTGCCTATTTAGTCAAGAATGGAGTCGTAGAAGTTGGTCCGACTACTGAAGTGGTTATGGAGCAGGGGTATGAAATTGACCGGCCGTCCCGTATTTTGGTGCAGATTTTTTCTGATGATGATGTGATTAAAGAAATTAAAGTGGGAGGCCAGGTGGTAATGGTAGCGGAAGGAAAGATGGTCTATTAGCCTATAAAATTGTTTCTCGGCTACTCTACATGCTTAAGGGAAGGTTGTCTGAATGGGAATGGAAGGGTGATTGTCTGAAGGTGCCTATTTGGTCAATTCTCCAGCTATGTGCCCTATTTCAGATAGAATAAGCTTCTCCATGGCAAGACGGACAGCCCCCTGGGAACCCGGAATAGAAAAAATCACCAGTTTTCCATAGGTGCCTGCAGTGGCTCGACTTAACATGGCGGGCGATCCGATATCTTGATAGCTCAAATACCGGAAAAGCTCTCCAAATCCATCAAGCCGTTTTTCCAATAAGCCATCAACAGCTTCAAACGTGGAGTCCCGCCGGGAAATACCTGTCCCGCCATTGATTATGATAACCTGAAGCGCTTCCTGACCTCTGGCTTGGAGGAGGATGGCTTTGATTTCGGCCGGTTCATCTCTAATTATTCGGTACTCTGAGATGGAGTGCCCCTGTTCTTTTAAAAGATGGCAGATTAACTTTCCACTGGTATCGGAGTCTGGCGTCCTGGTATCACTACATGTGAGCACCATGCAGACCAAGGAGGATGGCACCTGTGTTTTGTGTGTGAGATGAGACGGTTGAGAGTGGTCGGAATGTGATCCATGTCCTTCATGATGTTGGGGTTCATCCATGCTTAGCCTATGGGGCAAACCTGAAAATTAAGACCAGACGGAGTCCGGTTTGAGCTGGGCAGCAGGCTCTCCCTTTTTTATATGCTCATCCAATATTACCGCCACATCGGAGTCTTTGACCTGAGAGTACCAGGTTCCTGTTGGATAGACGACAACGTTAGGGCCACTTTCGCAAGGCCCGAGACATGTTGTCCCAGTGACTAATACCTCGCCAGGTTGAACGCCACGTTCAATCAAGCCCATATTAAGTGCCATCAATAAATTTTGCGCACCCGCAGCTCCACAAGAAGGCTTGGGATGTCCAGGAGGGCGGGAATTCGTGCACACCAGAATGTGATACTTCGGTTTTGGCATAGATGCTCCTTCTTAACGAATAGGTAAAAGAGAGATACAATTAATCGAAAAAAAGAACAAAAGGCTCATTGCGAGCGAAACAAATTCCACATGTCTACGCATTCTTCCGGTAGTTTCCAATGTTTAACTCCCGCAAGAATCCAATCTAAATAATGATCTTTGGCTTTAAACTTTCCAATGCTTTGGGCTACGTGCGTGCTTACGAACTCTTTTTCTTCATCCTTGGTGAACACATGGACTTCAACATGGCGAAATGCTCCTTCTGGAAGATCACCCTCGAACTTGTCCATTTCTTGGACGTCCTCCTGAGTGAGCTCAAAAACTCCGCCCCACACCCGCTCACCAGCAGAAGGGGCAATGGTGGCTAATCCACAGCGCCATTGGTTGGACCATCGCCCAAATTTGATGGTGTGGTCTGGTACATATGCCTGAAATAAAAATTGTGCTTCGGGAGCACGTCGTTTGAGCTGCGTGGGATTCAAATTGTCTGCATAAATGAAGAATCGCATAGGTTAAGTCCTGTCTGTTTAGGGGAAAGGTAGTATTACCATACTGCCTTCGAGAGCTGTCAAGGACTGATTCTCTCTATCCTACTAAGGTCGGAGATTTTTTGTCTGTTTAGGAAGGACCGGAGAAAAGGTTGTGCCCGTCCCTCAACCTGCAAATTAAGGGATGGAAAATGGGATCTAGCTCAAGATCAATAACCAAAAAACAGCCAGGCAGGGCTGGAAGAGATTCCGGAGTTTAAGACCTTGGCGTGAGATATAATTGTTGGTTGGAGTGGTCCAGACGAACCAGGAAGCGATCAAAGAAGCTGAGGCCGAGTAGGCCGTCGATCCCATCGGGGAGGTTCGGTATGGTATGTATGACTACTCGGACATCATCTCTGTCTGTATTACCCACACGGATTCTTCGTGCGACGCCTAGCTCGGCTTGAATCCTTCCCCCTACAGTATGCAGGTTAATCGGCGAATTGGCCGTATCTGACCGAATCCCCGCATCAAATGCCAAATCTTCTGAAATTGTTGTATAGGTTGCACCTGTATCAACTATGAGTCTGGCTTCATGGAAATCATTCAACTCCACCCGGGCCACCCAAACACCTCCTAAATGTTCAAGGGAAATTACAGAATCTTCGCTGCCAGCAGTCACTTGGGCTGATTTGGGAGGATGCGAACGAGTGGGAAGAAGCGATTGGTCTAAAGATAATTGACTGAGAAAAGCATGCACGCCCACCACGGTACCAATCGCTAATACCATACAGGTAATAAAAAGTTTATTGGCAGTTCCCAATGGCTTAAATCCTTGACCACAGAGCGGATTTCACAGTTGTATCCTTAGGATGGGCCTCAGTAGGCTTTTCGGTTGGTGTGGATCAGGTCTTGAAGACCTTAAAAAATGATTTGAACTTTGGAAATGGGGTCGGTTTTTCTTGATGAGTGGTGTGTGAATTTTATCAATATTATTACCGTTGTCCGGAGTTTCATTAGAGGCGTTTTCTGGAAGGGAAGGCTTTGTTTGCCGTTTGGCCGGAAAGTCTTTATTGCAATTAAATTGCAATTAATGTTGACACGCCTAAGGGCCTTTGGTATTTTTGCCGCAAGGATTTACTTGGCAAAAATGTTCATGATTCGAAAATCGCCACCTCTCATCTTTCAATGTAATTTTAGCTTGGTCCTAGCACTTGCTTTGGTGTTGTTGAGTTCAATGCCGCTTGTGCAGGCCTTAGGAATCCATCATGTATTTGCTGAGGTGGATTATGATGGGCATCAGCATTCTGATGATGATGTATGCCAATGGGTACAACACCATACTTCCAATTCCTTAATTTGGGAGGCCTCGGGTTTATCCCATTGGTTTTTCGTTGCCGGTTTCTTTTCCCTTGATCGAGATGAGACGTATACGTCTCTCGCCCTTTCCCTCGGTAACCCACGCGGTCCTCCAGCTTCTTTTTTCTCCTAATTTTATTTTTTACAAC
The DNA here is from genome assembly GCA_021604105.1 of Nitrospirales bacterium. Classification (GTDB taxonomy): domain Bacteria; phylum Nitrospirota; class Nitrospiria; order Nitrospirales; family UBA8639; genus Nitrospira_E. The sequence continues at coordinate 24,467 of BQIW01000002.1, read as the reverse complement.
TGTCTTTCACCGTCGATTCATCCTTTCGCAGACTTCCAAACGGAAGGGTGCTTGTGAATGACGAGAGGGGAGACATCCGGCTAATCGATTGTTAGATGCTGGGGGGAGCTGAATGTTGACTGGGAATGGTAAATGGGGGGAGTGGTGTGGACTTGTTCTCTGGATTTTCGGATTGGGGACGTTTGTCGATGTTAGCCTTGTTCAAGCTCTGGAAAAAGACAATAACAAAAAGGTCTGGATTGTAACCGGTTTAGTGCAATATGAGGATCTTCGCCGTGTTCCTCAGGCAACAGTAGAATTGCGGGATCAAGAAGGCTCGATCATTGAGACTCAAGTGACAAATGAAGAGGGTGAGTTTATTTTAGCTCCTCCTGAGTCTGGTGTTTATTCTATTCGAGCAATTCAGTCAGACCTATCGAGCGAATCAACGATTCTTAAGATTGAAAAGGATCCATTACTTGAGGTCAAGTTAACCCTGGCACATCGTCAGGAGCTTTCTCTTGAGATTGTGGCCTCTTTGCCGCCTATTCAGCATCGGCTCTCGGGAGAATCCTATTCGGTGAGTCGCAAGGATATCGAGGAATTACCCCGAGGGAATAATATTGCTCTTAATGATCTGCTTTTAACCCTTCCCAGTGCGGTAGATGGGGGACTGAAACAAGTACACATTCGTCAAGATCACGCCAATTACCAATTCCGGGTTGATGGTGTTCCGATTCCCGATACCGTCTCTTCGGTGTTTACGGATGTCATTTCTCCACGAACCTGGGAGCGTGCAGACATTATTTTAGGTGGACCGGAGGCGCAATTCGGGAATAAAACCGCAGCCGTTATCGACGTGACCACCAAAAGCGGGACCAAGCCTGGCTTTGGGTCTGTCCAATATTTTGGAGGTTCGAATGAAACCATTAATCCGGCTTTTGAGTATGGGGGTACGGTAGGATCAAGCTTTCGCTACTATCTGCAAAATAGCTTTACATCCACAAACCGAGGGATTAACCCTCCGACCTTGGGAAAAACGATTTTTCATGATCAAAGTAACCAAAATCAAACTATGGTGCGGGGGGACTTGCAAATCGATAATCAGAATACCGTGACGTGGCTATTTCTAAACTCAGTGGCCAAATTTCAAATTCCAACAAAACCAGGGCTAGTGGCAAATCCCACTATTGTCGGGCTTATCCAAGAGACTGATCCGGGTTTTGAACCGGTTGGTTCCCAACATATTGATGAATACCAGAAGGAGAACAATCAATATTCACACCTGGTTTGGCGGCATGATTGGGGTCAGGATCAGTTTCTCAGTATGTCTGGGTTTTTTCAGCATTCCCGAGCCACCTTCCAGACCGACCCTTTTAATGCCCTATCCTATACGCAAGATACTGACGAGCCTTTTTCAGCAAGCGATCAGGACCGGTGGGCCTATGCTGGCGGGATACGGTTAGATTACAGTCATCGATTAAATCCTGACCATTTAATAAAAACGGGATTTCAGATTCAAAGGACCCAGGCTGTCAATAAAACCCGGCTATCGGCTTTTTTGAGGGATGGAGCAGGCGATCCCATAGGGGGAGTCATTTCTCGAAATGCCGATAATCGTACCATTGGATGGCGCGAGGAGTTCTGGATCCAAGATCAATGGACCCCCTGGGCTCAATGGACCTTTAATCTGGGCGTTCGCTTCGATCAAATCCAGGCCTTGACCAATGATGGGCAAATAAGTCCACGGGTAGGAGCCACGTATGCCATGACTCCAAATCATGTCTTTCATGCCTTTTATGGAAGATTATTTACTCCTCCAAATCTTGAATCCGTTCCTTTCCTTCAGCTGAATACCCTGGGTACTACCGCACAACCAGAAAACTTGACTAATCGAACCGTGGAACCCGAACGAGCGCATTATTTCGAAGTCGGCTCTGCTCATGCCTTAGGGGATTCCTTGGCCATAGAATTAACCGGTTATTATAAATTGAATAAAAATCTATCAGATGCGGGCCAATTCGGGACTACTCCGCTTCTTAATTATTTTGCGTTTAAGCGGGGCTGGCAGCGGGGGGTCGATTTGACGGTTAAGGCTAAATTTTTAGAAAACCTGTACGGGCGCGGTAATGTCGCTTGGGGTCAGTGTCGAGGGAAAAAACTACAGTCAGGTTATTTTTTGTTGGAGCAAAACGAAATTGATGATATAAATTCTCACAGCGGAGTATATTGTGATCATATGCAATTGGTTACAAGTTCGGCTGTGCTTACCTATCACCCTTTTGCGTATACTACCATTACCGGACAAATGTTGTTCGGATCGGGACTTCGGTCATCCGATCCCGGTGGAAAGACAAACGCTACTCACAGCCCGTCCTATACCACGTACAATCTTTCTATCGAACATCTTCTCCCTCTTTGGGATAACTATAAAGCGCTTTTGGGGTTTGATGTCATCAATCTCCTGGACCAACAAGTCTTTCTAAATGATGGGGAGGGGAGTATTGGCCTTGGTGTGGCGCATGCTAACATGCCCCGTTCTTTTTTCTTTCGTGGGCAATTCTTTTTTGGTGGGTAATTCCATGAGCGTTTCCAGAAATCTGGGTTTCTGCATGCATATGCTCTGGCTTGTCAGTGGTCCATTGCTTTCCTATGCGTCCGAATCAGATTTCGCGACGCATCAATCTGACCATGAAGAAGACGTACAGGTGGAAACTCTCGACACGGTACATGTCCATGGGCTACGACTCAATAAAGATCAACAAAATGGGCCGGTCCCACAACGAACTCCCTGGCCCACGATTCCATCTACCCTAGATGGGCAAATTTTAGATGATTGGCTTAAAGCTCGAATATTGGTCAGTAAAAATTCAGATGTGACGGTGGTCATTCTTCAACCTGCGGCACATCGCGAACTCACTCAAGCTTCTATACTGGCTCTAAAGCAGTGGACCTTTTTGCCTCAAATGAGTGGCGATGAACCTATTGATGGTGAAGTCTCACTCCGTATTCACTTTCGTACTCAGTAAATCTTTTCTAATCTCCTATAGGTTTTGTTCGGGGGACAGATCATTTTTCCCAAGATTTTTAGGTGTGAATGGTCCAATGGTGTTGTAGAGTCCTGAGAAGAGCTTTTTTCCGCAACCAATGCGTCCATGTTGTAGCCTTGGATAACCTTTATTTGAGACGTAAAAGTATAGGGTATTTTTTTTCTTTGTGGTTGATTGGGTTGTGATTCAATTGTTTGAGATAACAAATCATTGAATCTCTTGACGTTCTTCCTCGTGATTGCACGCATGGTTTTTCTGACCCGGCCGATGAAACTGTCTTTTTTCTGTTCCATTCCCAGTGTTTGATTTTCCTGATCAGCGAAGATTGCTAACAATTGTTCTGATGTTGACAGCCTTGATCTAACCCTCAGCATTTTTGTATTTAATTGGCTTTGTTTTGAGGCCGTCGGACATTAAAAAATCGACTGACTCATCTGTCCAGCATTTCTGTGTATTTCTTAGAGCTCATGAATCACTTGAATCCTGGATGGGACGGAGGAGAAATACCACAAGAATGTTTCCCCAATCAAAGACAAGAGATATTTAATTCTCTGAAGGATCACCATCATCCTGACACCCACCAGGGGTTGGATCTTCATACCGTAAACTGCTGTTCGAACAAGTTGTCAGCGACGGAATGCTGATGCCTGGAGTTGGCCTTCGCCCGGAATTTTCGCTCGTGCCGGAAGGTCACTCCATGCCGGTGTATCAGTTGGGCCACCCAATGGTTGCTGGGATCATTCCATTGGTCTTCAGAGCCGCATGAACCCGTGGGCTAAGTCTGCTGGCTGACTGGGTTGATGCACCGCTTTCACGTTAACCACCAGCCTGTTCTGCTCATAGACACCTCCTTAAGTACATTTTCAGTATTTTTTTTCGTGTCCACAAAATTCACGGAGTTTCAGAGTTCATCCTACGAATTTCAATTTGCTATGAGAGATTATCAACTTTTATTCATTTTTTTATGTCTTTTGCTCTTATTTCAAACCCTTTTATCTACCAAGGTCGGCGCCGAGGACCCTGTGGCGTGAACTCGTGGGTCTCTACCAGGCTTTTGGGGGGAATTTTTCCCAATTCGTCATGTTCGTTAACAGTTTCTGTGGCTGTTTTATTGACTATCAGAAACTTCTTTTTAGATGTTGGTGGGCTTATCTGTGTGATCCCTGGATGCGTCGAGGTGTTTGCCAAAAGAGAAAAGGAAAGCTGTTTTAATGTCTTCCCCGTAAGGACTAGGTCGGAGAAAAGCATTCAGACAAGCAAGGGGAATTGATGGAAAGGCAGTGTCCTTGGTGTTCGGTTTACCATTTGCATAATGGATTGGATACAACAACTCCTACAACAGAGAAAAAGTGGTTTAGAAGGAGGTTACGAAAATGGGTAGTTTTTTTTCCAAAGAGCATGGGGCGGCAATGCTGGAATATGCCCTACTTCTAAGTTTAATCGGCATGGTCATTGTCGGATCTCTTCAGGCCTTAGGCACTAATGTGTTTGATGGTCTTTCGGGGCTAAACCATGCTTTTTTATCGGCTCCATTGAAGAATGACCTGTTGAATCACCCATAAGTAGAAAGTCCCTACCGTTACTTGGGGCCTTGTCCTCCGGGGTTGAACCTTCCATGTGCTTTTCTGTCCTGCATTTAAAAACAATCTGATTTTATTACCCGGTAATTCCTGAAAAGGGTTGTGGAATTCTTCGGGGTGGTGATCGGGCTTTTCTCCTAAAATCATTGGTACATGGGTTCAGATAGGCCATGTAAAAAATGACTATCATCTTAAAATCTTAAGTCTTGAGGGTGCGTTGCCGAAAATAATAGAAAAAAGGAGGGCGTTTAGATATGTTGTTACGATTTCTTGGAATCCTTCTAGTATGTGCAACATGGGGATGTGAATCGCTTTCAATGACTGATCAGTCTTTTAATGTCTTGACTTCAGGGCCACCACCGGCCACTTTGACCTCTCTTTCGACCGCGGAAGCTGAAGGTTCCTCGTCACTTTCCCAACTCATGAGCATTCCTCAGGGCCCGAAGACGGGAATATCTCGTGAAAAGCCCTCAATAGATCCTTTTCCTACAGTGTACTTTCCCTTCGATAGTTGGGAAATTTCATCAGAAGTTCAAGATCGTCTGGATGCCACGGCTAGTTGGATGAATCGTTTTCAAAATTATGAACTCATAATTGAGGGACATACGGATGCACGTGGAACAGAAAGTTATAATATGGTTCTAGGGGTACGACGAGCAAAGGCCGTCAAAGAATATCTGGCTAATTTAGGAATTTCACGTAAACGTCTTGATGTGGTTTCCTTTGGGAATACCTTGGTTCTATGTGAGGTTGATGACGAACATCAATGCCATCAATTTAACCGACGTGCTGACTTGCTATTGGAGTAAAGCTTTTTACACGGGTAAGAGCCCTTCCGCTAGTCGCGATAAATGAGGTTGAGTTTTTTAAGAATTCCCACCTAAAACATCTTCCAACCTTTCTTCTGGAATTTCCCAGGTCCAAATCAATACTTGAGAGCTCAATTCGTAAATGGTTTTTTATGCGATCAATATGAGGCCGAGAATCTTTCTCAATGAAGAGAAGTTTTGAATCGGTTTTCCTGCGCCTCGTAATTGACAATCAGATGCCGATATGGTAATTGCAATAAACTTGCAATAAGAAATTTTTCAATCAGGCCTACACCTCTTGTTAAAATTGGAACCTAACATCAAAAAAGATCTGCGAGCCACAGGGCGACGCATGACCCGTACTCGCCAAGCCGTCCTTGCGTTATTGCAAAGGACTCGCCATCCAATAAGCGCTACTGAAATTTTTGAACAATTGCACCAGGAAAAAGTGGCAATTGATCTAGTGACTGTGTACCGAACCCTGCATGTGCTGAAAGACTTAGGTCTGGTGCTCCAATTAGACCTTCACCAGGAAGGTCTCGCAAGATATGAACTTAAAGAAGGGCGCGAACATCATCATCATATTCGTTGTCAGATCTGTGGTCAGATCGAGGATTTGTTGTTATGCCCGTTAAAAAAAATCACAAAATTGATTGAACAACGGACACAATTTATCGTGGATGATCATACCTTGGAGTTCACAGGATTGTGTCCACAGTGCCAATAAAATACCAATAAGATGATAAAAACTCTTGGACCAAGGCTTTCAAAAGCTGGCTCTATCGCTTCTCTGGTATGTGCTGTGCACTGCGCTTTGACACCTTTGGCATTGCTGGCCCTTCCCGTCATAGCTGCACATTCTTGGGATGGTCTTGATGGAATGATAGGAGTCTTTTGGGCCGATACTACTGAATGGATATTTTTGGGGGTGATTGCCTTGTTGGCAGGCTTTGGATTGCTGGTGACCTATCCTAGGCATCGAGATGGCCGTCCTGCTCTATTGACGGCTTGCGGACTTATGGTTTTAATGACCGCTCATCTTTTGATTGAATCAGGCGGTGGGGTAGAGATGGTTTTTGATGTGGTTGGTGCCTCCATGATCGCACTGGCCGGGTTTTGGAATCGAAGGTTATGCCACCATTTAGGTTGCCATACTCATGAGAATACGCATGAAACAAGCGGTTCTAAAATTCAACCCCTCCCTGATTTATCCTCCAATTCTTAAGCTTCCATACCTTTAGCTTGTTTACCGAAGGCTTCATCTAATGAAATTTTCTTTATTAATTCTCCGGAATCACGGTGTTTCATTATTATCCGGAATCGAGGCCTGTGGGGGGTATGTGAGGGTTTGGATTGAAACGCCCGTTTATAAAATGGGGGTAGGTGTCATGAGTAACTAAGAGGGCTCATGAAGATTCTCGATACTCATCAAGGAACAATAAATCGGTTAAGAAGTCAAAATCTTGCTTTTAGCCGACTTATCCATGGCTTCCGACAAATCGTCAAGAAGTTGTTCTGTCTCTTCCCACCCGATGCAGGCATCCGTAATTGATACTCCCCACTCCAAGGGTTTCCCTGCTTCCCATTTTTGATTGCCCTGTTTCAGATTACTCTCAATTAACAAGCCCATGATGGCAAGTTGGCCCTTGGTGAATTGCTCGATAACGGATCGAGCCACGGGAATCTGACGCGTATGATCTTTTTCTGAATTGCCATGAGAGCAGTCAACCATAATCGGGCGACGGATCCCTTCATTCATTAAGCAACGCACGGCCTCAGAGATATCTTCCGGGTTATAATTGACTCGTCCACCGCCACCACGAAGAACAAGGTGTCGGTCTGGATTGCCATTTGTCTTGATAACTGAGGTGAGACCGTCGGCGTTCACCCCGATGAAACTTTGAGGATGTCGGGCTGCAATCATGGCATTGAGTGCGACTTGTAGCCCTCCATCCGTCCCATTTTTGAGGCCAACCGGCATGGATAGGCCACTGGCCATTTCCCTATGGGTTTGACTTTCGGTGGTTCGGGCTCCAATTGCCGCCCAACTAATTAAGTCGGATATATATTGGGGCGTGACAGGATCCAAAAATTCCGTGGCGCATGGCAATCCTAAATCATTGATCCGGAGTAGGATCGAACGAGCCAGTTCAAATCCTCCCCCAATTTCGCAGGAGCCATCCAAATGGGGGTCGTTGATAAGTCCTTTCCAGCCCACCGTTGTGCGCGGCTTTTCAAAATAGGTTCGAAGAACGATCAGTGCGTGTTCCTGAATGCGATCAGCGACCCGTTTGAGACGTTCAGCATAGAGAATGGCCGCTTCCGGGTCGTGTACCGAACACGGACCAATAATGACTAATAAGCGATGTGAATCTCGTCCATGAAGAATATCTCGAATGGCTTGCCGGGATTGAAGAACCATCTGTCCGGTTTTTTCGGGCAAGGGGAGTGTCCTCTGCATCTGTTTTGGTGTAGGAAGTGGAGAAATATCGATAATGTTTCGGTTGTTAATGGGTTCGGCCATGCGACACGTCCTGGGTAATATGAAAGAATATCTGAAATTGCAGAATGAAATACCGTAACCGAATTATGCGGGAATTCACAACATTGTAATAAGAAACCTATTTCCAGGCAACTGTCCATGGCAATCTGTGAAACGCCACTAATGATCAGGGTTGGTGAGATTCGCTATCAATACCGTGCAAAGAGGGCGAGATGAGAGGCAGGTAGAAAAATTCCCGGGAATTCGAATGGGCATGAATCCAGGCACTGGGTTTTGGGAGGGCCATGAGGGAGGTCTTAAAGAAGGCATAACCTGTTACGCTGTGGTATTTATCAGATTGGCTTGTTGAGATGTATACCACCGCATGACATCCTGATTGGCGGGGTCTTGAGTAGAGGTAAATAAAAACTTGGTACCAATGATTAAATCCGTCGTGGGGTCAACCCATTCAATAGATCCCGAAAATTTGGAAAAATGGTTGAATCCCGGCAAACGACAATTGATGTGGAGATGTGAGGAGGAAACAAGTGGCCAGGCGGAAGGGGCGACACGAAACTGGCAACCTGTCGGGGAAAGATTGCTGAGGTGAACCGGTAGCACGGCAAGGATTTTTCCCTTGTCACTGAGGGGGCGAACGGCTCCAGTCAAATTGACCGTCAACCGTGGAAATGAACGAGGATGTTGACGTGACACGTTAGATGGGGCAGCTAATCGAATAGCCGTAGGCTGTGTGAGAATTTCTTGGATGACTGTTTCAAATTCATAAATGTCTTCATCGATACATGAACGACCTTTACAAGGAATCCCACATCTTAGATTGCTGAGTGCCGGATCTTTGGGAAGGGCACAGAGGAGGGAGTGATCCGCTCCTAGGCCCAATAAATAGGTTTGGATTAACAATTTCTCAGGTGTGGAGGGAAAGGTCAACCAAATTACATTTGAACCTATGGCAAGGTGCGAAGATGGCGAATTCATGATTCTCCTTTCGGTTGTGTGAGGCCATGTTACAAGGCCAATTCCAGACCAACAAGATGAGAAGGAGATAACAGAAAAAGACTGACCTTAATGTACAAGAACAGGGCAAAAAATCTAGAATGTTTTTTGATGGCTTATTGCCCAGGCGAGAAAAGACATTCCATCGGCTTGGAAGGGCAGTATGGGAAAGACTCTGCTGTTAAGTGGCCCTGAAATTATTATGTGGTTGGCGGTCGGGTTTCTTTTGGGTGAGGATGAAGTTCTTTAAGGAGTGAATTCGCTAACTTTTCAGCAGAAATGCCATAGTTTTGTGATTCAATGGCTTTTTGAAAAGATGCGACTTTATCTTGTCGAACATCCGGAACCTGAGACATTTGTTCGAGATAAAAAGAAACCTCTCGGCTGGGAGTGGAAAGGGATATTTTTTCATCCTTGGTAGAGTCTGGAGCTAAAGCGGAAACCTCGTGGCTAACATCGGGAGATGACAGGGCCGTTTTCTTAGGAGAAAACGATGAGGAATCTCCTGTGGGTGTTGGTGGGGTGGAGGAACGTTGGTCCATCGGTTCTTATAGGGTATCCCAGGGTGAGATGAAATCTTAAATAAATATGAACAGAAGAATCAAATGGCATCGTCGTCCCTCCTGGCCGTCTAGTTCTTCCGATGAAATCCCTTGTCACCTTGTGAGTGGTTCTCATAGAGGATTGAAAAAATAATGGAACATGTTGTCGGCGCACGTATTCATCAGTTACGGACCATTGATCCAGGAGAAATCCGGTTGATCCAGTTGGCACTGCCTGAGGAGGTTGAAATAGCCGGAAAACGATATGCCCTCCGAGATACCATGCGTCCAGGAACAGCCTTTCTCGCAAAACCCTGGGGAGACCGGACGGGCAAATATCGAAGACGAATGTATACACGGTCAAATGCCTCCTTCAACGAGCCACGATTGTTGGAGACGTTCATCAATTTTACCCATCTCGACCAGTCTGATACCTCCAGTTGGTGGCAATCGGAAATGGCAACCGACTGGTTTGAGAAGGGAAAAACTGTAGAAGTTCGTCTTGAAATGGATGAAGAGAAGGGGGGTGTGTTGGTGTATGAAAATACCAAGGTATGTAAGGCTACGAATCTTCGCCTGGAAGACGATGGGATATGGGAAGGAATGCGAATGGTCTGTGTTGCCTTCGGCACGGGTATTACACCATTCTTATCGTATGCCCGATATTTAAAAGCCAAAAACTTCGGTCAAAATGGAGGGAGAGTTGGAGCCCACCTGACGCTGGTGGCGAGTGTGCGCCATGAGGGGCAGTTAATGCTTCATGAGGAAATGGTTGCTCTTGAGCAACAATTCCCCGAACATTTTCGATATCAACCAGTGTTAACGCGATCCTGGCCGGTTTCCTGGGAATATCCGAAAGGTCGAATCCAGCGAGTGGTTCACTCCGTGTCCGGAAACGAGCAAATCGACATTTCACCGTTTCAAACTATTGTGCCGAATTTAGCCCAATCGCATCTACGGATATGTGGGAGCGTCACGGCCTGCCGACAGCTCACTCTTGGACTAGAGCAAGGCGGGTTGATTCCGCTGACGTTGCGCACGGAGTCCTGGTAGAAAAAATCCATGCTGAAAGGCAGAGGAATTTGTTGTGGATGATGCCCTATTCCCCTGCGGGCCGTGTAATGGAATTGGGAATCGTGACATTGGGGCGGCGTAATAATCGGATCACGGGGCGACCAAGAAAGGTATAATGTCCACAAATCAGACAGTGCAAACTGAGTGTGACAAGAAGTTCCTGCTCCAACTGTTCTAAGTGTACTGTTCGTGACCCACATCGAGAACAACGAGGATACTTGTCGGTGGAGACCTTTTGGTTCACGGTCTTTTTGGGAGAGGACTTGCGTGCCCTGCCGATTGGTTGGTCCGGCTGTACTGACTTTTTCATGAATGAATCCTTGGTCAAGGTAATAGAAGAACTCACCTGGATATAACCAATTCCTGTGCCAAAATTTCAGAGGAAAAAGTGACAGGAAAGCCCAATAACGACCTAGAAATAGGAGAAAGAAGGCTGACACTGGGTAAAATTTACCCGAGGAACAGGGCCAAAAATGCTGAGCTGGAGCCCTGTTGGCGGGCTAAAGATTATTGCCTGGGAATGGAAGTCGAAGGGCGAGAGAGGATGGCCTCAGAACGAAGGCGGAGATTGGCTGCTTCCGATGGTCGATTAGCCGCTTGCAACATTCGAGCATATCGTTGAAGAATGGCCGCCACGTCGGGATGGTTTGGACCATTCGAGGTTTCCTTTATTTTGAGGGCCCGTTCATATTGCGCAGCGGATTTGTCATATTCTTTCCGGTCTTCGTAATAGGTGGCCAAACTATACAGACTACTTAAGAGCAGGGGATTACCCGGTCCTAACCCTTCAGCGTGTTTAACCGTGGCTAATAGCTGGTTTTCTAACGCAGAGGTGTGTGATTCTCCGGTTGTTGCCGGAGGCGAGGATCGAGAAGGCGATGGAGTTTTTGAACGGGAGGTACATGCGGTGAGTAGGCCGATCAAAAGCATGATGGTCCACATCATCCTAAAAACAGCTTGGATATTCCGGTACATAGAATTACACCCTGAACAACGCATCTTACAAAAAGGCCGGGAATTGAAATCCAGAGGGATTCTATGAACTCTGGGACTGTTCTCGCAAGTGAACTCCCCAGGTTATCATTTATCAAAAACCAACTCATTGCACTTTTTTTAATGGAGAAGAATTACCGATGACGGTCCTGTGGTGTTCAATCTCGGCCCATGGATTTGGGCATGCCGCGCAATTAATGCCAATTTTGAATGAATTAGGTGAAGCAGTCGGTGACTTGCATGTGATTCTACGGACGCAAGTACCTGCCGATTTCTTTCAACGTCATCTCCGCGTGAGCTGGGAGTTGCAAGATGTCCAACAAGATGTTGGATGTGTCCAGCGAGGGCCTCTGGATATTGATGTGGCGGAAACGTGGGAGGCTTACACCAAATTTCATACACAGTGGGAGTCCAAGGTTGAGGAGGAAGCCCAGGCCATTCGATTGTCCAAGGCGCGTCTAGTGATATCCAATATTTCGCCTCTTGCCATAGCTGGGGCAGCTCACGCGAAGTGCCCGGTGGTGGCCATTGCCTCGCTATCGTGGGATCGGGTGTTAGAGCCCTTTGTGCAAGCCGATTCCGCTATTCATAGTTCGATTCTTGAAACCATTCGTAACAGCTATGCGTTGGCAGATTCTCTTATCCGCCTTCATCCGGGTATCGAGATGCCGGCTTTTAGTTCGACGGTTGATGTGGGACCTTCGGCACCCTTAATGAGACCGAATGGCTATGACCTGCGAAAAGCCTTGGGGGTGAGAGAGCATGAATTGATAGTCCTCATTGCCTTTGGGGGGGTGCCGCTCAACCGTCTTCCCCTTGAGCAGATGTCCGGAATGGCCGGATTCCACTTTTTAATAAGCGAACTCCCATCTTCGTCTTCTTATGCCTGTGTGCATCGTGTCGAAGATCTTGGGATGCCATTTGGGGAAATCAGTCAACAGGCGGATATTATCATGACCAAGCCGGGATATGGCACCGTGATCGCTGCGGTCCAGGATAAGACGGCACTGGTCTACGTCCGTCGTAATAATTTCATTGACGAACAGAGTTTAGTGGATTATATCCATCGGCATGGTCGAGGAATGGAGTTATCCCGTGATGACTTTGAATCGGGCAATTGGGAACCGACGCTTCGCGCTGTGCTCAACGTAGAGGTTCCATCTGAGTCATTTCCGTCGCCGGGCACGGGTGACGTGGTTCGCCAGTTAAAAACATATTTGTCGTGCTGAAGAGAAACGGGCCGGGCATCTTTTCAAGCACTATCCGGGATCAGAGAGGGGTAGGGAGAGACCGTAAGGGCTTCAATTGTATTGAAGACACGTGATGCGTTCAATTCTCGTTCTTTCCAAAAGACCCCGATCACTTCCACGGAAAGATCCAGTGAAATTGACGGTGCGCCTTGCGTGCGATCGTGCTGACCAAAGACGACAATGGATTGTTCACCCTCGGCCAGGCGAAACACAAAGCGTATGGCTAACTCTGAGTCAGTCAGGTGCATTTCCGGTTGAGTGACCACTCCACGAACGGCCACGAGTTGTTGATGATAGGAAGCTGGTTGACCGAGCAGCATGGCAATGGAGACAAGTTCGGGTGATGTGGTAAAAGTGGAGGAGGGGAGGGGAGACGAGAGTGGCCAGAGGAGCCTGGGTATGGATGGTGCCGGGGTAACTCCCTCCTGGGAAACTGCCAAGGGAAATGCCGGTTGATGGGGAATGTCTGTCCCAACGAACAGGAGAGCAGCCCATCCTCCAATCAACAGAATTTTTGAAAAAATGGTCATGTAAGAAACGTTGTTTTTCAGAAAAAATTTTAGGGACCAATAAAATTTAATAATCGTAGAAAACAGTGGGAATAATCAGGTAAAGAATTTTCTTCTGTAAGGAACATTTGAATGCCAGTTGTCGATTATTATGCGGTTCTCGGAGTCGTTCTTCAAGCATCGCAAGATGAGATAAAAAAAGCCTATCGCGCATTGGCCCTTCAATATCATCCCGACCGCAATCGAGGAAATCGTCAGGCTGAACAAAAAATTCGTGAAGTCAATGCAGCCTATGAAATCTTGGGCGATCCGGATGCCAGAAAAACGTATGATCGAATGCGTTTGGGCTATGTCGAGCCAATGGTGCACCGTCGGGATAGGGATCCGGAACCCGAGCCGGAAGAATCCATTACTCCGTCAGTGGCCTTGCAACGAATGGAAGATACCTTACGAGAGGAATCTCGCAAGCAATTGTTTATGGTCTTGATACGCAATACACAAAAAATCAAAGACGAATTAGGTATTATTCGGGAACGGGTTATTCGTGCGCAGGGGTATGATACTTTTCTGGAAAAAATTGTCCTACAGCGGGGGCAGGAAGTGTTAGATGAACTCGTGTCCGCGGAACTCACACAGCGGCGGGAGCGACTCGTGGATATAGCGGTGGAGATGGTGTGCTCGGCAGTTCCAGGTTCGTTTCGAGGCGAAGATCAAATGGATCAGGTTCGACGAAGTTTGGGCCAGGCGTATCAGGAAGGATGGATCCAAGGATACGAACAAGCGTGTGAACTGCTCTACGAACGACGGTGAGAAAAACGGATACATTGAGGAAAGCACAAATGGAGGTGGATAAGGAGAATATTAAACAATGCGGAGAGTCTTGCTTAAAATCCGATGCCAGCAAATGAGACCTCCCATTTGCCGGATCATGGCCCTTTCACAATCCTCAGCGATCAAAGGGGGAAGAGGGTTGCTGGAATGAATTGCCTTTTGAGGCGGGATGCCTTGATGTGGATAGTGCCTGAGCCTCCTTTGACAAAGTCACCTGGTCCTGGATAGGAGATGAGGCACCTCGTTCCCGATGGCTTTTGGCTTTGCCACTCTCCTCATCGGAACTCACGGCGGTCACCTGTTTTCGTGAATGATCCCCAGATGATGCGGGTTGCAGAAACTGAATCGCACCTATTTCCGGTAAAGTCATGGTCAGTACTCCTTTGCTCTCCTGAATGAGTTCGAGACTATCCTTGCAATCTCTGTATCGGTATGTGCTCATATTGCTTGCGACGGGGGAATGGGTGGATTTATCGAAACGACATAGAATGTGAACTATTTGCCAAAAAGGACAAGGAACCAATGGGGACGCCCACCACATCAATAACGAGTGAATGGGCTATTGAAGAACAACAGGCATGTCAAAACAACGGTGTGATTGGACTATCTTTGAAGTCGAACGGCAAAGCAAGGGTCAGTTTACTTGAACGTGTGCTTCCCCTTCATGAAATTCATGAGCCTATCACTACCTCCCGGTTATTGTGTATGTAGGAAAAGTGAAAATTAGATTGAGCAGGAATTCTTCAAAACCAACTGATCCATCCCCCTTCGATTCCTGTCAGGTTCGCTAAAACACTTGGGATATCAGAGGTCTTTGAAATGCGGAGTGCGCTTTTCTAAAAAAGCCGCCAGCCCTTCTTGTTTATCTTCGGATTCGCAAAGTTTCCCAAACAAAGTTGCTTCTACCAGCAGTCCCTCCCGAAGTTTCAAATCCGATCCTCTTTGAATGGCCTGAAGGGCTGCTCGAACAGCACTTTGACTTTTTGAGGCAATCCGACTGGCGAGTCCGATAGCCTGAGGCATCAAATCTTTATCAGAGAAAACCTCAGATATCAGTCCACATGTTTTGCCATCCTCTGCCGAGAGAGAATCCCCGGTCAGAATCATTTCAGTAGCTTTCGATTGGCCGATGAGACGAAGCAGGCGTTGGGTCCCCCCGAACCCAGGGATCAGGCCAAGATTCACCTCCGGTAGCCCGAGTTGAATTCCCTCAGCAGCTAGTCGGAGATGACAACACAATGCCAATTCCAAGCCTCCGCCGAGGCAGATGCCATTGATGGCTGCGATAATGGGTTTCGGCGACGTCGCAATGTTATTGAAAATTCTTTGGCCGGTGATGGCCAGTTTTTTGCCTTTTGGCCTGGACCCAATATCTGCCAACATCCGGATATCGGCTCCTGCCATGAAAAACCGTCCTGTTCCGGTGATGATGATGACCTTGACTCGATCATCATTGGCCAGATCGTCCAGGGTTGATTCGAGTCCACTCAGCCCTTGGGGTGTAAGCACATTTGCGGGAGGATGGTTGATCGTCACCGTCGCGACATGATCTGCTACCTGTTCGGTGAGCCATATGCGAGGAAGTGCGCTCATGGTTTTGTCTCCTCTGGAGAGTCGTGCATCCTTGGCCTGCATCTCTTAACCGAATCCGTGATGCATGGGGCCACACTTTGATAATATAAATTTATCTTATCATAATGATAGAATATTAGTAGTTCAATGTCATTGATTGCGGACTGTAAAAAAGGAATTTTCTACAGACCATCTGGCTGAAAAAACCTGTCCAGTATTCGGCGAGAATTGGAGAGTCAGATGTATGCTGGTTTCCTTCGGAATTCACAGTAAGGAGGTCCGGACATGTCACAACTTTTCAGAGGCATGGAGCGAATAGAAGAAGCGCGCCAGGAAATGGCCGGAGAGAGTTTTATGGCGGGCCTGTTCATGGGAAACCCGGACTTCAACCTGCTGTTTCCGCCGGAGGAGCCAGACGCGGAAAAGCAAATCGGCGAAGAATATTGCCAGAAAATTGAAGAATTTCTGAAGCGGCATGTGGATCCGGACGACATCGAACGAACCGCTAAAATCCCGGAGCATGTGCTCAAGGGCCTGCTGGACCTTGGGGCATTCGGGATGAAAATACCCAAAGAATATGGCGGGCTGGGATTCTCGTATACGAACTACGGGCGGGTGCTGATGCTGATCGCCAGCTGGAGCAATATCCTGGCCCTTACAGTTGCGGTGCCACAGTCCATCGGGATCGCCATGCCGATTCTTCTCTTCGGAAGCGAGGAGCAAAAAAAGGTCTTTCTCCCGCGGGTGGCGAGAAAGGAAATCTCGGCTTTTGCGCTCACGGAACCGGACACTGGATCGGATGCGGCCAATATTCAAACGAATGCCGTCCTAAATGCATTGGGCACACATTTTGTGGTCAACGGCGATAAACTTTGGTGCACGAATGGTTCCCTCGCCAGCCTGATAACACTGGTGGCCCGCGTGCCGGCAAAACAAATATTCCTGGACGGGAAGACCAAATGGGTGCCTGTGCCAGAAGGAAAGGGGGCAGAGGCTTCCGTCCACACGGCGTTCATCCTGGACATGGCCAGCCCCGGCGTGAAGATTCAGCAACGATGTCAATTCGAGGGATGCAGGGGCATTGAAAACGCCCATATGACATTCACCGACGTGCAAATTCCAGTGGAAAACCTCATTGGAGAAATCGGGAAAGGCTTGAAATATGCGTTGACCATCTTGAACGTCGGGCGGGCCATCAGTATACCGGCTGTGTGTCTGGGGATGGCCAAGCAAGCCTGGCAACCCACGTTGGATCGGGCAAATGCACGCGTGACCTTTCAGCAGCCGCTAAGCCAGCGGCAAACCCAAATGAGGCGCGTAGGACAGATGGCTGCGGATCTTTTTGCCATGGAGGCCCTGTCCTGGCTGGTGTGGTGTATGGCCGATCAACATGCGTATGACATTCGTATTGAAGCGGCCATTGCCAAAATTGCGTGTTCAGAAAAGGCAATCAATTTTCTTAAAGGTGCGCAAACAATCTTTGGAGGAATGGGATACGAAAAGGCCGATTCCAAGCGGGTTCGGAGAGAGCCGGCCTTCGGGATTGAACAATTGGTTCGAGATATCGAAATGTATCGTATCGGGGAGGGAGCCACGGATATTCTGCGACCCTTTGTGGCCCGTGAAGCCCTGAACCCGCATTTGGAACAAGCCAGGAATTATCTGGATGCAAAAGGCAAAGCTCTGGAACGCATCCGTGAAGGGGTCCAGGTCGCGCAATGGTATCTTCCCCGATACCTTGATCTGTGGAAACGGAAACCACTCCCTTCCCGTCCAGCGTTAGATCATCCCAAAGTCCGCAAGCACCTCACGTATGTCGAACGGGCAAGCCGCCGTCTGGCCAGAGCCATTTTCTACATTCTGGCCATTCACCAGGAAGGGATTCGTGATGATCAGGGCAGGCAAAATAGGATTGAGTCGGTGGGGGAAGATATATTGATCATTGCGGCCACGGCGTTATGGGCTGAAAGGCAATATAGCCGGGAGGGGGATCCCCGTGTCTGGGACTTGTCGGATGAAGTATTTCATACCGCTCGTGAGCGGATTGACCGGATGGTTCCGGAAATCATCCACAATGACGATCCCGTCGCCGCATCGGTCGGCAAGCGGGCGTTCCTGGGGCAATACCCATTTCTCAATCACGGCATCATTCAGCGTGGACTCAGCGATTATTTGGCTCCAGAGCCGGAAGCACCTCGTTCAAAGAAGGACGCTTATCACGAGCAACACTCAGAAAAAACTGTCCTCACCCCCATGCCTGATCGCCTGTAGGCGGCAGGGAGGATGCTTTTAACGGGCAAAACACACACTGAGAAGCAATGTCATCCTGAGGGAAACGGAGGATCGCGCTGAGCTGAGGGGTTTTTTGAACTGGGCACAGATCCTTGGCCCTTAGCTCAGGATGCCAGTCCAAGTGATGCCTCCTGCAGTTACAAGCGGGTGGTACTTGTCTCCGCATGAACGCACGCAGACAGGTCGAATCGACGGGCTTCCGGCTCGCCGGTCAGCTGCGGACGCCGTTGGCCAATATGGGCACTTGACCCAGTGGGGCAAATGGCGCACGTTAATTCGTACGCAATCTGATGGAGATATCACGATGACAAGCATCACTGTCACGGAAGCCCGCAAGCAGCTCTACGCGCTGCTTGACGATATCGCGGATACGCATGAGCCGATTCAGATTACCGGTAAACGCCATTCCGCTGTCCTCGTGTCGGAAGATGATTGGCGTGCCATCCAGGAAACGCTATATCTCACGTCGATTCCCGGCATGCGTGAATCGCTAGTCAAAGGATTAAAGACGCCGGCTGACAAATGCAAAACGGAACTTGCATGGTGAGTTGGACGCTTGTCTATAACAATCAGTCAGGCCAGGCGCGATGCGAAAAAGGTTTCGCGGTCTCGTCTTAAGCCCCAAGCACAAAAACTTCTCGAAATTTTGTCCAAATATCCCTACCAAACCTCACCGTCCTATGTGAAGCTTGTTGGAGACCTTGCGGGAGCGTGCTCCCGAAGAATCAATATTCAGTATCGTCTCATCTACCAAGTTCTCGACGACATCAAAACTGTAAAAATCATCCGAATGTGGACACCCTATGAATAAAACAGGAGAATCGCCGCTTGAAGCGGATCGCCTTTTAGTCGCCCACTCCTGAACCGAATTTGTGTCTGGAGTCCTCCGTTAGCCACCTGTGGCAGCGGAACGCGTGGCTCGAATCGACGGGCCTCCAGACCGCCAAACAACTGCGGACTTCGTTAGGCGGACGCTTCTGACAGTATAATTCGCGGTAGGGGAAAGGTATAACTGGAACATGTCATCTGAAACTATACGAGACCGCATTCTGGAGTCCTTGGAGAATTTGCCATCTGATGCGACCCATGACGAGGCTATCGAACGACTTGTCTTTCTCGCCAAGATTGATGCAGGCTTGGCTGACCTTGATGCGGGAAAAGGCATTTCGCATGACCAGGTCAAGCGTCGGCTCGAGTTGTGACTGGGTACATACGTGCGATGCATTTACCTACCAGAGCTTTTTTCCTGTTAAACGTCAAAAGGATTTCCAATACAGATCGTAAGCTGTAAAGCCAGAGTCATAAATTCTGAATGATCTCTGCCTTCCTCAACTATTCATCTGAATACCCATCGAAGATTTCTTGACATTATTCTTCCCTTGTTCAAGAATCCCTTACATTGAGGTCGGCTTCTTTGTGTGGCGCTGGTGATTCGCGGATATACAAAAAAAGAATTAGGGTGTCCTGCCCTGAGTGAACAATTATCGCAATATCGGGTTTTTCAAATGCAGTGATGGCATGTTGGGCAGACAGAAAGGTGTTGTTCCAGCTCTTATGCAAATCTGCCGGCAGTTACCACCAGAATTCCTTGCGAATTGTTTCGTGTCAACCGCCGAGAGATTCGAATGAATGGGGTATATCTCACACTAAAGGGGGTACCGTCAGACGGTCCTACGAAAAAGGACGAGGTTGTGTTCCTTTTAGATCCCCAAGGGGCATGGGTATCAAGTATCGACGACGGATCGTTTGAAGTTGAGGGGATCTGCGTGCGTATGTATGATGCCTTGGCTGGTGCCGTCTTTGGAACTCTTGAGGAATACCATAAAGCCCGGTGTCTTGCGCCAAATTTCGCCTTCTCGACGGGATTGAATTCAGAGTCGTCGTTGCCAAAAGCAAAATTTGAACAAGTGTTAAAAATCGCCGGTTCAAAAAGGGATATAAATCGGCTCCTGTATCTTATTGACTGTGGTAAGTTGGTTTCGAACATTCAGGAATGTACCAAAGAAATTACTCATCTTCGAGGGGAGTTCTACCGTGCTCTCAATCTTGATGTTTTGTTATATTCACCCGTTACAGAGCAGGATGGAGTTCGTTTGTTTACTTCGCCTGTGGTGACTAAAATCCATGCAGTATTGGGCTTCATCTTTATTCGCCTTCATAGTCTTCTTGACTATGTTACTAAGCTGACATACGAGGTAGATCACCTTCAAAGAGGCGGCTTTGAGGCTTATCCAAGGCTCAGGTCTAACAAGATACTATTCGGAAATAGGAAGCACATCTCGATTGGCAATGCTCCAGGTACAGTCTTCGAATCCTGCGACGAGATCATCGAGATCGAAACGTACCGGAACCATATTATTCACGATGGTTTGCTGGATGACATTCCGAAGGTATATCAAGTGGTAGAATCAAGTCGCATAGTCGAGAAGTACGTACTCCTTCCCGATCGCGGTCCGAACGGACGTTTGGAAAAATACGTGAATCGAAATCTATTTTATGGGGGTGAAGACAAGATAAACTTGCGCCTCCCAAGTCTGATTAAAATTTTCAATAACCGTGTATTCGCCACCCTTACACTCGTAGCGCGTAACCTCGAGGCTTCCTCTGCGTGAGTTACCAGATGCCAAAGGTCGGACCAATGAGGGTTACTGGGGAAAGAGACATTGCACAAATAAGCCTGCACTTCGATGACAAGACCACTCCGTTTAGAATTTCCAAATGCAAAATGTTTTCGCGCCAAATTTATTTGGGAGATGAAGCTTTCGTGGCTGAAATGCAGAAAAAGATTGGGACGGAACAAGATGATTTAAATATTCCAAAGCAGCAAAAGCGACCGCTGGCAAAGCCGTTGTCTGAGATTGCAGCGCAAGTGAAAGACCGGAAAACAGCGATCATTGCCGCCCACAAAACAGGAGCATATAGCCAAAGAGAAAACGGAGAGTACCATACATTGCACCCAACTACGGTAGGGGTTATTCTTCGCAAGAATAAGAACCCGTAGTTATGGACATAACCTCTTTGTGTGCACACCCATTTTTCTTGAATCGCGACCTGACCCCGTTTCCTCGTTTGTACTCTTGCATCATTTGTAATCGGGTCATGGCAAGCTGTTATACGCTTTCACTGGAGAATCTAACACGCCAATGAACCTTCCGACGCTATGCGGTTCCCTCGTTGCTTTGCTTCCTCCGCGCGGGTTATCGGCAAGTCGTTAGGCCAAAACCATTCACCATTGAGCCGCTTTCGCTATGAACATTTCCCAAGCCTTTGCTGAATTTCCGGCCGAAGCGGCCATCATTGGTCGGATTTTAGCTGGCTATACCGATCTAGAGCTTGCCCTCATGAACTGCGTCAAGTCCGCGCGTGAGGATATGGACACAGTACTGAAAGCAATGTTCCGCGCGCGCGGAGAAACGCAGCGCGTCGACATCGCGGACGCATTCGGTCGTCAAGCCTACCGAGCACTCGAACTTGGGACCCAGTTCGAGATGGGCCTCGGTGCGATCCGTCACTGCATGAAAATTCGAAACCAGTATTCCCACTGCATCTGGTGGAATGACAACACTGGGCAGCTTGCTTTTGCAAACTTTGAAGAAATCGCGAAACTGAACGAAGTCGTGAAAGACCTACGAGGAATGAGTGTTCGTCATGTTTCGGTCGAACATCTTCAAGCTCAGTTCGCGTACTTCGAATACGCGTCAAACCTACTCATATGGGTATTGCATGAGGCCAATAAAAAGACGGAACGTCCTGCTTTTCCAAACCTCAATCAGCCTGCGGCTCGTATGCCACCCCCGCTCTACCTATCGTAACATGAGACAAAAAAAACTTAACAATCAGCTCCGGAACGGCTGCCAAATCGCTACGATTTTGTGTTCCCTCACTTCAATTGGCGGCGTCTGAGCTGACAGTTAGACAGCGCGAGGCCTAGAATTTGACCACCGCCTACCTTCTCGGCGCAGGGTTTTCACGGACGGCGAACGCATATTTCCGTCCGGCGGATGAGGGCATCTGCGGGCCGTATCCTCTTGGCGACGAATTAGTCGGTCTGTGCTTCGATTCTTCGTACAACACCTCCTTGGGCGTCGAAGCTGCTTTCCAGGAAGCAATCGGGCGGTCGGATAATCAACCGATCGCGCGACTCGTTGACGCGATTCAGAGCGCCGACCATTGCCCTGGTCGTCGTGCGGCTGACGACCCAAGTTCGAATCTGTACCAGTTCCTCACGGACCTGCCCGCTGAGACATATCTTACGTTCAACTATGACGGACTTGTAGAACAGGGCTTGATGCGCCTCGGAAGGTGGGCACCGACCGACGGTTTCGGAGTTCCGGCGGTTACGGCATACCCATCAGCGATCGGCCGCCTATCTGAACGTTCATCTGCGGTCGTTGTGCACCTGCATGGCTCGCTATACCTCTACCCGCGAGAGTTCGATGTCAGTTCACCAGACAGTTTCGGTACTGAATGGCTGACCATAAAGGACAAGGTGGCATTTGTGTTTGACCCGGATACGAATGTCGATTTGTTCTTACCATTCACGAAGGGAGAGCAAGGCCTTTTGTACTCGCGTCCAGACAGGCGCTTCATAGCCCCGGTTCCCAACAAAGCAAGTGGGCTTGCGGGGGCGTATGTGAGGGCCGCATATGACGCCGCATTGAAGCGTTTGCATGACGTTGAGCACCTTGTTGCAATCGGCTATCGGTTTGGCTTGACTGATCGGCAATCTTACGATGCTCTCCTAAGAGTGATCGCGGGGGTTGGGGGCAAGCTGACTGTGGTCGCTCCGGACGCTGCCGTGACTGCAGCCCAACTCTCTTTTGACTACGAATGTGGCATCGTCCCGATTCCGCAGACCTTCGATCAGTGGGTGTCAGCTGGGTATCCTGGCGTTCGCGCTGTCTAACAAATTTTTGCAGACGAAAGGGCGCCCCGGGCTCGTTTCCCATGTCGCGCCAGCTCAGCTTCTCGGGGCGCCCGCCGCTGAAACATGATCAGTTCAGCGGACCGCAGTTGTCGGAAAGTATGCTGACGGGGTTGAAGGGGGCCGTGGCGGTTCGATGTTGGAGGGAGGGCACTGGATGAGCGGTTGACCCAATAAGGGGTTTACACGCTGGATCACTGCCCGATTGGCTTTGTTTCTTCCAGGTGTTTCTTCAGGTATTCCATAAACGGGGTGCCGCCGGTGCCTACGGAGGTGGGATTAGTGGATTGTTTCTCGCTTTGCTGATGAATATAGGTCGCGGCATAGTCCAGATGTGTGGCACGAAACCGTGCCAGAAGTTGTACACATTCGTGATAGGCTTGCCATAAGTCGGGCTTGTTGGATTTGTGATCCATACTATATCCGGACAGCAAGGGACGGCCGGCATGGTCCTGTTGATGTTCCAACCGTTCGAGAAAGGCGCGGTGGGCAGGCGGCATGTAATGGCGCATCTCGGCGAGATACACAGTTAAGGGATCTTCCGCGTGGGTAATGCCTAGTGCGGCATCCAGCGTGGGTATAATCGTGCTTTGGGCTCCGGTTTCTCCTCTGTAATATTGCGGTTCTCCCCGGTACTCTTCCACACCCTCATACACGAGCCCATTGGGAAGAGCCGGATTGTTTTTCCAGCCGTGAATAAACGGTCTCACACGGTGATAATACATATAAGGATCACACCGCTCGGGCATGCGAGCCAGCGTCCGGCACATGCCTTCCAGTGTTGAGCCTAAAGAAGATAATTCATTCGTTACTCCATCGGCATGATCCCGTTCAGCAGCTTCCTGCGCGCGAAGAATGGCGGCCATGGCCGGGCCCGCTTTCGCTTCAATGTCCACGTGGACGGCCACGAACCACTCTTCATCCAATCCACCCAGAAAGTTTTGCAGCAATACGATATTATCGAGTTCGATGGGGCGTTTAGGATCGAGACGACGCCAGTTGTCCAGGGCATAGGAGGCATACGACAAAACGGGAGGTCGGCCTAACCGGCGTGACACCTCACACCAGGGCACGGCCAGGTTGGCCGGGAGACGGTCGAGGGGGTGGTCCGGATTTTCCCAAATGTAGCCATGCGCGGCAAAGGAAAGGATGCGATTGGCGTAACGGTAGGTGGCGAGGGTCCAGTCGTCCTTCTTGCGGGGAATGAGTTCCTGCATCGTGGGGATGGTGTTCCGGAGTTGGCGGGCCGCAAGTAGCTTTGGCAGTTGCTGCCCGAGCCATTCCAACTCAGGGCAGAGAGAACAGGAAGAAAGAGGGTCGGGGACAGGCAAAAAGCCGCGCTCTTCGGACATCTCAAAATGTGAGAACGAATGTCTTTGAAGTGGTGCAGGTTGCATGATTCGTGGTTTTTAAGTCGCCGGGTTTCGGCCCATAGCTGTTAAGCTAAGCCTTGGCCTTATCCCCTGTGGAGTTTCGGATCGAAGCCCGCTTCGAGCATTTCCAGCGTGGTCATCCGTGAGCGTTGGCGATGTTTGCGACAGTGCCTGAGCAAGGTCTCAAGCTCAT
>BQIW01000001.1 GCA_021604105.1 Nitrospirales bacterium | reverse complement strand
CCGAATTCAAACATTTTAATCAACGGTTTTTCCTCCCGTTCGATCATATCATAGTCCGATGAATTTCCTGGCTTGTATCGAGGGAACAGCTCTATGGTTCGTCGGGAGGGAGATGTTTTTGGTTCCGCGGATTGTGGGGTTCGCCAGCCAACGGGAGGAGGGGGAGGCGGTAATCGCCAGTCCCGTTTCTCTTCTTGTGGAATTCTCCATCGGTTGGATTCGAGGAGGTTTTCCGAGAGAGGAGACCGGTACGAGTCTTCATCCGGGAGCGACAGCTGGGTGCCGGATTGTTCAAGGGCAGCCGCTGCGAGCAATGCCGGAAGGAGGAGAAGCATGCTCATCAACCCTAAGGAGAAAGAGGGTTGTCCCTCGGGCAGGTACCGTTCTGCGCTCGTCATGGGTTCGTGCCCACATCCTTTCTCCACTCGACTCCTTCAAACCAGTACTTGTGAGCGGATTCCAACCAGGTATCGGCGTTATGGCTGATAATCCACGCGTTGAGAAAATGAATGAAGTCGGGGTCTCCTTTGTTGACGGCAAACCCTGTTTTGGTCTCGAGCAACGGTTTCGATAATGGTTCATCCACGGTTTTGGGATGTTCCAGGGCCACAAAGGTTGTAATGGGCTCGTGCTCGACGTAGCCATGTACATTTCCGCTTGTGAGGGCCTCTATGGCATCCTGACTGGAGGCGAAGGTTTTAATTGTGGCTTTTGGAAATACCCGACGGGCAAGATCTTCCGACACGGTTCCGGTCACGGCGGTGATGACGACTTCCGGTTGATTCAGGTCCTGGGGGCCACGAAAAGTTTTCGTTAACGGAATATTGGTGACCAGTCCGATCCCGGCAGAATCATAAGGGTCGCTGAAGTTGACCTTCAGGGCACGTTGCGGGGTAATGACCATGCCGGCGGTGATAATATCGATCTTCCGATCCAGGAGAGCCGGCACAATATTCTGCCATTCGAAGACATGAAACTCTGCTTGGACTCCGAGGTCTTTGGCTAATTGCCGGGCGATATCAATTTCAAAGCCCGTTAATTGGTCATTGCGGTCTTTGAGGGTCCAGGGGGGAAATAATGAGACACCCACTCGTAATTTTTTGCTTTCAATCACATGTTGCAGGGTGCCGGGTTGGTTGTCTGGCGACGTGCTTGATGGGGATGGTGCGGGGAGCTCGGCCCGGGCTATTGTCAGAATGATCAGGGACCAGCAGAGGGCTGCTGCGAAACAATTCAGTAGAGTGAGACAAGACCGTTGGTGTGTGTGCATTATTACCGCCATGGTTGTGGTTCGCGTTTACGAAAAAGGTCACTGTACCATAGGGCTTCCATCCCTGAAAGTAGGTGGATAACAGTTAAACGGGAACAAAAAACAAGAAGAGTCGTGATGGCGGGAGGGACAGATGAAGTGTAGAAATTCCATAAGCTTGTCATTGTTCGTGGTGATGATGAGTTGGGTCAATGTTGTTGCAGCCGAACCTGTGTTGCAACCGTGGACCAAAAATCCCTGGTACTGGAGTGATCAGGGAGAACCGGTGTTGTTGTTAGGTGGGAGCGATGACGACAGTCTGTTTCAATGGCCGGAAAAAGATCTTCTGGCTCAGCTTGATCGGTTGGTGGCCGCTGGCGGCAATGTCATCCGGAACACGATGAGCAGCCGACAGGATCGGGGCTTTGAGGTCTTCCCGTTTAAACAGGTGAATGATGGCCAATATGATTTAGAACAGTGGAATGACGAGTACTGGGCACGCTTCGACCGGATGCTTCAAGAAACGGCCAATCGCGGCATCATCGTGCAAATCGAGATTTGGGACCCTTTTGACTATATGGGCGACACCTGGGATATTCAGCCGTACAACTCCCGGAATAATATCAATTACACCGCTAAAAAATCCGGATTTGTGGAGCGTTATTCCGAAACGCCTCATCAAAACACACAACCGTTCTTCTTTACGACGCCAAGGCAGCGAAACAACCGTGTGGTTTTGCGGTACCAACAACGATTTGTCGATAAGATGCTGGAATATACCCTGCGATATGGTCATGTGCTGTATTGCATGGACAACGAAACAAATGGGGAGGAAGAATGGAGCCGTTACTGGGCGACCTACCTCAAACATCGCGCGGACAAGGAAAACAAAAGGATCTTTGTCACCGAGATGTGGGAGAATAAGGATATTACCGCCGAGATCCATAGGCGAACGTTTGATCATCCGGAGGTATACGATTTCGTCGACGTCTCGCAAAATAATCACCAGAGCGGACAAAAGCATTGGGACCAATTTCTCCGTACGCGGCATTCTCTGGCCAAACATCCGAGACCCATCAATACGACCAAGACCTATGGTGCCACCGGTAACCGATTCGGCAACGACCAGGATGGAATCGAACGGTTCTGGCGGAATCTGTTGGCCGGTGCCGCGTCGATTCGTTTCCATCGTCCCACGGCAGGACTGGGACTCCATGACAAGGCGGTGGCCAGTATTCGTGGGGCGAGAAAGTTGGAGTCACAGATACCATTGTGGACCGTTGAGCCTGCAAACGATCTGCTTATAAACCACAAACCGAATCACGCGTATCTGTCTGCCCACAAGGGGCAAGCCTTCGCCCTCTATCTGCCCCTTGGCGGTGAAGTGCGAATCGATGTGTCCGGCACCAACGAGCCGTTGGTGGTCCGCTGGATCGAGATTGCCACAGGTGAATGGGGACCCGAACACCATATTCAAGGGGGCGGAACGGCTTATCTGACCTCTCCGGACTCCGGCAATTGGGCGGCGGCAATCACTCCGGAACGTCCTGGGAGAACTGACTAAGTAAGCTGATTGAGCAAACGGTGTCCTGAGCGGAGGTCTTCCTTCGCGACAATGCGACATACTGAAGGACTTTATTGCACCCATTTGGAGGGAGAGCGTACTGATGAAGCAGGCCTTAGCGATATTGGGAACCGGCTCTGATGTGGGGAAAAGCCTGGTGACGGCCGGCTTGTGTCGGCTCTTGCATCGGGCCGGAGTTCGAGTGGCGCCGTTTAAAGCACAAAATATGTCGCTGAATTCCTTTGTCACGACGGATGGAGGAGAGATGGGACGGGCCCAGGTACTTCAGGCCCAGGCCTGCAGATTGCCTCCGCATGTGGATATGAATCCGATTTTGCTGAAGCCGGAAGCCGACGCCAAATCTCAAGTGATTGTTCAAGGGAAGGTATGGCGAAGTCAGAATGCCCTGGATTATTTCGAGCGGAAATCCCAATTGTTTGATTTTGTAAAGGGGAGTTATGACCGTTTGTCCAAGCAGTACGACGTAATGGTGATTGAAGGGGCGGGGAGTGCCGCAGAAATGAATCTGCGTGATCGCGATATTGTGAACTGGCCGATGGTCGAGATGGCAGATGCGGCAGTGGTGTTAGTGGCGGATATCGATCGGGGAGGTGTATTTGCGCAGGTCATCGGGACGATGGATTTATTAGCGTCGGAAGAACGGCAGCGGGTGATCGGGGTGGTCATTAATAAATTTCGAGGGGATCTGACGTTGTTTGAAGATGGTGTCTCTATCATAGAAGAACGTACGGGTGTCCCGGTGTTAGGCGTGTTGCCGTATCTCCGGAATCTGGAATTGGACCAAGAGGACAGTGTGGATATTCATCGATTTCGAAAGACGGCTTTTGAAGCAGATACCGTCAATATCGCAGTCGTGTTGCTACCTCATATGAGTAACTTTACGGATTTCAATCAGGTGGCTGCCGAACCGGATGTGGCGCTTCGCTTTGTGGCGTCACCTCAAGAGCTTCAGGAGGCGGATGCCATAATTCTCCCGGGAAGTAAAACGACGATTGCCGATCTGGAATATCTGCGGAAGGCTGGATTCGAAGAGGCGGTTATGACGCATGTTCAACGTGGAACCGAGATTATGGGTGTCTGTGGAGGATTTCAGATGCTTGGGAAAGAGATCTCGGATCCAGAGCATGTTGAAACCGGCGGTTCGACGAAAGGATTAGGATTGCTGGCGGTCGAGACTGAATTACGCCCTCACAAAAACACGGTGCAAGTCCGTGCCCGCTCCTTATTGGAATCGTGGGGCCATGAATATCCGGTTGAAGGATATGAAATTCATATGGGGGACACGAGAGGTATGAAGTCTATTCCGTCATGCTTTCGGATTCTTCCGGTTCCAGGAGAAGTTTCTTCCGGGAGCCAAAAATCCCGGTTCGATGGGGCGATGAATCTTGATGGGCGCATCTGGGGCACTTACATTCATGGCATTTTTGATCAGCCGGGATTTCGCCGTCATTGGTTGAATCGGATACGCATTCGTAAAGGCCTTGCGTCACTTGATTTGATAATATCGGAGGAGGTTTCCCAGAGAATGTCGAAGGCATTGGATCGCTGGGCTGACCATTTAGAAACCCATCTTAATGTGAATCGTATTTTTTCAGTACTGGGGTTAGGCGGTTCTTCTCCAGATCGGCAACATCAATCGAAATAAAGACGTGTTGATTGTTCCAGGAGCCTGTCCTACTCAGAACAGGTCCGAGTATGGGGTGTCATACATACCGATGAAGTCCGATCAAAAATATTTATGGAAAATTGATGAACCGGGGCCGGGCAATGGTAAATCGGCTTGGTTCAAAAGGCCTGGGGCTTGGTGGACATTGGCAAAAGAGGTGTGGGTCGCCTCATGGGAGGACGATGTCTTTGGACGGGCAGCTCAGCTCGGGTTCTATTTTTTGTTGGCATTATTCCCCGCGCTCTTAGGTGTGACCGCCCTCATTGGGATGTTGCCCAGCCAGGTAGTATTGCCTACCGTCATGCCTTACGCCCGGGAAGTCCTCCCTGCCGAGTCCTTGATCCTGGTCGAGCGTTATGTCGAACAGATGGTCCAAGGCAGTGGGGGAGGATTGTTTTCTTTGAGTCTGCTCGGTTCCCTGTGGGCGGCTTCCTGGGGCATGATGGCGATTATCAATACCTTAAACGCTGTCTATGGGGTGGAAGAAACCCGCCCCTTTTGGAAAGCCGGTCTCACTGCTGTGTTGCTGACGATAGGGGGTGCGGTCTTTGTCATTACGTCATTAATCCTGATCTTGGCGGGTGAAGAGGTGAGCCAATGGGTTGCAGAGGTGACCGGGTTGGCGTGGTGGGCGACGTTTGGTTGGTCTCTGTGGCAGTGGCCGGTCATCGTTCTTTTCATGCTCATGGCTATTAACCTGGTCTATTATTGGGCACCGAACAGTGATCACGAATGGCAGTGGATGAAACCCGGCTCCGTATTGGCCGTATTCCTTTGGATTGTCCTATCCCTGGGGCTGAAATTTTATGTGGAGAATTTCATTAATTACAACGCAGTCTATGGACCCATTACCGGAGTGATTATCCTGATGATGTGGTTATATGTCTGTGGGTTGACTCTTTTACTGGGAGGAGAGCTGAATTTTATTCTCCAACGTCCTCACATCACGGACGCTTCTGTTTCGTCAGAAACCTGATTGGG
The DNA here is from genome assembly GCA_021604105.1 of Nitrospirales bacterium. Classification (GTDB taxonomy): domain Bacteria; phylum Nitrospirota; class Nitrospiria; order Nitrospirales; family UBA8639; genus Nitrospira_E. Next base: position 113,053 of record BQIW01000001.1, on the reverse strand, counting down.
ATATCTGTGCATATTTGCATGCAACGCGTTCCGCCTGTCTGCAAAGAGTTGATTGTGCGATGCCTGCCTACGAAGACGCTATCTAAGGAAATAAGCGTGAATGGCAAAGGCGGGGTGGGGAGCGGTTTTGTAAAACAGGCCACCCTATGCTTGCCACCAATCTCTGATAGGCGATTTCTTGACAAAGCGGCTATGTCCCTCCTACATTCTCCCAATACATATGCGGAATGAATGATGGGAAGCGGGTGACATTCCCGCGCGGTCCCGCCGCTGTAACTGAGGACGAACCCCGCGAAAGCCACTGTCCGGATCTGGTCGTGATATTCGGATGGGAAGGTGCGGATAGTAGGTTACTCACTCAGGAGCCAGAATACCTCATTCGTTTCAAGGCCAATGTTCCCTCGTGGGCTGGGGAAGTGGTGAGGATGAAGAATCGGGTGCAATCCTCAAGGTTGTGTAAGCCTTGGGGATTTTTTATTTTGGGCTTTTGTGTACCCCATATGGTCTTCGGAATCGTGGTCGGGTGGGCGATCTTTCACGGCCCGTTTTCGAGTGATGTGGTATTGGCCTTTGATGGAGAGATGATGAAACGGCGCCAACAGGGTATTTTGACCGGTATGCCCTTTATGGCCAATGTGGCTCCACGCACGTTTGTCGATGATCTTGGCCGTAAGCTCTATCTGGCTAAAACCCCCCAGCGTATTGTCTCTCTTGCCCCAAGTGTCACCGAAATTCTGTTTGCCATCGGGTTGAATGAGGAAATTGTGGGAGTCACCGAATTCTGCGATTTCCCTCCAGAAGCATTGACCAAGCCCAAGGTGGGTTATGCCACTCCCAATCTTGAGAGTATTGTGGGTCTGCAACCACAACTGGTTTTGGCGCCTCGATCGTTCCTGCGTATGGACCTTCTCAATAAATTGGAGCAATTGAAGATTCCGACCTTTATTTTTGACCCGCATACGGTTGAAGACATTTTTGCGCACATTCAGTTGTTGGGACGAATGGTCGGCCATTCTGAAGAAGCCAATGCCCAGGCAGCACTCATGCGGAAGCAATTAAGCCATTTATCAATTCGATTGGCGGATCTGCCTCGTCCCTCATTGTTGTATGTCTTGAATTCCGAACCATTAATCACCGTGGGCCCCGGTAGTTTTATTCATCGTCTCATTGAACTCGCGGGTGGCAGAAATGCGGCAGATCAGACGGGCGCCCCGTATCCACGTGTGACAATGGAAGAAGTCCTGCGACAAAATCCGGATATCCTCCTCTTTCCGACCGGTCGGCAGGAAGGCATTCCCCAGTCGGAACAGGATGCCTGGCGACGGTGGACGACGCTTTCCGCGGTCCAACACGGCAAGCTGTTTCAAGTGGATAGCGACCTCTTGAATCGTCCCGGTCCTCGAATTATTGAAGGGCTGAAGGAATTAGTGAAGATCCTGCATCCGGAAGTTAGTCAGGATGAAATGTCGAATTGAAATCTCCCATTTGGATCATCATGATTCGGCACCGGAGCACCTCATTCTTTTTTCCTCCTGAGACGGTTATGTCGTCGTGTTGGGCGATTCTAAGAAAAAAACCCTGGTAGTGAAACCCATGGCAAAAATTCCGCCATTCACCGTTTCCTCACCTTCAAAGATGTCGAGAGAGTGGGGGCAGACATCTCCGCCCTTGCCGTTTGCGATATCAGCATTGCCGACGCTGACGATCCGTGGCTGGATCTTGTCCATGGGCGTCCCGTGTGTGTTGTCTGTCCTGGCACTTCTAGCCTGTCTGGGATTTGGGACCGAACCTATTACCTTCTCACGCATCTGGTCCACTCTGGCTGGAGCACTGCTGGGAACCGAGTCCATGCCAATCGGGACAGATCCGACAACGGTTATTCTGCTGCAGGTTCGCTTGCCACGGCTGATATTGGCTTTTTTCGTTGGGGCCAGTCTGGCGATGGTTGGCGTCGCCCTTCAAGCCTTGTTGAGAAATCCACTGGCCGATCCGTTTATCATCGGCATTTCCAGCGGGGCGGCGTTGGGGGCTGCTATTGCGCTGTTGTTTGGCGTGGGGGTATCTGTCTTGAGTGTGTCGGCGTTGCCGGTCTGTGCTTTTGCCGGTGCGTTGTTGTCTTTGGTGATCATGTATCGGATTTCATCCGTGGGATTCGGGTTTTCAATCTATACGCTCTTGTTGGCCGGGGTGGTGTTGAATGCGATTTTTTCCGCATTCATTATGTTTCTGACCAGTGTGGCTGATCCCAATCGGGCGTTCGGAATGTATGCCTGGTTGATGGGATCGTTAACCGGGCCGGATTTTTCCACACTCGGCGTCCTGGCTTTGTATCTTGGTATGGGTTTGGTGATTCTGGCGACACAAGCGCAATCGTTAAATCTTCTAACCCTTGGTGAAGAAACGGCCCGATCGTTAGGGGTGGAGGTTGAGCGTGTCAAAAAGCTGGTGTTTATTGCCGCAGCGCTTCTGACCGGAGCGGTCGTGAGTTTTAGCGGGATCATCGGGTTTGTGGGGCTGATCGTGCCGCATGCTGTCCGCCTGGTCTTGAGTGCCGATCATCGGCTTTTACTCCCGGCTGCGGGATTTGTGGGAGGCATGTTTCTGATGTTGGCTGATACGGTGGCCAGGACCGTCTTAAGTCCCAGTGAATTTCCTGTCGGTGTGGTGACAGCACTGGTGGGGGGGCCGGTGTTTTTATATCTACTCACGACTCGTAACCTTCGTGTGGGGATGTGATGATAGACTCGAGAAACGTATTTCCAGGACCGGCGTATGCTCTTCGAGACGTGACCTTTGGGTATGACAGCCGGTTTCGTCCTAACACGGAGTCGGTACTAAAGGCCGTCACAGGTTCGATTGATTCCGGAAAAATACTTGGGATTCTCGGCCCGAATGGTTCCGGGAAAAGTACTTTACTCAAGCTTCTTGCACGGATTTTTCGTCCCAGGTCCGGCTCCATTGAGTTGTTCGGGGATCCCCTCTCAGATTTGTCCCAAACCGAGGTGGCGAGACAGGTTGCGTTGGTTCCCCAGGAGACCATGCAGATTTTCCCCTTTACTATTGCAGAAATGGTTCTGATGGGACGATTTCCCCATCATCGGGGATGGGGGTGGCATTGGGAGGATTCCGACGACTCCCAAATCGCACAACAGGCTATGGACGATCTGGATGTCACGCACCTGGGGTCCAGGCTGGTCACGGATGTGTCGGGGGGGGAACGTCAGCGGGCGGTAATCGCTCGTGCCCTGACTCAGGAGCCTCAGATATTACTCTTGGATGAGCCTACCGCTTTTCTGGATCTGCACCATCAGTTGGATATTGCCCGAATTCTTCGGCGGCTGAATAGGGAGCGTGGTCTTACGGTGGTTTTGGTGTCGCATGATTTGAATCTGGCCAGTCAATACTGTGATCGCCTGATGTTGTTGAACCATGGACAGATTGTGGAAGTTGGATCGCCTTTAGAAGTCCTGCGTCCTGACCTCTTGGAATTGGTCTACGGGTGTCAGGTTCTGGTAGATGGTCATCCTCAATCAGGATTACCACGAGTGTCATTGCCGATGTGAGTGACTGGACCAGTGCAGTGTCTTGTGGTGTTTTGTGTGGGGGTATCGGTATTAACCATTTAATAAAGGAGTAGGGTTATTTAGAGGAAAAAAGACGGTTGTGATGGGGAAGCTGGTGTAAGTCCAGCACGGTGCCGCCACTGTAAGCGGGGAGTAATTCTGCAAGAGTCCATTGTGGACAAGATGTCCATGAGAAGGCGCAGAAACGCGACGATCCGCAAGTCAGGAGACCCAACAGCTGTTTCTTCCATTAAACCCCTTCGTGCGAAAGGGAGGTGGATCATGTGTTCAGGATTTCGGCGTTCATATTTTTTCGTCGTAGGTTTTCGATGTGTGGGATTACTTGTCATGTCTCTATTCATGCCAATCATGGTTTCGGCAGCGGATCCTCAACAGTCTGAGTCTGTCACGGAATTGGACCCCATGGTGGTGACGGCTACTAAAACGCCAGTTCCTCTTAGCCAAGTTACGAGCGCCGTTGAGGTCATAACAGAAGAGAGCATGCAGCGCCGGCACAGTCGAACGCTTGTGGATGCGCTCAATTTAAGCCAGGGGCTGGCGACGTTTTCCTCTGGTGGTCCCGGCACGAACAACACCGTGAGGATTCGTGGAGGGAGTTCCGAGCAGACGCTTGTGTTGATTGATGGAGCGATTGTGAATAGTGCCACGCAGGGCAGCTTTAATTTTGGAACTGTGACCACGGACAATATTGAATCCGTGACCGTCCTACGGGGGGCACAGAGCATGCTGTGGGGTTCGGATGCCGCCGGGGGGGTGGTTGATATCCGAACCAAGCGCGGCTCCGGTGATCCGGTTGCCAGAATCTTCTCAGAATATGGATCGTTTAATTCTATTCGAGAAGGAGGGAGTTTTGCGGGACAAATGGGTCCGGTAGATTTTTCTGCCACGTTGACGCGGTGGGATATGAGCAAATTTTCAGCGGTGAATTATCGGCGGGGAGCGGTTGAGCGGGATGCCTTTCGCAATTGGCAGGCCTCTTCTTTGTTAGGGGTGAAGGGGCCATGGGATGGGCGGTTGGAATTGGCGTTCCGCTGGATCAATAACGACATCGACCTCGATAACTCCAGCACCTTTGGCGGACCCTTCGATGTGTTTAAAGCGCAGTCCTCAGGTGAACAATTTATCTATAGCGGGAGTTATCATCAACCGATCACTGACTGGTGGGACCAGAAGGTGACTCTCGCGCATGCCGAGGAAACCTTAATCACTCAGGCAGGGGATAATCAACGCAGCATTACCACGGGCATGGAGAGTACCCCTGCAGCGTTTGGCAATTCAGATATTCAAACCAAAAGCAATCGAATTGAATGGCAGAGTAATTTTCAAATTGGGAAGCCTCTTCTTCTGACCGTAGGCTATCAATATCGAGAACAACGGGGAGAAAACAAAGGCACGTTTGCTGAAAAAACCCTCTCAAGTCATGCCGGATTTGCGCAGCTTCAATTAAATCTGTTTGATCGGTTTTTTGCCACCGGGGGGTTCCGGCAGGATTCCTATAATACCTTTGGCGATGCGACAACCTATCGTGTGACGGGGGCGTATCGTATTAAGGAAACGGGCACGAAAATCCGGACCAGTTATGCCACCGGGTTTCGAGCTCCTTCAATTAATGAATTATTTTTTCCGAATTTCGGAAATCCGAATCTCAAGCCGGAAAAAAGCCAAAGTTTCGATGTCGGTATTGATCAGGAGTTTTGGGATAAGCGTCTTACCGTGAGTGGAGGCTATTTCTGGAATCGCTATCGACAACTGATTGTCACGGCGTTTGACCCTGCAGGCTGTGTGCCCTTCACGCCGTTTGGGTTTTGTGCCCAAAATGTGGGATCTGCGAAAAGTCAGGGGTGGGAGGGAAGCGCGAAGCTGGTCTTGGCTAAAGAGCTCCCCTATATGAAATTGTTGGATCTTCAGGGTCAGTATACCTATACCATTACGAGGGATCTGGAGACGGGGGCCCGACTGCCTCGCTGGCCGGTTCATCAAGGGAGCGTGGTGCTGACCTATCAACCCATCAATCCCTTGAGTATGACCACAACCTTCCGCTATGTGGGCTCTCGATTCAACACGACTGGCGATCAACAGCCACTCCCTGATTTTTATGTCATCAACTTCTCGGCCTCGTATGACATTACCCCCTCGCTGCAAGGATATGTTCGAGTGGACAATATTCTGAACCGGCATTATGAAGAAGTGCTGTACTTTGGGACTCCTGTGCGGTCGGTGTTTGGTGGTGTTCGAGTGACGTTTGATTTACCGGTATCAAAGTCTTCCAGTGCGAGCGGAAACTCATGACCTTTCCGAGGCTCGTCATTGCGGGTACACATAGCGGAGTCGGCAAAACGACGGTGACGTTAGCCTTATTGTCGGCGTTTCGGGCTCAGGGTCGCACAGTTCAACCGTTTAAAGTCGGGCCGGATTTTCTGGATCCCGGGCATCATCAGTTGGCCAGTGGCCGGGAATCCCGGAACCTCGATGGGTGGATGCTCGGGGGTGTATTGAATCAAGCGATTTTCCAAGAGGCGGCCCACGGAGCCGACCTCTCGATTATTGAAGGCATGATGGGTCTCTTTGATGGAAGTTCTCCGGTCAAAGAAACGGGGAGTACGGCCGAATTGGCTCACCAACTGAATGCGCCGATCCTCCTGGTCGTGGATGGGAGTGCCATGGCCCGCTCGGCAGCCGCCATGGTCTATGGCTATGCAAAATTTGACAGTTCGTTGCATGTTGCCGGTGTGATTTTTAACCGCCTTACCAGTGAAGGTCATTACCTGTTATTAAAGGAGGCCGTAGAAAAGGAAACCCGCATTCCGGTTGTGGGGTATCTCCGCTCTGATCCGGATGTGAGCATTCCTGACCGGCATTTGGGGTTACGGACGGCTTTGGAAGGTTCGGGGACTGAATGGTATGCCAAACTCGGTCAACTGGCTTCTGCAACGGTCGATTTGGTTCGCGTCGAACAGTTCGCTCAGTCCAGTCCTGAAATGCTCATCACGAATTCTGGTATACCGGCGGAGAATATCAGACGGGTGACTCGATCCGTAAGAGTCGGGGTAGCTGTTGATCCGGCATTTTGTTTTTACTATTTGGAAAATCTCCAGCTCCTTGAAAAGGCCGGTGCGGAGTTAGTCCGGTTTTCTCCCATCAATGATCCGTCACTTCCCGAGGTGGATCTGGTGTATCTGGGAGGAGGCTATCCGGAGATCTACGCTGACTGCTTGCAACGAAATGTGACCATGCGGCAGTCTATTCAGGCATTTGCGGCAAGGGGCGGGGTCATCTATGCGGAATGTGGGGGTCTGATGTATCTGGCCAAAATCCTCAGAAATTTCGATGGAACGCTCTACGACATGGTGGGGGTCATCCCGGCTGAAGCGGCGATGAGCCGGAAAAACCTGACCCTGGGGTATCGAGAGATGACCGTGACGCACGGAGGACTTCTTGGGGAACAGGGAGTGCGAATTCGTGGGCATGAGTTTCACTATTCGACCCTTCATCCCGAGGGAGATCTGGAATATCTCGGTTATCTTACCGATGGGCAGGGACGGGACCGGGGAAGGGATGGGATTGTGAAAGGGAATGTCATCGCTCTGTATACGCATTTACATTTTTCCAGTCATCCTCATGCCCCTCTGGCTTTGGTCGAAGCGGCAAGAAGTGAAACTGCGATGAAAGAGGCCAGGCTATGAGCGATCAAAAACATCAGGCTCGTATGGATCGCTTGAAAGCCTCTGTGGATCGACGGATTGCTGAGGCACAGGAAGAAAAGGGGCTCCTGATCGTCTTCACCGGGGCAGGCAAAGGAAAAACCACGGCGGCATTGGGCATGGCTATCCGATGCCTCGGACATGGCATGAACGTGGCGGTGGTGCAATTTATCAAAGGGGCCATTGATACCGCAGAAGAGCGAATCCTGAAAAGCTACAGCAAGCAGGTGGTATTTCTTCGAATGGGTGAAGGGTATACCTGGGAAACCCAAGACCGTGAACGGGACACACAGGTGGCTCAAACGGCATGGTCCGAAGTTGAAAAGTTTCTTCAAGATCCATCCTTTGGCATGGTCATTCTGGATGAGTTAAATATTGCGATCCATCATGAATATGTTTCACTTCAACAGGTGCTCGCAGCCCTGGCCCAACGTTCTCCCATGCTTCATGTGGTGATTACCGGGCGAGGTGCGAAACCGGAACTCATCGAGGCCGCTGACCTGGTTTCGGAAATGAAGATGATTAAGCATCCTTTTCGCAAAGGCATCAAGGCTCAAAAAGGAGTCGAATTTTGAAACAACCGATTTCTCACACGCCCGGCGACTTTTCCGTTGAAGAGCGGGCAGCGGTCTATCGTGCCATTTTCGAACGACGGGATGTTCGCAGGGATTTCCGTTCTGATTCGATTCCCGAGGACATTCTTCAACGGCTGTTGCTGGCATCTCATCATGCGGGTTCCGTGGGTTTTATGCAGCCATGGGATTTTCTCATTATTCGTCATCCCGAGACCAAACAAGCCGTCAAAGATCTATTCCTTCAGGCGAATGAACAGGCGGCGCGTGGGTATGAAGGACCGAAAGCCGATTTGTACCGGGGGCTCAAACTTGAAGGCATTCAGGAAGCACCCGTTAATATCTGTGTGACCTGTTCCCGTGACCGGGGCGGCCCATCCGTGTTAGGTCGTGCCACGGCTCCCGAAACCGATTTGTATAGTACGTGCTGCGCCATTCAAAACCTCTGGCTGGCGGCACGAGCCGAAGGTATTGGGGTCGGTTGGGTGTCCATTTTGGATTATGATCTCTTGAAGAAGGTTTTAGGCATTCCTCAATCCGTTTGGGTCGTGGCCTATTTGTGTGTCGGATATGTGAAGGGTTTTGCTCAGCAACCGGATCTTGAAAAAGCCGGATGGCGCAAACGCATGCCACTTGAAGAACTCGTGCATTATGAGAGGTGGGGTAAGCGCAGTGGTGATGAATCCGGTCTCTCCGGTCCTCACCTCAATGCCCAATAAGACGGCTGTCGTATGTTTGGAATCTGAGGAGAAGAATTTGGTGAAGACGGTGCTCTCTCCCCTTCAGATTGATCTGCAACCTCATTGTCTGATTGTCCGGTTTCCGGGGATGTTCAATTGTCTGAGTTGGGCGCCCTGGAATGGTGGGGAAGTTTCCGCTTCCGTGGTTGCCAATTTACAAGTTGGTCTTAACGGATCTTCCTCTATGACCACCCTTGCAGACGATTTTGGGCCTCTGTTTAAAGCCCACTCTCTTATTCCCGAAGAGACCATCGGATTAATGACTGCTGCGGCTGTGAGTGCGTTTACCGACCGTTTTCTTTATTCATCGGGGGCCTGGGTGCATGGGCTCGTCACTGTCGGGTTATCGAATGCCCGCTCCGTCCTTGACGATGCTGATGTTGAGCTGGGAAATCAATGTCGTTCGTCCGGAACAGTGAATGTGGTGGTGGCCACCAATGCCCTTCCGGGAATTGGCGGACGTATCGAGGCGATACATGTCGCCTCCTCAGCAAAAACAGCAGCGTTTCGGGATAGCGGTGTCACCAGTCGCAAGTCAAATTTACTTGCGGATCTCACGGGTACCGATTGTCTCGTGGTAGGAGCGAGCGGTGAAATTGAAGAAGATCATTGTGGCCTTCACACGGTTCTTGGGGAAATGATCGGTCGTACTGTTTATGCCTGCGTGTCACAAGGGATCGCGGAGTGCAGGAGGACTGAAATTTTGAGGTCGTTGAATGATTAACGAAACGATGGTGCCGACATTTCTCTTAGCTTCTACCCGTCTGGAGGTCAAACACATCAGTCAACTTTTCACTGGAGACTTATACAATGCGGATCTCTAAAGTGTATACCCGTACAGGTGATGCGGGGAAAACTCGATTGGCTGGAGGGCAGGAGGTCTGGAAGGATTCGGTTCGGGTGGAAGCCTATGGCACGGTGGATGAATTGAATTCTATGCTTGGCTTGGCTCGTGTGTCGAATGGACAGACCGGAACGAATGCTGAGGTGTCGGAGCGTATGGGCCCCATCTTAAAGTGGGTGCAAAATAAATTGTTTGATTTGGGTGGCATTCTCGCTACGGCCCTGGGTGAGTCTTTTCCGAATATGCCAACGGTGACACCGGAAGATGTCGGCCACTTGGAACATCTAATTGATGAGTGTCAAAAAGATCTGACGCCCTTGAAAGAATTTATTTTGCCTGGCGGGGGCCAACTCGCCGCATTACTGCATGTGGCCCGTACCATTTGTCGTCGTGCTGAGCGGCTTTGTGTCACCCTGTCGAAGGAAGAATCAATTGACAAGGAATTGGTTATGTTTCTCAATCGGCTGAGTGACGCGTTGTTTGTGTTTGCGCGATGGGTCACAAAAAAACAGGGAGAAGCCGAATTCCTGTGGGAACGGGAGCCGACAAACCCTCTGAAGGGATAGCAGTGGCCTCATATCGGGTATTGGTGTTCAGAGCCTATGCTCCGAGAATTTCTTAGTTTGATGCGAGGAGAAGAAATTTCATGCGTTCCGTCCGCCAATCACATCAGCCATCGGGGAGAGGTTCGTTCTCTTCGCTGGTAGCGGTTTCCCATCCTCAGAGGGCCCAGAAAAAAACCCATGTCTCATCAAAACTGATTTTTGTCCTTGGTGGGGCACGATCGGGGAAAAGTTCTTTCGCCTTACAACAGGGAAAGGCCAAATCTCCTCGAGCATTTGTCGCAACTGGAGAGCCGTTTGATCAGGAAATGGCCGGTCGAATTCAGAAACATCAGCGATCTCGGGGCCGTGGTTGGGTGACCATCGAAATGCCTGTCAGGATTTCCGAATGGCTGGCCGAGCAGGGATCAGGCTATCCCAGTATTGTCGTGGATTGTTTAACGCTTTGGCTAAATAATCTCCTGCGAGATAAGGTGCGACCCTCACAAGTCCCAGCACATGTCAGGGCATTCCTTCGTTCGGCTCGTGCCTGTCCCGGTCAGATTGTCGTCGTCAGTAATGAGTTGGGCCTCGGGTTGGTGCCCGGGGATGTGATCAGCCGGTCATTTCGGGATGTGGCGGGCAGGATGAATCAATTGGTCGCAGCTGAAGCTGATGAAGTCTATTTTCTGGTGAGTGGGCTGCCACTCAGAGTGAAGTAACCGATGAGCCATTCTTCTCCGTTCATTCAGGAAACTATCGCAGCGATTCAACCGGTCTCTCAGGAAGGGGTGCGTCGCGCTGAAGCGCTATGGGACCGGCTGACGAAACCTCAGGGCAGCCTTGGGCGGCTCGAGTCCTTAGGAACCCAGTACGTCGCGATAACCGAATCGCTCCCGGCAAAAAATCCACACGCCATGATGTTTGTCCTGGCTGGCGACCATGGTGTTGCAGGAGAAGGGGTGAGTGCCTATCCCTCATCGGTTACAGCACAAATGGTCAAAAATTTTCTACAAGGCGGAGCAGCAATCAATGTCCTGGCTCGCCAGATTGGGGTCCGGGTTCGTGTGGTGGATATGGGGGTTGACGAAAACATGGGTGCACTGCCCGGTTTGTGGGAGAGAAAAATCGGGTTGGGAACCCGCAATATGTGTGAAGGTCCTGCCATGAGTCGTGACCAAGCCGTCCAAAGTGTGGAAGAAGGTATCCGTCTTGTCCAGGAGGCCTATGCTGACGGGATCCGGTTAATCGGAATCGGAGAAATGGGCATTGGGAATACCACCATCAGCAGTGCCATTACAGCAGTTATGACGCGTCATCCTGTGGCCGACGTGACCGGGAAAGGCACAGGAGTTGATGCGTTGCAATTGGCGAAAAAGATTCAGGTGATTGAACGGAGCATACAACGAAATGCACCTGACGGGCAGGATCCTTTGGATGTGCTGGCGAAGGTCGGAGGATTTGAAATCGGCGGATTGGTAGGAATTCTTCTGGGTGGGGCGGCATGTCGTGTGCCTGTGGTCCTGGATGGGTTTATTACGGGGGCCGCCGCCTTGCTGGCCGTCACCTTGGAGCCGCACTGCCAGGCCTATATGATTCCTTCCCATGTCTCTGCGGAACCCGGACATCGTTTGGCCATGGACTCGTTAGGGTTTCGTCCGCTGTTGGATTTGGATCTTCGGCTCGGAGAAGGCACAGGTGCCTGTCTGGCTATCGGATTGATTCAATCGAGTTTGGCCTGTCTGACGCAAATGGCCACATTCGAAAGTGCGGGCGTGGATGAGGCTGTAGAATCGTTCCCGGAAATGGCATGAGGAGTCTATGGGCTTCGTTTTCTTTGGCGTGGCACCTTCTGACGATCATTCCTCTTCCAGGAGGTCAGGGGGCGAAAGTCCCTTCAGTGACGTTCGGAGCTTCCCTTCCCTGGTTCCCTCTTATTGGATTTCTGCTTGGCGCAGGCCTTGTCCTGGTCGATCGACTGTTGGGAAGCCTTTTTCATCCCGTGGTTTTGAATATGATGATTCTGACTCTCTACGTGCTGGTCACCGGGGGGCTCCATCTTGATGGTTGGGCGGATTCGGTTGATGCCCTTTCCGGGGGAAAGGATCCCGAGCATCGACTCACGATCCTCCGGGATTCCCGTATCGGGGCTCTTGGGGCTACGGGGTTGCTGTTGATTCTTGGGCTTCGCTATGCCGGATTTCTGGCTCTGCCGGGAGGATGGCGAGAGGGCATGTTGTTCTGTATGCCGGCTATTGGACGATGGGCGATGGTGATCGGGTGCTGGGGTGTTGTGTATCCACGATCGGAAGGGTTGGCTGCGCAGTTTATTCGGACAGTGACGTGGCGGAATGTTCTGGTGGCCACAACGGTTGTGGGGTTGGGGTTGTGGGAAATGTTCGATGCGGTCATAGCCGCTGTGCTGATGATAGGTGTATGCCTTGTGGTTCGATCTGTAGTCTGGTGGATGTCCAAAAAGTTTGGCGGTATCACGGGAGATATACTGGGAGCGATGAATGAGGGGATCGAAGTGCTCTTTCTGATCTTGGGTCCGGTCCTCCTCGTGTATTCGAAGTTTGGGGAATAATTAACAGGGCCATTCATGTACGGGAGGCCGATGTATCATGACACGAACCTATCCTAAGCAGTGCGAACGTTGCGGTCGAGCTTTTGAGTGCGGACTTTCCCGATGTTGGTGTAAAGACGTCCCGGTAAGCGATACCCAATATGACAGTATTGCGAAACACTATAATGATTGTCTTTGTCGGACCTGTCTAGCAGAATTGACCGGAAATACTGCCGACCCTTCCAGTTCAATAATTCCGGGCTAACGGTGGCGGATGATCTGACCGGGTTCAAATTCCTGGCGGTGTGCGCCTTCGATTTGGTGGTGGGCGATCCCCGTTGGTTGCCTCATCCCGTTCGCCTGATGGGGTTCATCATTCAAGCATATGAACGTCTGACGTTAGAGCGAATCTCTAGCCCATGGACAAAAAGAACGGCCGGTCTGGGATTGGCCGTGGGGCTTCCCCTTGGATGCTTTTTTGTGACCCAGGGCATCTTGGAATGGGCTGAACTGGTGCATGAGCAATTTGGCACAGTGATATGGGTGGTCCTGGGCTTTACTACTCTTGCCGGTCGCGATTTGTGGGTTCATGCCATGCGGGTCCATGGGGCATTGAGAATGGGGTCACTCGTATCGGCTCGGGTTGAGGTAGGCCGGTTAGTCGGGCGGGACACCGCCGACCTTTCAGAAGAAGGGATTGTTCGGGCGACAGTGGAATCCGTCTCTGAAAATACCTCCGATGGCATCGTGGCGCCGCTGATTTATCTCGCGTTGGGAGGGCCTGCCTGTGCCATGGCTTATAAAGCAATCAGTACGTTGGACTCGATGGTTGGTTATCGTACCGATCGCTATCGTGAGTTTGGATGGGCATCCGCACGAGCCGATGATCTCGTCAATTGGGTTCCGGCTCGGCTTACAGCGGTGGCTATGAGTGTCGCGGCGGCGATTCGATTGGGTTCCGGCATCTCAGCCTGGCAAATCTGTCGACGGGATGCGCGGCGTCACTCCAGCCCGAATAGTGGATGGCCCGAAGCGGCCATGGCCGGTGCTCTTGGGGTGCAACTCGGCGGAGGTAATGTCTATGACGGAGTGCTGGAAGTACGCGCCAGGTTAGGTGATCCGATCACACCCTGTTCCATGGCGCTCATTCCTGTGGCGTTACAAGTTGTGGGAATGGCCTATGGGATACTGGTTATGGTGATCATGGCTTGGGTGATGTGGTGACCCGGCCGGTTGTGCATGGGGGGCAGGTTCATCAAATCGCAAAGGCGCTCGGACGGCCCGTGGACTCCTTCATTGATTTCAGTGCCAGTATTAATCCGTTTGGTCCACCCACTCCAGTGTTGAATGCGATGCAGCAAGCCTTACCTGCTTGCGGATATTATCCTGATCCAACTGCTGAAGATTTGCGCACACGCCTGGCCAAAGAGCATGGGATCTCATCGGACTCGATTGTGTTGGGTAACGGGTCGTCTGAATTAATTCGGATCTTACCTCGGGCTCTGTCCCTTTGCCAGGGATATGTGGCAGGTCCTACGTTCATGGAGTATGAGGCGTCTCTTCATGTCGCGGGTGCGCGCTGTACGTATGTCCTGGCCACGTCTGCGGAAAAGTATGCTCCTCCCCTGGGACAACTTTCGCGTCTGGTGGACGGTATCCGGTCCGGTTCTCAGAAGGACGCGTTCAGCAACGAAAAATCATTTACGGCTGTGTTTGTGTGTAATCCGAACAGTCCAACAGGAAGAGTGGTTTCGGCCCGATCTCTTCGAACCCTTTATCGGCAAATTGAACAAGCCGGGCTTTGGATGGTGGTTGACGAAGCCTTTATTGATTTTTGTCCCTCCCATTCCCTTATTAAAGAAATTCCGAACGCCAGACGATTGCTTATTCTCAGAAGTTTTACGAAATTTTATGGAATGCCGGGAATTCGTCTCGGGTACTTGGTGGGAGCGCCGGAGACGGTTTCAGAAATCCGCCGGTCGCTCCCTCCGTGGTCGGTCAGCCATTTTGCCCAGGAGGCCGGTGTCGCGGCATTGGATGACGTCAGGTACCGACTGCGAAGTGTGAAGTTTATGCAACAGGAACGCCAACGATTTATGACGCGATTACGTGGGGTCCCTGGACTACGGATCATTCCGGCATCCGCGAATTTTGTGATGGTGGAATTACCTTCGAAATGTGTGACAGCCAATCTTGTTTCACGACTGACACGACAGGGGATTCTCGTTCGGGATTGTCAGACATTTTCCGGAATGACTCAGCCGGCACTTCGCCTTGCCATTCGCTACCCACGTGATAATAATAGGGTGATACATGCCTTACGAGAGGCATTACAGGACAGCTGAAATCAAGAACCGCTAGACTGACGATTGCCGGACAGGCCTATGTATTCAGTCAGGGGGATATTACAAGGAAAAGTTAAGCGGAGGAGGCACGTAGGAATCATGTGTGCTATAACACCAAGAGGATGCCGGTCGTCACATGGTCGGATGTCTCTGGATCCGAAATGATGTTTTTATAAAAAAATTTTCAAAGACCACAATGGATAATAGGCATGTCGACTCAATTTAAAAAGATCATCGGGTATCTTCTCGTTGTTTTTCTGGTCATAGGATTTTTTGTGCTGTATCGCTATGTCCAGCCGGCGGGTTATCACCTTCCAGATGACCCGCTTGCGTTGGAAGCGTTGGAGTTGGTCAAAACGCACCGATCCCGGCAGGGCTATACGCTGGACGAAGCAGTTCAGTTAATGGTGGATGATTTAAAAACTAAAGGTATTCCGTTTCATGAAGGAGATTGGCAGGTAGCCGCGCAGGGCGAGGATAAATATATGGTACGTAAAATTGTGCGGGAAAAGGGTTCCGTGGAGTGGATCGAGCGGGAATATGCCTGGAGAGTGGATAGCAAGGAAAAGTCGATTCGAGTGATCTCGTTAGCCGCCCAACAATTGATGCCGTTTGAGAATTTGCCGCCCCTCCCCCATGGGGATCAAATTTCATCCATTCCGGGCATGATGCTGAAATTATTTGTTTTGGGCCAGTTCGAAGAAGGGACTGCTCATAGTTTTCTCCTTATTTAAAACAGCTCACTGTACTTACCTGGATGCCTTGGAGTTCCCTCGATCCATTTTGTGGTGATTAGGCGGTGAAAGTTGTTGGGAGGAAGGGCATTTTCAAAATTCCGGAGTTGTGAGCATTTTACTATTGCCGCTTTTCAGACGTTGGTGGGGCGACATGGATGATGCCATCAACCACCTGGACTTCATAACGGGGCACGTTCCAGCTCGGGCTCGGGTTTTTTTGGCAAACTCCCGTTTTGATATCAAATTTCCATCCGTGCCATGGGCATTCGACGAAGTCTCCCTCTACGGATCCCTCTCCCAGTGGCCCCCCCGCATGGGGGCAGGTATTATCAAGGGCATAGATCACACCTTCGAGGTTAATTAGGGCAATGCCGTGATCCTGAAGCTCAATACTTTGACAGGTGCCTGGAGGGAGATCTTGAATGTTAGCAACTGGATGAAAGTTCAAGGGCATGGGTATTTCTAAGTGGCCAAAACCCTTAATATATCAACTTCCTCATGGCGCAACAAGAGCCTCATTGGCTCTCTTGATTCTCTGGATTCGTCGGTGATATAGGAACAGGGTTTCTTCCAACCTGGCGAGGTTTCTAGAGTACGTTTGTATGGAAATGACACTCCTACTCAATGCTACCTATGAGCCATTGCGAGTTGTGCACTGGCAAAAAGCCATCAATTTGTTATGGCAAGGAAAAGTCGAAGTCCTTGAATTTTATGATCGGGATATTCGAGGTGTGTCCATTTCCTTTAAATTGCCCAGTGTGATGCGGCTTCTCAACATGGTTAAACTTCGCTCGAATCATCATGCGGTGAAATTTTCCCGTATCAATATTTTTACCCGGGATCGGTACACCTGCCAATATTGCTATACACGGTTTCGCACCGAAGAATTGACATTTGATCATGTGGTGCCTATTGCCAAAGGTGGAAAGAAAACCTGGGAAAACATTGTGACGGCATGTTGGCGATGTAATAACCGGAAAAGCGGGCGTGTTCCGCATGAGGCCGGGATGAAATTACTCAAGGAGCCTATCAAGCCGAAATGGACTCCACGCCTGACACTCATGATCGGCATCCGTCACGCTCCGGAAAGTTGGCGGGATTATTTATACTGGAATGTGGAATTGGATGCGGATTCCTAGTTCCACCTGCTTCCCTGGTTCCTGATGGTAGTTTGCTGGGCCATACTCCTATGGTTGCCGGTGATGGACTGCTTAAAGCGGAACTTCATGCCCTCACAAGAAGCGAACATGACGCATTGATGGGACATGGTGCGCGACGAGACGGGGTCACAACACTCTGCCTCTTTTTCCCCGATTCCCTGAAAATGTTCATCACTGACCCGAATAGGCATGACCGGCAGGATTTCTCTGCCAATCCGGGTCGAATGATTGAGGAATCTAGCGCCTGCCCTAGGATACTTGGATAAGAGGAATCGGTGCTCGTTCGGCCTGTTTCCGTAAGCCACAATTTATACACCAGAAAACCAGAAGAGACATTCCTGATTCCATGTCGACTTCCCGGTCGAGCAACATCGTTCCTTGGCATTTTTCACAGCGATACATAGATGAATCTCCTGTGGTTCAACCGGTCAGGCTTAAGGAGTCGTCAGAATCAACAGGGAAGAGAGCCTACAGGCGTTTGGCCGATACAATGAATGAAGACCAAAAAATGAATAAAGCCTCGAGCACCGATTCTTCAGACGCGCTGACTCGGAGTGTGAATAAAAAATTGCACGGTACTAAATAGAAGGAATTCTAAAAAAGATGGGCAATCTACCATAGGCAAAAAGGTAAAAGCTATGGAATTCAAGTGGTCAAATAAGAATAGGTGAAACCTGCTCGAGGTTTTGACTTAGAGACGGAATGGAGTGAAGATTTTGGCATTCTTTTGCGGGTGATGCGGTGTGGTCCCAAGGGGGCATAGTCTGATTCTCACAAAAGTGTTTCTAATGAAATTTCAGCGCCCACAGTGGTATGGGAGGTTATAAGTTTGGATCTATTGCCTGATTTTCAGTCCCCTGTCACCCCAGAACCTGAATGGGTTTCCTGGACTGATGAACAGCTGTTGAATCTCAGGCTGTCCGATTTGAAGATTCGCATTTCCGGAACTGAACTGGGTCAATGCGTCCGTCAGTTATACCGCGAATTGAAGGATCACGGGTTAGTGTTTCGTCCTCACGTATGGTTATCTGACGATTGGTATTCGCCTGATGGCACGCCGGGACTTGCCGTGCCGTTTTATATGGGGCATCCGCGGTTAGCGAAGCTGGAGCTCAATCAGATGTTGGAAGTGGAGGGTGGAACCCCGGAATGGTGTATGCGGATTCTTCGACACGAAACAGGTCATGCAATTGAGAATGCCTATCGCTTACGGCGGCGGCGCAGTCGTCAACAAATGTTCGGGCATACTTCGGTTCCGTATCCCGATTGTTATTTGCCAAAGCCCTATAGTAAAAGTTTTGTGTTGCATCTTGATATGTGGTATGCCCAGAGTCATCCAGACGAGGATTTTGCCGAAACCTTTGCCGTCTGGCTCACGCCGCACTCACATTGGCGTGAGCGCTATGCCGGATGGCCGGCCCTTAAAAAATTGGAATATATGGACGGGCTCATGAAGGAGTTGGCGGGGGTTGCGCCAATTGTGACGACCAGGGAACAGGTGGACCCCATTCAGCGACTGCACAAAACGCTCAGAGAACATTATCAGGACAAGCGGGAGCGGTATGGACTGGATTACCCAAACTTTTATGATCGGGACTTGCGGCGACTCTTTTCCGGGGATCCGGATCAATCGGCAAATCCATCCGCGGAGAATTTTATCAGGAAATTCAGAAAAGAAGTTCGCCGGAAAGTCGCTGCTTGGACGGGAGAGTATCAATATACCATTGATCAGGTTTTACAAGATATGATGGCGCATTGCCGTGAACGGAATTTGCGGTTAGCCGTTCCGGAAGAGCAGGCAAAAGTGGATTTTACGATTTTATTGACCGTGCAAACGATGAACTATTTGCATGGTGGACGACATCGGGTGGTGTTATGAGGAAGCTGCGCGTCATGGCCCTTATGCATCAGGATCTCGTGCCTCCGGACGATGTGGAGCATGCCGATTTGGCAGAGGTCGAATGGAAAACTGAATTTGATGTGGTCTCCACTCTGCGGGATCTCGGTCATGAAGTTATGGCTGTCGGTGTCCGAGATGATTTAAGCGTTATTGATAAACTGGTAACGGATTGGAAACCGCACATTGCTTTCAATTTGCTGGAAGAATTCAATGGGAATCCGGAATTCGATCAAAATGTGGTGTCCTATTTGGAGCTCCTGGGTGTGCCGTATACCGGGTGTAATCCCAAGGGGCTTGTGCTTACTCGTGATAAAGGCTGGTCAAAAAAAATTATCGCCTACCATGGCATTCGATGTCCAGAGTTTGTGGTCTATCCTTTGGGACGGGTCATCAAATGGGCAGAAGAATTTCCGTTTCCGGTCATTGTTAAATCCATTAGTGAGGAAGCGTCCCTTGGCATTTCTCAAGCATCTATCGTGCATGACGAAGAAAAACTCAAAGAACGAGTTGAATTTGTCCATCAGAGTGTGGGCACGAGCGTCATTGTTGAGCGATACATTGAAGGGCGGGAACTCTATGTGGGTGTCTTAGGTAACCGACGATTGCAAGCCCTGCCGGTTTGGGAACTGCACTTAAAAAATCTTCCTCCTGATGCTCTTCCGATTGCTACGGCGCGGGTGAAATGGAGCACCAAATATCAAAAAAAATACGGGATTCAATCGGGCGAAGTTGAGGGATTGCCTCCTAAGCTGGTGCGGCATATACAACAAACAGCAAAAAGGGTCTTTCATATTTTGGGATTAAACGGCTATGCCCGAATGGATTTTCGGTTAGATCCCAAGGAGCAACTGTATCTTTTGGAAGCCAACCCCAATGCCCAACTGGCGTATGGCGAAGATCTCGCCGAGTCGGCTGAGCGAGCCGGTATTTCCTATGAAACGCTGATTCAACGAATTCTGAATATCGGCCTGAGCTGGAAACCTGAAAGCCAGCGGTAGGGGGAATTCTGTGAAACGGCTCCGAGCACGATCGAAGGGGCTGTCGGGTGGGACTGTGTGTCCATGGTCTCATGTGCCTTGGACGTCGGCTGCAGAATGATGTTCTAGAGCCCCTGTGTTTTCTTCTCAGAAGAACAGATGTTTGGTGAATAATTGTAAAATTTTAACAGACGGATTGATATGCCTGAACGCATACCACGGTCATGAGTTCTTTAATCCTGCTTGCCATGTGGCAAGGGCCAACAATGGAAAGTAGTGCGCGTACAAATGATATTTCAAATAGAAAACGTTAGGGAATCCGGTTCCTGTCATCAGTTCTTCGTCCCATCCTCCTTGCTGATTCTGATGGGTGAGCAGCCAGTCGATCCCGCGATGAACGGGTTTTGAGGTTCGATCGCCAGCGGCTACAAGGGCGAGTAAGGCCCAGGCTGTTTGTGAAGGTGTGCTTGATGCGGGAACAAATTCCTGTTTTTCATAGCTCGCACAGCTTTCCCCCCAACCGCCATCCTGGTTTTGGATTGAGCGCACCCATGTGGCAGCGCGCTGGATTGCGGAGTTTGCCGTCGGGGAGCCACTTGCGCGAAGCCCACGTACGGCGAGGAATGTCCCATAGGTATAATTCACGCCCCAGCGCCCATCCCAACTTCCATTGGGTTGTTGGTGGCCCACAAGGAATTGGACGGCACGCGCGATTGCCGGGTGTTGGTGTGTGTAGTCACGCCGACAGAGTGCTTCTAACACCCGACCTGTAATATCCGGGCAGCTTGGATCAAGCATGGCATTGTGGTCTGCGAATGGGACCTTATTCAATAAGGCCCAATTATTATCGACATCAAAGGCAGCCCAACCCCCGTCTGAGGATTGCATCCCTAATAACCAGTTGATGGCACGACCTTCAGCGCGTGCCTGCCGGTCGGGATCCGAGGCCTTGGCATGTTCAAGCGCCAACAAGACCATGGCGGTATCATCGATGTCCGGGTAGAGTTCGTTCGCAAATTGAAAGGGCCATCCTCCAGGTTGTAAATCCGGTCGTTTAATCGACCAATCTCCTTTTCGACGAATCTCTTTGCTTAATAACCAGTCGGCTGCCCGCTGCATGGCTTGCGGTTCACCAACACCGAGTTCTCCCAATGCAAACATTGAGATGGCGGTATCCCATACCGGGGACAAACTTGGCTGAAACTGCAGAGCATCTTCTTTTTCAAGAATGAGCCCTTCAAGCTGGCCCTGTGTCTCAATAAAGTCCGGGTGGTCTCGCTCATAGCCCAAGGCATCCATTGCCATGAGGGCATACATCATCCCGGGAAAAATCGCTCCCAATCCATCTGTGAACCGCATGTGGTCTAACATCCATTTTTCTGCTTCTCGAATCGCTTTGGCGCGAATATCCTTAAATCCCCGTTTTTCCCAGATTTTCAAAATCTTGTCTACTTGATGAAACATGAGAGAAAAGGGATCTTTTCTCGGGAACCTGAGTCTCCGGTTGGGAACCATGAGTTCGTCAACGGTCCAGTTCCCAGGCACTTTGCGTTGTACCCCGGAAGCTTGAAGAATGGAGAGGGGGACAACGATGGCCCGACTCCACGATGAAATTTCATATAAGACATTCCCGGGAATGAGGACGAGTTCAGGCGGAACGCTCGGGGTGTATTTTCTTGGGAAGAGACCAAACATGCTCAGATTATTCTTCGTGTAGCTATTGGTGGCTTGAAGGCCTCCGAGGGCAAGAATGCATTCGCGTGCGCGCTGCATAAAAGGTTCGTCGGGATCATAGCCACCCACTCGAAGCGCCACGTATGCACGGGTCGTGGCGTTTACTTCGGCCGGTCCTTCCGTGTAAATGTTCCACCCACCATCCGAAAGTTGCCGGTCAAGGATGGTGCGTATGGCCTCCTGTATTTTGGTCTGAATTCTGGGTTCCCACACACCGTTCTTTGGTGGATAGAGCCAGAGTAATAGCAACACGTAGTCGGATTCCAATGTTGTGTCTGCAGTCAAATCGCCCTGCCAAAACCCTTGGGGGTTTTGTTTGGCTAACAGTGCCCGCGCAGAGGTTTGGGTGGGTTGATACGCTTGTCGTTCAAGTTCCTCCACATGTGACTTAAAGGAAGCTAGTTCCGTAAAGGCATCATTAGGCGGCGTGGGTATGGTGGTTGCGGACGGGTCTCTCATGGGTGCTCCTGATTGTGTGTGAGATTGAATCTCCAAAACAAATGTAGCTCGTTGCTCGCGCGTGGGTGGCGCTAATCCTAGGGCTTCGCTGAACCAAAGCCCTTCGACAGCCAGACGTCCCAGGAGGGAACGTCCCGGATCGATGGTATTTGCCAGAAAAATGCTCTGCCAATTTTGGTACCGCTTTCGAATGGGTTCGAGGAGATGGGGATTGATGGAAAATGCCGCCATCAGAATGGAGGCAATTTCTTCTCCCCTAAGGGATCGCGTATGGACGGGATTTTCGATAATCTCCTGGCCAAGAGCCATGTCGGGATACTCTTCATGAATGGAGCTGGTGAGAAATTCTCCAACCTGTTTGCAATCCAAATCCTGTATGAGTAACTCTATGAGCCCCGCGAGTAACTGTTCCTTCCCTTCAAAATGGTAGAGTAAGCCACCTTTACTGATTCCGGCTTCTCGAGCGACATGCTCGAGGGTCAACGCGCTGACGCCATTTCGTCCCAACAGGTCTATGGCGGTCTCAAGAATCAAATGGCGGGTTGAAGTTAACATTGGTTTATACCGTGCCGTTTGGGAGTAATACTGTACCGTCTGGCTGGTTAAGTTTCAATCGAAAAGTTGTGATTGTCGCACGAGGTATAAAAGGTGGACGATCCTTGTTTGAAAAGCCCGGGCTGGAAAAATTGCATGAAAATGGCATCTACACGGTAAATTAGGCCAGTTCTGAGTTTAATGAACGAAGAAGAAGCTTGCTCTGTTTTGTGGTCGAAAAAGCATGGCCTCGAAGGTCTTGGGCTTTGTCCCATTTGGCAGAGGCTCGGAGAAGCGATTGGGGCGGGAAGTTAATTGAACGCCAGGAAACGGTCGCACCCATCAATGATGTTTGAGAGAATAACCAAGCCGCAAAAGGTCACTTCTTTCCCATATCCGTCGGTTGCGATGTGGTGTTGTTGGCATCCATAGGCGCACACAAATAGCTTGAGTCCGTTCTTCGCCAACTCGGAAAATCGGGGGTCTTCTAGGTTTTTGACTCCCTCATCAATGAAATACAAATAGGTGTCCACCTTATTAGCTAAGGCGGTTTTTGAAAGGTGGTAGACGGTATCTGCGTTGGGATGTTCGGGTGAGGTTGAGAGCAGCAAGCCTAATTTTTTATTGGCGAGGGTAGGGTTGGCTATGATAGTGGTGGAGTCCATGGGAAAAACTCTCTGAATAATAAGGTATTACGACTGTTTATAAGTGGAATGAGCTTGGCTGTCAAGGGAGTATTCAGGAGTGATGTTTTGCTTGACGTCGTTTTTCCTCTGTCTTTATAATTTACTGATTTTCAAGAGAAATTTTTATATTTGATTATTTTTGATGATGGCAAATCTTACGCATTTTAATGATTCCGGACGGGCTCGCATGGTGGATGTGACGGACAAGCTTCCCACCGAGCGTGTAGCGGTGGCAGAGGGGAAAGTGTTTGTCCTTCCGGAAACCCTTGAAAAAATTCATGCAGGTCGGATTGCGAAGGGTGATGTACTGGCGGTGGCTCAAGTGGCTGGTGTGATGGGGGCCAAACGGACTCCGGATCTGATCCCGATGTGCCATCCTTTACTTCTTACAGGGGTGGATGTTGACTTCAAAGAAGACTCCCAGCCTAATTCTGATGGACGGTGTGTGATTACGATTGTGGCAACAGTGAAAACTACCGGAAATACCGGAGTGGAAATGGAGGCCATGACAGCTGTTTCCGTGGCAGCTCTGACAATTTACGATATGTGTAAGGCGGTTGATAAAGGCATGGAGTTTGGAGGGATAAGCCTGGTTTCAAAGTCTGGAGGAAAGTCAGGAACGTATGTCCGTGTGCAAAAAAGCGAATAGGAAGGATATTGCCCCTTCTTCGAGCTTGATCATGGGGGTTGTAAATTGTGAAGGTTAAATTATTCGGGATGTTAAAGACCATGATTCCTGGCGGCAAGGATTTGGAAGTGGCATTTTCAGAAGGTGGCCAGGTCAAGGATCTGGTTCATACCATACAGAGAGAGTATCCTCAGGTAGGTGAATTGCTCGAAAAGAAAAAAGTGCTGGTGTCGGTGAATCAAGAAATTGCTCATTGGGACACGGTGCTGAATACGGCTGATGAGGTTGCATTATTGCCTCCCTTTGCGGGAGGATCAGCTGATTTATGAGCTCAGCAGAAAGGGCAATCCGATGACTGTTGAATTAGAAGAAAGTATGCTGGTTCGGGTGCAGTTGGAAAATTTTTCAATTGATGAAGAATTGCATCGGGTGCGGTCTCGGTCACGTCGAATCGGGGGTATTGCCATGTTTTTGGGTACAGCTCGTGATCGATCCAAGGGTCGAGATGTGAGCTCCATGAATTTTGATCACTACGAAGGGATGGCTCAGAAAAAACTCAAAGAAATCCGAGAACAGGCACTTCGTGATTTTGCCATTATTGAGGCATTGGTTCTCCATCGCTATGGTCCCATTGAAATTGGTGAAAATATCGTGCTGATCATCGTTGGGGCTGAACATCGTGCCGATGCGTTTAAGGCTTGCCAATGGTGTATTGATGAACTCAAAAAAATTACTCCTATCTGGAAAATGGAAACGACGCCGGAGGGCGAAGTGTGGGTGGAGGAACACCCATAATGAATGGGAGGGAGCCGTGATTCTACCGGATGCAGTCAAAGATGTCTGGGGACGTCCCTTACGATCCTTGCGAGTGTCAGTGACCGATCGATGCAATTTACGGTGTCAGTACTGTATGCCTGAGGAAAATTATGTGTGGCTTCCTCGGGAAAATCTGTTGACGTTTGAAGAAATCGCCTTCCTGACGAAGTTGTTTTCCGACCGTGGGATTGATCGAGTCCGTATTACCGGAGGCGAGCCTCTATTACGCAATAATGTGGCGGAACTGATTAAGATGCTTCGTCAAAACTCTCGCATTCACGATATTGCGATGACCACCAATGGGGTGTTGTTGAGTGAACAGGCGCAGGCTCTTTTCGATGCCGGGCTCCATCGGGTCACTGTGAGTCTGGATACGTTGAAGCCCGAGCGGTTCAAAGCACTGACCCGCCGTGACACGTTAGACAGGGTGTTGGAAGGCATTGCCTCCGTGGGAAGGGTCGGGTTCAAAGGATTGAAGCTGGATACGGTCGCCATTAAGGGGTATAACGATGATGAAGTCATTCCCTTGCTTGAATACGGCAAGCAGGTCAACGGAGAAGTGCGTTTTATCGAGTATATGGATGTAGGCGGAGCCAACGACTGGTCTGCCGATAAGGTTCTTTCCCGGAAAGAGATCTTGAACATCGTTGGTGAGTGTTATGGTTTGGTCGAACCTGTGGAGGAGGTCAGTTCGGCTCCTGCGCAACGATTCCGGCTATCAGATGGCACTATATTTGGTATTATTTCTTCCACCACCGTGCCTTTCTGTTCGACATGTGATCGGAGCCGGTTGACGGCTGATGGGATGTGGTATTTGTGTTTGTATGCCAAAACGGGTCTTGACCTTCGCAAGCTTCTTCGAATGGAACGATCACGAGAAGACATTCTCTCCGTGCTGCAGTCTGTCTGGGAAACCCGAAAGGATCGTGGGGCGGAAGAACGCAAAGAGCTTGAACAGGTCAGCGGTCGTGGCCGGTACATTGAGATTGAACGATTGCGACAAGATCCTCATTTGGAAATGCATGCAAGGGGTGGCTGATCTCTTGCATCTATTCTATTCCTTATTCCGGACGGGTTCCCTGTAGAGGCGTCTTTCCTGACTGATTTCTTGCCGGTTCAACCTCCCTATGGTAATGTCGTGTTAGAAGACTGTGTCGGAGTTTATAATCTCTTTGTGTGTCCTTCCCCTGCCTTTCTCGTATTTTCTTTATCTCAACTAGATCTGTTTCTAGGTTCGCGTGCGATAAGTTCATGAAAGAACTTAAGGATAGACTGATATATGGGATGGTTTAAACGGAATAAAAACACGGATCCCGATGGTACGTCCATTAAAATTGTGGAGGGGATGTGGGTTAAATGCGCAGTGTGTCGCGCTATTATTTTTAAACGCGAGGTTGAGCGAAATTTAAAGGTCTGTCCAAAATGCCAATACCATTTTCCGCTATCGGTTGGTGAACGATTGGAATTGATTGTGGATCCCGGATCATTCGAGGAATGGGATGGAGATTTAGTCCCGGAGGATCCCCTAGAATTTGTGGACACATTGCCGTATCGCAAACGAATTCAAAAGGCTCAAGAAAAAACAGGGAAAAAAGAAGCGGTTTTGACCGGGCGATGTCAGATTGGCGGCAAACCTGTGGCGCTTGGAATTTTTGACTTTTCATTTATGGGTGGCAGCATGGGATCGGTAGTCGGCGAGAAAATCTGTCGTGCAATCGATCACGCATTGACCGAGCATAGGCCATTTTTGTTAGTCACGACTTCCGGTGGGGCACGAATGCAAGAGGGGACTTTGTCCCTGATGCAAATGGCGAAAACGGCATCAGTCTTGGCAAAATTACAAGAGGCTCGAATTCCCTTTGTGGTCCTGTTAACGGATCCGACCTTTGGGGGGGTCACTGCCAGTGTCGCGATGTTAGGGGATATCATTCTCGCGGAACCGAAGGCGCTGATTGGATTTGCCGGCCCACGGGTCATAGAACAAACGATCAAAGAACATTTGCCTGAAGGCTTTCAACGTGCTGAGTTTTTGTTGGAACATGGCATGGTTGATCATATCGTGGAGCGAAAATTTCTCAAGGCAACCCTGGAAACCTTGCTTGCACATTGCGTTACAGCAGTTTCTTCCCCTTCGGGGTAATCGCCGAAAGTTCCGGCTTTCATTATTCCCCGTGGATCTCAGCAAACCTGACGATGAGCTATCCCATTCAGGGTGAGAGCCATACGTTATAGTAATTATTGATACGAAATCTCCTTCCCTTTACGATCTCCCGCCCAGTTTCGATTCCTGTGGCTAGCTATTCAGAAACGCTTGACTATCTTTTCTCCTTGCACCGGTTTGGTATCAAGCTGGGCCTGGAAGCTATTACCGATATACTTGCCCGGCTGGAGAATCCTCAGCGCCGATATCCTACCCTTCATATTGCCGGCACGAACGGGAAGGGTTCTTCCTCAGCTATGGTGGCCAGTATCCTTCAAGCGAACGGGTATCGGGTGGGTCTTTATACTTCA
Organism: Nitrospirales bacterium; assembly: GCA_021604105.1. GTDB lineage: Bacteria > Nitrospirota > Nitrospiria > Nitrospirales > UBA8639 > Nitrospira_E. The sequence continues at coordinate 86,017 of BQIW01000001.1, read as the reverse complement.
CCGCATTTGATTGATTTCCGGGAGCGCATACGTGTTGAGGGAACAGACATTTCGGAAGAATCGGTCTGTGCCCTGACCGAGCAATTGCGACGAACTGCCAATCCCCTTACAACACTCACCTTTTTTGAATTTACGACCGCCCTGGCTTTTCTACATTTTAGAAATCAATACGTGGACGTTGCGGTGGTAGAAGTCGGAATGGGCGGACAGTTTGATGCCACTAATGTGTTGAGTCCCATTGGCGCTTTGATAACGGGGATTAGCTTCGATCATGAGGCCTATTTGGGGGACTCTCTTCACATGATTGCAAGAGAAAAAGCCGGCATTATCACACAAAAGGCTCCTGTGGTTTTGGGGCCAATGGCTAAAGATATCCTCCAGATTTTTGAAACTCAGGCGGGGAAGTGGCTGGCACCGTGCTTTCGGATGGGCCAGGAGTTTTCCTTTCTGGAAACGAGCCCAACGGTTTTTACCTATAAGGGGCCGAGATGGACTATTCCGGGCCTACAGACGAATTTGCTCGGCCGCCATCAGATGGTCAATGCGAGCAATGCTTTGGCGTTATTGGAGACAGCCGTCAATGGCACATTTCCTATTTCCTTCCCGGCTATCCGGACCGGTTTGCAAAATGTGAAATGGAAAGGTCGATTAGAAATCATGCAGCGGAATCCCCTACTGATTCTGGATGGGGCGCACAATCTTGCGAGTGCTCAGGTCTTATTTGACTTTCTCCACCCACAAATTCATGATGGCGCGGGACGAAAACTCATTTTGGTGGTTGGGATGATGCGCGACAAGAATCTTCAGGGATTTCTGCGTGTTTTCATTCCTCTTGTTGACCATCTGATTCTCACCCAGCCACGGATGGAAAGGGCGGCGTCGGTGGATGAGCTCAACCAGGCCGTTGAGGGCAGAGATCTGGTGCCGTGTTTAATCGCCGATTCATGGGAGGCTGTTTGCCGGGCCAAAGACATCTCGAATCCCGCAGACGTGATCTGTGTGACCGGGTCGTTATTTCTGGTTGGGGAGGTGCTCAATCGGCTCACTCAGCCGGGTTTTCAATCGTGACGTGTACGAGTCTGGGGAATGACCGGCATGTTTCCTCGTGCCGACCTCATGGATTGTTGCTCGTTTTATTTATCTTTATCACGATACTGGCAGGGGGAGGAACCGTGTTCGGCCAATCGGATGTCTCCGTTGTGGAATCCGAAGAACCCCCTGCAGCCTCTTCAAATGAGAAGGACTCTGCCGATCCAACTTCACAGGGTGTCCCTGTCGCCATTAATGCCGATCGAATTGAATATGATAAAGATCGGGAAGAATATCATGCTACAGGGTCTGTGGATATCACACGTGGACCCATTCATCTTAATTCGGATGAAGCCACCCTTCAAAAGCTCACAGGGCGTCTCATGGCGCGCGGGCATGTGCATTTACGAGATGTGAAGACCGATATCTGGGCGGAGGAGCTTGAGCTCAATCTCAATACCGAAGCGGGTGTGATCACGAATGGCAATATTTTCCTCAAGGAGCAGAATTCCTTTGTGACGGGGCGACGGCTTCAGCGGTTTTCCGAAACCCATTATCGGGTCAAAGAGGGCTCCTTTACTAATTGCGATGCGAAGGATGGCGAGATCCCAGCTTGGCGATTTAACTTTCATGATATGGATGTGGAATATGAAGACAGTTTATTTGGTAAAGGCGTGTGGTTCAATGTCAACGATGTGCCGGTGATCCCGCTTCCCACCTTTCGATACCCGCTGGGCGCTTCTCGAAAAAGCGGATTCTTATTTCCTACGACCGGGTACAATACGCAATTCGGTTACCAGTATCGGCAGGGGTATTTTTGGGCCATCGACCCCAGTAATGATTTAACCATTTCCCCCCAAATATTAACGGAGCGTGGAGGTGGTGCGGATCTGGAATATCGCTATGCGTGGAATCGTCTCACAAAAGGAGAATGGTTGGTTCGCTCGCTCTATGATACCCAACAAAATCGTGGACGAGCCGAAGTTCGAGGGGCTCATGTTCAGCAATTCAACCCTAATTTGTCTTTACGAATGCGCGCGAATTTTTCCAGTGATCGAACGGTTTTGCAAAACTTCAGCAGTTCTGGGACTCAACGGGCTTTGCCCAGTCAAGAGTCGTATCTCACTCTTTTACAACGGCTGGATCATGGGGCGCTGTATCTATCGGGTCAATATATTCAGCCGTTAAATGAAGGCGGCGATTCGACCTTTCAGCGGTTACCTGAAATCGGGCATCGCTTCGTGAACCCCAGTGTCTTGGGAAGTCCCATATTGCTGACGGCGGAAACGACCGCAGTGCAATTTTACAGAAAGACGGGATTCAATGTGGGTCGTATTGATATATTGCCGGGACTGTCGATGGAGGGGCTCCATCTTGGGCACACGTTGGGATTTCGTCCTCAGGTGAAATTTCGTGAGGTGGGTTATACGCGGGGCCTCACGAAAAAATCAGCGCAACATCGTGAAACGTTTTGGGTTGGTGCTGAATTGTTCTCGAATGTCTCGAAACGGTTTTCTCTCGGCGATGCAAATTGGATCCGGCATTCAATACAACCGAATGTGATTTATGAGTATGTGCCACAGACGAAACAAGCGGAATTAGTCCAAATCGACGCGGTGGATGATTTGATTCAAAAGAGTCTGGTGACCTATTCATTGAAAAATCGGTTGAGCCAAATTGGTGGCGGAAAATCCAATACCTGGTTGGATCTGTTATTTGCTCAAAGTTATCATGTGGCCGATCCGCCCCCCTTGGCCTCCCGTTTTTCAGATATCTGGACACGGGGGCATTTTCATTCACCGGTCGATTCCTCAGCATTCATCTCGGCATTCAATGTAAAGGTGGATGCGTTCTACGATCCGAACAAAAAATATTTCTCTCAGATGAACACCGACGTGCTCATCCAAAGCCGACGAACGTGGTATATGACGGTAGGGCAGCGTTACACGAAAGCGGGGACGAGAGTCCGCCGGGGAGATATTTGGAACCCCGTGTCGTTTAATGAGGTGTTGGCTCCGGCTGAGGAAATTCTCTATCTGACAACTGGGGGTGGAGTGCGGTTGCCGTATGGGGTGACCTTAGGCAGCAAGTGGTATCATGACCTCCGGACAGGAGAGACTGCCGAATGGGATGTGGTCGGGCTTTATCAAAATCCCTGTCGATGTTTTTCGCTCGGGCTCACCTATACACGGCTTCCTGACCGTTCACAATTTGAATTTCTCATCAGTTTGACGGGCTTGTGGGGAACCCAGGGCAATGGAACGCAACTAATGAAGTTGATTTTGGGCCCCATCATGGCGGGAGAGCGTGGAATTCCTTGGGACTATCGGTAGCCGTTAAGCAAATTAGGTTTATGCGCATGGTCACCATGATGGTGTTAGGGGGCTTAGCCGTCTGGCCGCACCATGTCTGGTCGCAAGACGTCGTCACTGATCAGGTCACCATCACGTCAGCAAGGGGACAGCTGTTTGGTATCACGTCCGGGGAGGGAATTGCCAGGAAAGCGCTAGCGTCGGGAGAAGAGGTCCTGGTTGTGGAAAGCAAAGGTGTGACGGGATATGTTCAGACAACCACACGGTTGCTTGGATTTTCAGGTCGGTTACAACGGTGGGTGGAAATGGATCTTTCCTCGGCGGAGGAAGTGGTTTCTGCAACGGTCACGCCCAGAATGATTATCGTTCAGGGTCGACAGGCGGTCTACGGGTTTCAAAGTGATCTTGGTCGTTGGAAACGAGACCCTTGGGGTGCCGGAGAGTTATTGGTGAAGAGTATCGTGAAGGACTATGTGGCCGTCTTCATTACCAATCGACGGGCATTGGGATTTTCTGCCTTGACCGGAGGGTTTTTTCCGCAAGACCTTCCATCCGGCAATGCCATTGACCAGACGGAAGCCAATGCAAGTATTGTGGTCATTCACCTGACAGGACTGATGTTAGTATTCCGAGCCGGCTTGGCGATTTGGACGGTGTTGCCCTGATTAATTCGAGGCAGGACTGCTGGCCAATTCCGGGTGCTTGGTCACACCCGGGTAATCCACCCCAATAGGGCTGTTCGAGCAATAGTGGCTCCACCAGTCAATAACTTCCTGAAGAAAAGGATCTTCCGGCCCTGTCGCAAAGAGGTGACCATAGAGATAGCCGGTTTGGGTATCAAAGAGAATGAATATCGGCATCGGAGCAGGTTGTGGAAGATGTGGGGTGTCCATGGGTAGTCCAGATCGTACGTCAGAGGTTCCTTCCGTGTTTCTCTAGGTATTCTTGTCGGAACGTGTAAGGTTTTTCTTAAACATACCCTTGAATCAGACGGCGTTGTCCTTTCATTGACATTCAGGGGCTTTCCCTGGAGTTCAGGGCGAGGGGAAGGGATCAGGCAACGATTGGTGCAAATTAGCAGACAACCCTTGACCTTCCCAGTCAAATGGGGTAGCTATGTTCCTTCACCGCACAACCGGCTCAACGGGATGTGTGTTTACCTGGGCTGAGAGGGAGGCCATTCATGGATGAGTTTGATTCTGCTGGATCAGCTATCACAAAGCAGGTTGCTAGGATCCTGCTGGTTGAAGATGAGGTCGATGTGCGGGAGTCCATCAAGTTGCAACTTGAGGATGAGGGGCATCAGGTTGTGGACACGGAATCCGGGGGCGATGCCTTGGTTCTTGCTGAGTCCTCCGAGTTTGATATTGTCTTGACCGACGTGATGATCCCCGACATCAACGGCATTGAATTGGTTCAGCGCATGACGCAGCTTCCGCATCATCCGGTCATGATCGTCATGACGGGATATGGGTCGGTAGAGATGGCGGTGAAAGCGATTAAGGCTGGTGCCTTTGATTTCCTCTCTAAACCCTTTTCCATTGATGTGCTGAGTGCCACTCTTGCCAGTGCCTTGCGGGTCAAATGTCTTCAGGACGAGAATGTTGAATTGAAAAAAACCGTCAAGGGCCAATTTAGTTTGGGAAAACTTATTAGCTCCAGTCAGGTGATGCAAGAAGTGTTTCAGCTGATCGATTGTGTGGCGGATACCGATAGTACCGTACTTATTTTAGGAGAAAGTGGAACCGGCAAAGAATTAATAGCCCAAACTATTCATTGTCATAGCACGCGTCGCCAGGGAAGCCTGATTCCGGTCAATTGTGGAGCGATTCCCGAGGCGTTATTGGAAAGTGAATTGTTCGGTCATGAGAAAGGTGCGTTTACCGGAGCGGTCGCCTCGCGGATCGGGCGATTTGAGCTGGCGACGGGCGGAACAATTTTTCTTGATGAAATCGGAGATCTCAGTCCTCCGCTCCAAGTCAAACTTCTTCGTGTCCTGCAGGAGCGAACGTTTGAACGAGTAGGGGGGACTCGAACTTATAAATCGGATGCTCGTGTCATTGCGGCCACGAATCAAGATCTTGAATCCCTGGTGGCGGCGAAACAATTTCGAGAAGATTTGTTTTATCGGTTAAACGTGGTGCCGGTTCTTGTTCCCCCTCTCCGGCAACGGGTCGAAGATATCCCACTCTTACTCCAGCACTTCATCGCCATGTTCAATGATCGCCGGAAAGCGGAACTGACCGGAGTGGCTGATGATGCGATGAGTCTCTTATGTGAATATCCCTGGCCGGGAAATGTTCGTGAACTCGGAAATATCGTTGAGCGGATTGCTATCCTGAAACGACGGGGGTTGATCGCCCCAGAAGATTTGCCGGAAAAAATCCGGCGTTTACCCTCCTCTCATCTCCCCACCATGCCTGCGGCCATTCCCGTGGCCGGGATGGACCTCTCGAGAACGGTTGAAGAGTTTGAAAACCGGTTGATTCTTGAAGCTCTTGAGCGAACGAACTGGGTCAAAAGTAAAGCGGCTCGTCTTCTGCAAATCAATCGGACCACCCTCATTGAAAAATTAAAAAAGAAATCCCTGGCCGAAGTGGTCGCCCAACGTGCCACCCCATCGGAAGATCTGGCTGACGTGTAACGATCGAGGACGTCCGGCCTTCCTACCCTGTTCTCGGCATCCCTTTTCCAACAAGCCTGAGGTTCTGACCATTCCGTCAACTCCTTGACGGCGGCAATATTGTCCCTTCGTCGTCGTCCTTGCAAAACTTCCTGGTTTTTCAATGAAAATCCTATTGTCGATTTTTTGTCATCGGCAAGAAAAACTCCGGTCTAATTTTTGCTGAATAGGTCCATCAGATTGGAGCAGAAACCAACAGTGAGGAAATTTACGTGGATTGCTCTGTCGTGTGTTCTTTGGCCCAGCGTAGTTTTCGGCGGCCCTTGCTCTGAGTTTTCCTGGGACGTTTCCCGCGACATGGTTATGCCGGAAATTATTCGACAGGGACAGGAAGCATTACGCGCCGGACAACTCTTGGAAGCCAGAAACCTGTTTGCCGCCTATCTGACCGAGCAGGAAGATGGACAATTTGCAGAAGGGACCCGATGGCTCATGGCCTCTCTTCCTGATCCTTCGGATGAACCGGGCAGAGAAAAATTTCAACGCATTGAGCGTCTGCAAGCGATGAAAACCAGTGATCCTGAGAGTGTGTATGTCCCATGGGCCGTATGTGCCATGGGCAATGTGTATTGGGAGGCTGGATGGTTTTCAGAAGCCAGCGGGATATTCGAAGACTTTCTCCGCTCCTATCCCGATCATCCGTTAGCGGGAGGAGTTATGGTAGAAGCCGGATTAGGGTATTTGAGTAATAAGCAGTATTTGGAGGCAGCGCTGATCCTTAGACGGGTGTTAGAAGAACCCAAGTGGAGTAGCCATCGCCTAAAGGCTGCATTAGGGTTGGCGGATGCTACGGCCATGGCTAAGGCCTGGAAGCAAGCTTACTATTGGTATCGGGTGGTCGACGCTGAAAAGCCTGAACTCATTCGCCGATCTGGTGTCTCATCGTATCAATATGGATTAACTGAACTTGCTATTGGAAATCCGGACCTGGCGATATCCAAATTTTTGTTGACTGTGAATCTTCATCCGCATGAGAAACCCGCCGGAATGGCCTTGAACCAACTATCTGAAAAATTGCTGAAAGACGGGCATGAGTATCTCGCCTTGTATTTTGCCGATCAAGCCCGACAATATTTTCCCGACCAGGAACCTGGTCGACGTGGACAGGCCGCGCTCACCAGATGGGTCGTGGAGTTTGTTACCCAGGAGCATGCCAAAGAGGACTGGGCCAAAGTATTCCACCGGTTTGATGATTTGGAGATATATCTCTCCCTCTCATGGGACTATGTTTTAGAAACGGCCGGTAGGCTCAGTCATGCCCGTGAAAAGGATGTGGCTGATGAAAGCCTGCTGTGGATGGGGCAAGCCTATCAAGCGCTAGGGGAATACGCTGAAGCGGTTCACAGCTATACCCGCCTCATTGTCGTCGCCTCGTCGGATGAGCGGCGTCAGACAGGACAGGATCGACTCGCCCGACTGTTACAGCATCAGATTCGCTCGTTCTATGATCGAAAAGCCTGGGTGCCGTTACTGAAATTTCACGCCGACTACCAAGACGCGTTTCAGCTGGTGCCATTGGAACGGGATCGTTTGTTTATGGTGGCGCACGCCTATCAGCAAGTGAATCTTCCGGCTGAAGCCTGGCAATGGTATGACCAACTCTTAAAGGAGTACCCCAATAGTCCGCTTCGGGAAGACATTCGTCTTCAGCAGGTTGTGGTTGCTCAAGAGCAGAATAATCGGTCCTTGGTGCAACAGGCAGGCACCTCCTATCTCAGGGAGTTTCCCAAGGGCCAGGGGCGAGGGAAGGTGGAGACCATTCTTGCTTTGGAAGCACTCACGGACAAACGATATGAAGAGGCAATCAAAATTTTTTCGGCGGCTCTCCAGCATGTGGATGGAGAAGTGGAGGAACGCCATGTGCTCCGGAATCGGGCACGTGCCTATCAAGCGCTCGGGCGGATGGAGTCAGTGGTCCATGACCTCCGGCAAGTGGTGTCCGGTCAACCCATACGGGTTTCAGATGTCCTCCGTTTGGGGGATGCCATGTTTGATCAAGGGGACTACGTCGAAGCACAGCAACTGTACGATCAAGCTCTGGCCTTTGATGCCCCGCCGGCATTGCACATCTGGGCCAAATATCGGTTAGCGGCTTCACTTGAATACATGGGGAAGTCCGGTGAGGCGGACGCACTGTTCGCTGAAATCCGGGAATTACAAACCCGTTCTCCGGAATTGGAACATACCATTCGTTCAGCCGCCACGGCGGTATTGGATGAGATGTCCTCGAAAGAGACGCCACCAACCAGGATACCTGATGCCCCAATTAAATCCTAAACCGATGATCGCGTTTAGTTCCAAGGGAAATAAGGAGTTGACCTGGCCGACACTCGACTCTATCACGGAGCCGACGATCTCCAGTGAAACTCTCAGTTTGGCCCTAGAGGCTAAATATGCGGAAACCCAACGATTGCATCAGCATCTCAATCGTTTGGTGAAAAGTATTCCGTTACCTGCTTTGCTCTATAGCCGCAAAGGTCGGATTGTGACTTCCAATCACGAGGCTCAAGTGCTGATGGAAGGAATCGATTGGAAGAAGAGGAACTGGCAAGTCCAGGATCTCTGGACAAGATTAGGGTGGCCACCGGCCCCTTTTTCCGACTGGAAGTGGAAGGCAGGTCGATTGTCCTGTTGGGATTGTCCGTTAGGAGGTTTGGATCAACCGTCCAGTCTAACGGTTCGTTATCTCAAATACGGAGAGGATGCGCACGAGGAACCGGCGGAGCAGATACCTCGCTTGGCGGCCATAGGAGAACAGGTTGGACGACTGGCGCATGATATTCGCAATCCACTGGCGAGTATTGAATGGTTTGCCACGCTATTAGGGCGGGATTGTCAATCAGGCAAGGAACGTCGGGACTTGGCGGACCAATTGCTTCAGGCCATTCGTTCCTTGGATGGACTGGTCTCGAATCTTTTAACTTCAAGTACGCCATTAAAGGGAAATCGGAAGTGCGTGAATCTCTCCAGGCTGTTGGATGATGTGGAGCTCTTGGCCACGTATCCTCTCCGGGTCAAACGGCTGACCATCCGGCGGCAGAGGGAAGCCTCGCTTCACGAGATCATAGGACATGAGCAGTTATTAAAACAGGCACTCTTGAATCTGCTCTTGAATGCGATTCAGGCCTCTCCGTCTGATGGTCATATTGAGATTCAGTGCCGGCGGACATCTCTGCCAGCCTCAGAAGGTACGGCCTCTGCAGGAATCAATGGCGTGGCGTTGAGTATTCGAGATGAAGGATGTGGAATATCCGAAGAAGAGCTCACCAGGGTCTTTCAGCCGTTTTATTCAAAGCGTCGGGGAGGAACCGGCCTGGGACTCCCCATCGTGAAAGACATTTTGCAGGTGCATCAAGGCATGATTGAGTTGGAAAGCCTGCCAGGAAAAGGAACAACGGTCAAACTATTTTTTCCCCAATAAAGGAGATTGGCATGATCGATACCGAGGGTAGAGCGGGCCGGGGTATCCTGGTCGTTGAAGATGATGAGCAGTTGCAATCTGCGCTGACTCACGCGTTGAGTCAGCACGGGTATGCCGTCACGGTTGCCCGAGATGGCTATGAGGGATTGGAACGGATGGAACGCGAGGCTCCATGGCTGGTGCTGACCGATCTGAATTTGCCCGGTAAAGGTGGTATGGATTTTTTACGAGAAGTCCGGAACCAGGGCCACCTTATGCCGGTGGTGGTTATGACCGCCTATGGTGGAGTGGATGCCGCAGTCGAAGCTCTCAAATATGGAGCAACCGATTTTCTTCAAAAACCCTTTCCCCTTGATCGTCTTGAAAAACTCATAGACCAGTTAAAAGATGAGCAGCCTGTGTCAGGGCTGGATGTCCTGAGGGAACAGGAGAGATGTCGTCGGGAAGAGCCGCGTGAGGGATTCCTGACCAGAGATCCGAAAGTGTTGCACACCATGAGCATGTTGGAGATGGTGGCGGCCAGCCCGGCAACCATTTTGATTCAAGGCGAAAGCGGAACAGGCAAGGAAGTTCTGGCGCGGCATGTCCATCGCCATAGTCCCAGGGCCCTTCAACCCTTTGTGGCGATCAATTGTGCGGCCCTGCCGGAGGGACTTTTGGAAAGTGAATTGTTCGGGTATGAAAAGGGGGCCTTTACGGGTGCGCTCGCGCGACGATGCGGCAAGTTTGAATTAGCCCACCAGGGAACATTGTTGTTGGATGAAATCGGGGAAATGAGTTTGGGATTACAAGCCAAATTACTCAGAGTCCTCCAGGAACGTGAAGTGGATCGTCTTGGCTCCCGACAGCCGGTGCAGGTGGATGTGCGGGTGATCGCCACGACGAATCGAAATCTGGCGCAGGAAGTTCAGGCCGGGCGGTTTCGGGAAGACGTGTATTACCGGCTGAGTGTCATGCCGTTTACCATTCCTCCGTTGCGTGATCGTCCGGAGGACATTCAATTATTGGCGGAATATTTTGCCAACCGCTCATTGCGAAGAAACCGGCGAACCTCGTGCGAGATTTCTGAAGAGGCAATGTCGCATTTAAAGCGGCGGCCGTGGCGGGGAAATGTACGCGAACTGGAAAATGTGATTGAACGGGGAGTGTTGTTAGCCGGCAATGGGCCTTTACTGATCGAGCACTTTCAGTTTGAAGAACCCCAATTGATGGTTAATCAGGCCAGTGCGCCAAGTGGGACTATTTGGGAAATGGAACGGGAACTTATTTTGAAAACCCTGGAACGCCATGATGGGAATCGGACTCACGCAGCCAGGACCTTAGGAATCAGTATTCGAACCTTACGGAATAAATTACGGGAATATCGACAGTTAAATGGAGGGCTTTCGCTGGGTATTTAAAAGGAGGCCAACAGAGAACATCTGAATGCCTCGCAATCGTCAGTTAAGAAGAATGGACAGAATAGTACGGAAAATTATGCCGGTGCAGGCAAAAGTTTCCCTGGGGTCCTGTATGAGGTAAGAGGTGTGAGTTGAGGAGTGAAGGGGAATACAGAAGGATCTCTTTTTTCTCCTTCATCTACACTCCTAAACGATCATTTCTGGCATTGGTGTTGCTGTCTTGAGTGACGACGTCAGGGCTTTCGTGGGCCGGGAATGGGGAGTCAGATGAAGACACAGGAGAACATGCAAACCGGAAGGAGAGAAAACCATGATGATTTCCCCGTGGGATGAAGGCACGCGACTCTTTGAGCGATCAATGGATGTCCGGAGCGGCATTCAGGAAACGATTGCCTCTAATATGGCCAATGAAGAAACGCCCGGCTACAAGTCCAGGATCCTCCCATTTCAAGAAACGTTCAATGCGGTTCTTCGAGGGGATGGTCCATTGGAGTCAGTCGTTACCAATTCAAAACATGTGCGCACGACCTCAGAGGAGTCCCGGATATTTCAGCACACCATCAAACAGGATGCCGGAGCCGGGTTAGATGAGAATACTGTAAATTTGGAAAAAGAAATGACTCTAATGGCGGAAAATACCTTGATGTATATGGCGGTCAGTCAATTCCTAAAGGGTCGTTTCGATGGGTGGAATGCAGCAATTGATGGGGGTAGTGGCGGTAGGTGAACGACATTGAGATGACGGCCCGTAATCCGCTGATTTCAAGAAAGTAGAGAGGCGAGGGACGCGGGAAGGTGGTGAAGATGGGAAGATGTGATTGGGTGTCGGAAAAAGGAGGTTGAGATGAATATTGATCGTGTGTTTGCGGTGGTGGGGTCTGCCTTGGATGCACAACGGCAGCGACTCAATATCATTGCCAGCAATTTGGCTAATGCGGAATCCACCCGCACGCCGGAAGGGGGACCATATATAAGACGTGACGTGGTGTTTCAAGCTTCACCGGCAAGGCAGCAGTTTTCCAATGTATTGGCCGATGCCTTTGGCGACCGGTCCGGGCCCTCCGGTGTACAGGTGACCGATGTGATCCAGGACGATCGACCGTTACGGACCGTATACGATCCCAGTCACCCCGATGCGGATGAACAAGGGTATTTACACCTTCCCAATGTGAATCCGATCGAGGAAATGGTCAATCTCATGTCGGCGATCCGGGCCTACGAGGCCAATTTAGCCGTTATGGAAACCGGCAAGACGATGACGCTTCGAGCATTGGAAATGGGTCGCTAAAAATTTTCAATCGTGAAGCAAGGAGGAAGGGGCTATGGAGTATCTGCCGATAAAAAGCATTGAGGGTATTTCGGAGCCGTTTGGCGTGACCCCGCTCAAAGGTCCACCAAGTCAGGATCAAGGGTTCGGCGATCTTTTGAAAAAAGCCGTGGAGTCCGTCAATACCATGCAACATGAAGCCGGACGTCTGGAAGAGGCCGTCGCCCGAGGAGAGAACGTTAATATTCATCAAGCGGTCATTGCCGGTGAAAAAGCCGGCTTATCGTTCAAACTCCTGATGCAGGTTAGAAATAAGGTGATTGATGCGTATCAGGAAGTTATGCGGATGCAAGTGTAAGAAAAAGGTTGAATTGACGGTGATGCCGATCCTGGCGGAGGTTCGAATGAAAGAGACCCTGTATCGGTCTCAACAAGAAAGATCCATCGGCGTAAGAATGAAGGGCACATTTTTTTAATCGGGAGCGTTGAGCAACACCTAGTAACCCTATGGACAGTCTTCTCGGTAACTTTCAAGCCTTAACCTTAACGCAACGGATTGGTGTGGTCGTCGTCTTGGCCTTAGCCATGGCAACCATTCCGATGTTGATGATGGTCGGGCGGACACCGGAATTGGTGGTCCTGTTCTCCCACCTCAATCCCGACGATACGCGAGCGATTATCCAAGAGCTTGGCAAACAAGGGGCTATCTATGAGGTGGGTGAAGGGGGAAATACGATTAAAGTACCGGCCGAACGGGTGCATGAGTTACGACTACAACTGGCCTCTTTAGGACTGCCTGAATCGGCTGGAGTGGGATTTGAAATATTCGACCGAACCGGATTGGGTGTGACGCCGTTTACGCAACAAATGAATTATCGGCGAGCGCTTCAAGGAGAACTGACCCGGACCATCGGTCAATTATCGCAAGTTGAGCGGGTACGCGTTCATTTGGTGATGCCGGAGAAACGGTTGTTTGCGACGGAACAGAAACCGGCCCAGGCTGCGGTCGTCTTGACGCTCAAGCGTGGGTCTCCTCTCGGCGGGACGCAGGTCCAGGGGATTGTGCATTTGGTGGCCAGCAGCGTCGAAGGATTGGAACCCAGCCAGGTGACGGTCGTGGATAATCATGGTCAGGTGCTCAGTCAAAACTCTGCGGATAGTGACGCCCAACTGACGGCTTCTCAAATTGAAACGCAACGGCGGGTAGAGCGGGATCTGGAGCAGCGAGTGCAGACGATGTTGGACCAAGTCCTGGGCCGGGACAAGTCTGTGATACGGGTCACCGCACCGTTGGAATTTCGGCAAGTCGAAATTACCGAAGAAAGTTTTGATCCCAATAGCCAGGTGGTACGCAGCGAAAACCGGAGTCAGGAAAAGGTGTTGGAATCCGGCTCGACCAACGGCGGGCCAGGTGTTCCCGGTGTCAGGAGCAATGTGCCAAGCGAGCTCAAGGCTGGAAACGGAACGGAGCAAAAAGAAGCCAAACGAAAAAATGAAACATTGAATTATGAGGTTAACCGTAAAGTGAGCAAAATTATTGAACCGACCGGTGCGATTAAGCGGTTAAGCGTGGCGGTCCTAGTGGATGGGACCTATGAGGAGGGTCAGGGCGTTGAGGGACAAGCCTCTGGGAATCCCGCTGAAAAGACATATGTGCCGCGGCCCGAACAGGAAATCCAGAATCTCGTCCAAATAGTGAAAAAAGCGGTCGGATTCTCCGAAGAGCGCGGGGATCAAATTGAAGTTATCAATGTGCCATTTGAATCTCCCGCCATTCTTGAGGGGGAGGAGAGTATGACCGCAGGTGTGCAGTCTTTCCTGGCTACCTGGGGTGGATTTCTGAAGCCCGTCCTTTTTTTCCTCCTGGGTGTGATGGTGTTGTGGTTTGTGGTTCGACCGATGGCGCTGAATCTCACCAAGCCCACCGTGCCAGCGGTGGCCCTGCCACAGAAAGGATTTCCGGCCACGGTGACCGAGTATGAAGCGGAAATTTCTGAATCTCCACAGGACCAAGCCATTAAGCTGGCGGCAGATAATCCGGCTTCCGCTGCCCAAGTAATTCGAACCTGGATTAAAGAAGAACAGGGGGAAAAGGTTTAATCCGTGAATAGTCAATTATCCGGATATGAAAAGGCGGCAATTTTGTTGCTCGCCATTGGGGAAAGTGCTGCGGTGGAAGTTTTGAAAGTGCTCGATCAAAAAGACATCCGACAAATTGGCGCGTATTTAGGTGCGTTGGTCAATGTCGGGCAGGACGAACATCGAATGGTGCTAAAAGAATTTCGGGAATTGGCCGGTACATCCGGTCTGTCGGTGGAAGGCAAAACCTACCTCTCAAAAATTCTCAATGCGGCTTTGGGAAAAGATAAGGCCCGCCGAATCCTGAGCTCCCTGAACACGTCGGAGAATGCCGGATTTGAAACCTTAAAATCCCTAGATGCGGCATCGATTGCGAATTTATTAGCCATTGAACATCCTCAAACAGGCGCCTTAATTCTGGCTAATTTAGAATCCGATCACGCGGCTCAGATTTTGTCATTGCTTCCCCCGACCAAACGGGATGCCATTGTCTATCGGTTAGCTACCACAGAAGAAGTCTCGCCCAACATGTTGGACGAACTAAATGCCGTGCTTCAGGAGGAATTGCGTCTGGGGTCTTCAAAAAATGCGGTGGCCGTGGGCGGGACTGGCCTGGTGGCTGAAATCCTGAATTCCGTGAAACGCAATGTGGAAGGGGAAATACTGACCTCATTGGAAAGCAAAAATCCCGAAATCGCCGAAGAAATCCGTGGGAAGATGTTTGTGTTCGAAGATCTGGAAAATGTCGATGATCGTGGGATGCAGGAAGTCCTGCGTGAAGTCAGCAAAGAAGAATTGCTTCTGGCTCTGAAACCGATCGATGGCCCGCTCAGGGAGAAATTTTTCAAAAATATGTCCACTCGAGCGGCGGAATCCCTCAAGGAGGATATGGAGACTCGAGGTCCGGTCAAGTTAAGTGATGTGGAGGCCGCTCAGCAGAATATAATCAAAACTGTTCAGCGCCTGGCTGGTGAAGGCCGCGTGGCTTTGGGAGGAAAAGGTGAGGAGCAGATGGTCTAAGGTGAGCCCGCTTATGGAACAGGAAGATACAGTCAAACGGTTTCAGATGGTGGAACTAGTCCACAAAAGCGCGAAGCAGCGCGCCGAGGAGGCCCAACCGCATGATTGCAGGGAACTCCAGCAAGCCGCGTTTGAGCGGGGACGCCAGGCTGGGATCGCCGAGGGCCGCGCTGAGTGTCAAGCCCAAGTTGAGGCGGAAGTCAAAAAGGCACTTCGGTTAGCCAATCAGATTGGGCGGACACGGGTGAGCGCGTTAGAAGAGCATGAACGGGACATTGTGGAGGTCGCCCTGGCCATTAGCAAAAAAATCCTGTTACGGGAATGTGAGATGGATAAAGAACTCGTGATTCGACAAGTGCGCCAGATGCTTAGGCTGCTTCCTGACAAAACGTTAGTGAGGCTGAAAGTCCACCCGCAGGATTTTAAGATCTTAGAGCCTCTTCAGCACTCATTACGACCGGAGTGGGCCGATGGCGACCATCTGGCGCTTGAAGCCTGTGATGACGTCGACCGGGGTGGATGCCTGGTTGAACAGGCCGGCCTCCTGTTCGATGCCAGGTTGACTCAACAACTGGCACTTGTTGCCGGCGAATTCGGATTGGAAGTGCCCCGGTCATGAGCCTCGCCACGATTCATCAGCGTTTGGAAGATATTGCTTCTGTGACAATTTCCGGGCGTGTTGTCAAAGCCGTGGGGCTGACTCTGGAAGGTACCGGCTTAGGGGCCTCGGTTGGTCAGCGATGTCATATCTTCAGCACACGAGGGCAGTCGTTGGTGGAGGGAGAAGTCATCGGGTTTCGGGAGCAACGTGTGGTAGTCATGCCGTTCGGAGCTGTACGCGGCATCGCCGCCGGAAATCTCATCCGCTACGATTCACCTTCTCCACGATTATTGGTCGGGACTCAAATGTTGGGACGCGTTGTGGATGGACTGGGGCACCCGTTGGATGAAAAGGGGCCGCTGTCCCGTAGCCGCCGCTATGCCCTCTATGCGCCAGCTCCTGCGCCCATGCTCAGAGAGCGCATAACCACGCCAATGGATTTGGGCATACGAGCCATCAATGCCCTGTTGACCTGCGGGGTTGGGCAAAAGCTCGGGATTTTTGCCGGAAGCGGAGTGGGAAAAAGTGTTTTGATGGGAACGATGTGCCGGCACACCTCTGCGGATGTGAACGTGATCGCGCTCGTGGGTGAGCGAGGGCGGGAGGTGAGGGAATTTCTGGAACGGGACTTGGGCCGGGAAGGGCTTCGCCGTTCCGTGGTGGTGGTGGCCACCTCCGATCAATCGCCGTTAGTCCGGGTTCGTGCGGCGTTTGTGGCTACCGCGATTGCCGAGTTTTTTCGTGACCAGGGCAACCAGGTTCTGCTCCTGGTTGATTCCCTAACCCGGTTGGCTCATGCCCAACGGGAGGTGGGACTGGCTGCTGGTGAACCGCCTACCACCAAAGGATATCCGCCCTCTGTCTTTACGCTTTTTCCTCAGGTCTTAGAGCGGGTGGGGCCGGTGGGCAGGGGATCCATTACCGGTCTGTATACCGTGCTTGTTGATGGTGATGATCTAAACGATCCCATTGCCGATTCCATCCGTTCCATTTTAGATGGACACATTGTGTTGTCCAGGCGGTTGGCGATGCAAGGGCACTTCCCTGCGATTGATGTTTTGCAGAGTGTGAGCCGGGTAATGTCGGATATTGCGTCGAAGACCCATCAGGAGGCAGCCAGATATCTGGTCCAGATGATGGCGGAATACCGGAATGCGGAAGACCTTATCAATTTAGGGGTGTATCAATCGGGAACAAATCCTCGACTCGATGCAGCGATTCGCATGAAAGGGCCGATCGATACCTTCCTCAGGCAAACACGTGAGGAAGGGGTAAAGATATCAGAAAGTTGCGAAGGTCTGGAATCATTGGCACAACAGGGCCGGCGTCTTCTTGAGAGAAAGGGAAAGGCCGTATGAATTGGACGACATTACTCCGATTTCGAAAACAAGTGGAAGACCTCGCCCGCGAGGAAGTGGTCTTGGCGGAGTGGGGAAAAAGTCAGATCGTCTCGAAGCGGGATGACCTTATGGGTGAAATGGAAGTGGTGGCCACTGAATTAGACCAGCGGATACGAGCCGGTATCGACAATATGATTGCTGAGCAACGCTATCAGTGGTTGGATCAAATCAGTATGGCCATCGAACAACAGAGCCAACAAATTCAGATTGCGGAAGCCAAACTCGCTGATTTACGGGCCACATTAAAAAAGGCCCATCATGCTAGACGTGTGGTGGAGTTGGTGATCGCCAAGAAGGAAGAAGAGTTCATGCAGAAAGTCGCGACTCAAGAACAAGAGATGCAGGAAGATGTGACGTCTCATGCGTATACCACTTCACAGCTTGAAAAAATGACCCAATAGGACATGGAAATATATAAAACAATTTGCCTGTTCAGCCTATGCATGATCTGGACTGTAAACACAACAATGGAATATCACCCATAGCTCGGGACGGGTGCCCGCCGATTCTTGAAAGGATTGAGGATATGCCAGGAGAAATGAGGGAACTTTTCGCTTCACGCGATTTGACACACACCTCACGTGTTCCGTTTCGTGCTTCACAGACCCAAGAAGGCGACTGGCGGCATTTTTCAACACTCATGAGTAGAACAATGTTGCCTAGTCGACCCCTCATTGGGTGGTGGGTGTTGGCCATGATCTTGTGGGCAACCACGGCCGGGTCCGTTCAAGAAACCCCGGAGGTGGGAACTACGGATTCATTTGAAAATCAAGCAGTTGAAATCGGGTTGAATGAGGAAACGCCCAGTGCAGAAACCACATTATTGGAACAACTGCAAGCGCGTCTCAAAGAGGTGGAAGAGAGGGAACGTGGTTTGCAACAACGTGAAGAACGGCTCAGGGCACTCCAGCAGGATTTGGAGGCGCTGGCTGCACGGCAAACCAAAGAAGGTAAACGGTTAGAGGGGGAGGCCTCTTCGCTTGCAGAAGAACAACGTCGATATGTGGAACAGGATCCGGCGTTAATTCATTTAATTAAAATCTATGAATCCATGGATCCCGAAGAAGCGGCCTTGCGAATCGCAGAAATGCGGGAAGGGTTAGCCTTGGATATTTTGGCTGCAATCAAAGACAAAAAAGCCGCCGGCGTATTAGCGGGTGTCGAACCGGTTAAAGCGGCAAGATTGTCAGAAGGCCTCCGGCGATATCGAGACATTAAACTGAACCAACGCAAGAACCCCAAGATGCAGAATTAAACGATGATCAATGCCGTCCCATTTCTTTTTGGACCTCTGGAAAGTCCCCCACACGTAACCGGTCAGGCTGGTGGAGCCGGGCTGGATCAAGCGGGGACCACGGAGGATCCTTTCAGAAATTTGTTTGCAAAAAATTTTCGTAACCAGACGACAGCGGCCTCTTTTTTGAACAATGTATCCAAGACAAGGTCAGGGGAGGACGGAGGACGAGGGTCGAACCAGGATTGGCTGTTCGGCACCCAGGCCCTTTCTGGTGACACCCTTCCGTCCCTGTACCTTGCGAGTCTCTTGGAGAACAAGGGGCAAGGGATACCCGAAGAAGGTGTCATAGTGGGAAATTCTTCGATTCCCTTGAGAGCAGAAGGCGTGCATGGAAACGGCACAGGGGGCCAGGTGGAGAACCAAACGCCGCTGTTCGGATTCTTGCCCGGGAATGGATCCCAGGATGGGTCGGTGGTGGCGCCCCTGGCATTCGGAAAACCCGGAGGAGAGATAAGACAACCTGCGGTATTGGGCATTCAGACAGGTTTGCCCCTCTTGGCGGGCGCCCCTTTAAGTCAGACGGCATCGGTGGGGAGCACGCTCGCCGATCAGAGTGCGGCTCTTCTCGTTACCAAGGTTGATTCGGAACAGGTTCTCCAAAATGTTCTCCCGGGGGCTCCCGGGAAGGCTGTCACAGAATTTGACGCGACTCAGCTAAACACAATGGACCGCCCCCAGAGCCCTAACCAAGCAACTGGGCTTCGTTTGCTGCAACATCCTCCATCACCGATAGGGGCTCCGCAAGAGTCGATCAAGCTTGCGAACACTCCAGTCAATCAGGCGTTCCCCGTTCCAGAACCTTTTGGTGAAACGCCGGCAGGTATAGCCAATGCGGCTCAATTGAATCAGAACCGATTGAAATATCTGAGCGGGGTTTCCTCCGTTCTGAATGAATCGCCCGCAATCGGGAAGGAATCCTCGATCGGGATTCCCCTGGACTTTCTTGCCGATGCCAATGTGTCTTTGTCAGGCGACCGTTCAAGAGACGGTCTTGAGGCCACAGGAAAAGCCGCGGGAATGGATCACAATGCCGGGCAGGGGCTCAATCATGGCATGGGCCATCCAACCCATTCTCAATCAGGCTTTCAGCAGTCCTCGTCTTCTTCCACGCCTGGACCGACTGTACGGATGGCGGAAGAGCGTGTCCCTGATCTTCCCGGTCCGGCGCTTCAACGACTCCAAATGGAGGTGCAACTTTCCGAAACCCATCGAGTGCAGATTGATGTGGGCGTGCAGCACCGGCAGGTCTATGCCAGTTTGTTGATGGATCAAGCCACGTTGAAAAATCTGGCGGTTCAATTTGTTCCACAATTGGAAGAGCAACTGACTCAGAGCGAGATGGAGTTGCAGGAATTTTCCGCGGAAGTTCGTGATCACCAGAATGAGCAGGAGTCAGAACCACGTTCGGATGGGGCGGGAACGCAAACGAGCCATCCGAGTACGACGTCCCTTCATCAGACACCAGCATCGCTCTCCCATATGGGCAGGCGGGCTGAGGAACAGGGATTCCACCTGGTGGCTTAAAGAAGTTAAAACCATGCACTCGTGTAAAGAAGATTGGAAAAAATAGGAGCCTGAAATTATGGAAGTGACGCCGACACAAGGAGGAACGAATGCCACCGCCACAGGCGGCGCCAATGTGCAAGCGGCGGTTTCCGCGCTCGGATCTGATGTGTTTCTTCGCTTGCTCGTCACGCAATTGCAAAGCCAGGATCCCACCAATCCGGTTCAAAATGAGGATTTTGTAGCGCAGTTAGCGCAGTTCACCACGTTAGAGCAAACGACGGGTACCAATAAACTCCTGGAACAATTGATCGGCCAGGATACCCAACGGACACAATTGGATCTGGTGAATTTGATCGGACGGACCGTGGTAACGCAGGGTGATACCGTTAGTCTTACCAAGGATGAACAGCCCACGCTGGCCTATGCGTTAAGTGGAGAAGCCAGGTCGGTCACCATCAAGGTGTTGGACTCGGAGCAGCACGTGGTCCGGACCCTGGAGTCCACAGATGTCCAAAAGGCCGGGACCAATCAGGTTCAATGGGATGGGTTAAATGATTCGGGGGACCGGGTGGCCGAAGGCGTCTATCAGTTCATTGTGAAAGCCGAAGACGCCAATAAACAGCCTGTCCCGAATTTCACGTTCGCTCGTGAACGTGTTATGACGATTGCCTTTGGGGCGGAGAATCCGGTCGTTCTCCAAAGTGGAAAAAGCTTACCCACGGAGGACATTCTTTCAATTCTTTGAAGGGCACGGTTGTAGGGGAAACAGCAGCAGATTGGTCAATCGAGAAACAAGGAGTACACGCCAATGGGAATTACCTCAGCATTTTTTGCCGCGACAAGTGGAATTAACGCGACCAGTCGAGCGCTCAGTGAGATCGGCAACAATATCGCCAATGCGCAAACGATCGGCTATAAGAGCCGGTCGGTCTCATTTGGTGATCTCTTCGGAGCCACAATCGGCGGTGGAGGGACCAGTACGGCCTTAGTGGAAGGGCGTGGCGTGCGGGTGTTGGGGATCGATCCAAGTTTTACGCAAGGATCGCTTCAGACGACGTCCAATGCCTTGGACCTGGCCATTGATGGTGACGGATTTTTCCGGGTGAGTGATGCAACTGGAAATATTTTTTACTCCCGTGCCGGCCAGTTTGATATCGATTCACAAGGAAACCTGGTGAACCCGGCCGGTCTGCGATTGCAAGGTGATCAAGCAGATGATACCGGACTTCTAACCGGGAGTATTGGAAACTTAACCTTAACCACCAGCACTCAACCAGGGGTTCAAACATTGGATGTCGCGATGTCCGGGCGTCTGGCTGCCGATGCTCCAATCAACGCATACACCACAGCACAGGTTCTCGATCCTCAATCAAATAGTGGGTTGTTTCCAGGAAGTACTTCTGTCCGGGTTTTTGACTCTCAGGGGACGGGTCATGACTTAACGGTGTATTTTGCTAAGACAGCTAATAATACCTGGGACTATAATGTGATTGCACCAGACTCCGAGGTGACCGTCCCAGTTGGAGATAACAATCCCACTACAGGCAATGCCTTAGTGGCCCAAGGAACTCTAACTTATACCCCTAACGGATTTTTATCATCCGAAAGTGATCCTACGGGACATGACATTACATTTACGGGTGGAGTTGGTGCGCCACAGAGAATCATTTTTGATTTCGGGACCAGTATTACCGAAGGAGGAGCCGGCACTGATGGGCTGTTACAACAGGGCACCTCTTTGAATCAAAATGCGTTGATTCTCGACACTTTATCTCAAGACGGATATGGCCCGGGATCACTTGCGGGAACCTCTATCGGTGAAGACGGGATCATCACTGGACGCTTTGATAATGGAACTACCCGGACATTGGGACAGGTTCGACTCACCCGGTTTATTAATCCTGATGGCCTGCAACCGATTGGACGAAATTTGTTTATCCAATCAGGTGATTCCGGCACTCCCTTGGACGGGATACCCGGCACGGGGGCGTTTGGCAAAGTATCGGCAAGTACCCTCGAAGCCTCCAATGTGGATTTGGGTGAAGAGCTAGTGAATATGATCACTATGCAGCGGGGCTTCCAGGCGAATTCCCGCATTATTACCACCACCAACGATTTACTCGGAGAATTGGTGAATCTGGCTCGTTAGATTTTGACGTAGGAGGTGACCGATTAAGCCCCCAGGTAGGTGTTCCTGCCTGGGGGCTTTTTTTGGTTTAAGGATAGGGTGGAAACCCTTGTCTCGCAAATTGCCAATTGGGAAGGGTGAAGAGACATGATCCGTTTCAATTTTATGGCTTCATATGCCATACACCGTAGGCCTTGATCTTTACGTCTCACTCCTCCGGTTCCCCACAGAAGAACCTGTCAAAGGTTCCCGCGATTTGCCAGGAAAATGACGAAAAGATAGGTCTCATCTTGGTTCAGGGCCACAGCGATTAATGGCACGACCGTGAAGGAAACATATGCGAATTCAGTGTATTACAGACTGAACGACATCGTGTTTACGTAGAAAAGTGGAGTGGCACAAAGGTTGCTGACTTGGGAAGGGGAACGTGAGGGTCCAAAAATTTCTTAGCGTGTGAGGTTGAGGCATGGCTGAAGACGATTCCAAAGAGGAAGGACCGGTTAAAGCCGGGTCCGGAAAAAAAATGCTGTTGATCATTATTGCGGGCGTCCTTCTTCTCGGTGGGGGAGGAGGCGCAGCTTGGTATTTCATGAGTGGCCAGGAGGAAACCTCAGGCGAGCACAACGAGCATGCCAAAGCCGAGACCGGTCATGAAGAGCCCGGGCCGGTGATGGAGTTAGACCCCTTTCTCCTGAATTTAGCGGATCGGGAGGAGCTGCGATTTTTAAAAGTAAGTATCAAGCTCGAATTAGATCGTCCTGAAGACAAAACCGATTATCAACACAAAATCCCGGCTATTCGCGACGCGTTGCTGGTACTACTGAGCAGTAAAGAATCGCAGTTACTCAGATCAGTGAACGGGAAGCGTCGGGTTCGAGAGGAAATCATGACGCGGGTCAATGGCGTCATGAGTAAGGGGAAAGTCGCCAATGTGTATTTTACTGATTTTATTATTCAGTAGAGCCTGACCGGAAAACCGTCAGGAGTCCGGAGTCAGGAATTAGAAAGAGGAGAGAAGAGACAGCAGAACTGTTTCTTTGTGCCGCGTCTCACCATGGAAAAAATTCTTAGTCAGGATGAAGTTGATGCCCTTCTTCGGGGAGTTTCCGATGGCGACGTGGAGACGGAACCTGAAGAACCCGTCAATGCCGGACCACAGGAGGGACCGATCCCATATGATTTGGGGAATCAGGAATGGGTGGTCCGCGGGCGAATGCCGACCCTGGATGTCATCCACCAGCAATTTTCGCGTGGGTTCCGCCTCTCTCTGAGCGACGTGCTTCGTAAAACCGCTGAGATCACGGTCACGAATCAGACGGTCATGAAGTTCGGAGAGTTCACCAAACGTCTTCCTATCCCGGCCTATCTCCAGATTATCTCCATGGAGCCTCTTCGCGGTTTAGCGATGATCGCCACGGATGCGGCGACGGTGTATTTGCTGGTCGACCATTTTTTCGGGGGGGCCGGGCAGACCCATGTGAAGCCGGAAGGGCAGGATTTTACCATCATTGAGCAACGCGTGATGAAGAAGGTCATGCTGATGGGGTTGGGGAATCTTCAAAAAGCCTGGGACCCTGTTCAAAAACTCCTCATCAATGCGGTTCGGGTAGAAATGAATCCTCAGTTGGCCGCTATTGTATTGCCGGCGGACATTGTCATTGTGGTCACCTTGGGCATTGAATTAGGCAATTCGGTGGGGGATCTCCACCTCTGTCTTCCCTACGCGATGTTGGAACCGATTCGAGAACGTCTGCAGGTGAGTTTCCAGGGAGACTCGTTTGAAACGGACCATGGCTGGTTGAAACGATTTTCGGCCAGGCTGAAGGAAGCCTATGTCACCATGTCCGTATGTCTGGGAGAAACCGAAATCTCGGTGGAGGAATTAATGCAATTTTCACCTGGCGATGTCATCGGGTTAAATCAAGGGACCACCCAGCAGCTCACAGCCACGGTGGAAGGGGTTCCAAAGTTTCTTGGATCTCCGGGAACGACAAAGGGGGTCCAATCATTTCAGATCAACGACATCATTCTGGCAAGAGAATAATGGCCGGTGAACTCGATGAGATGCCGGCCAGTCACTGACGGTGAAAACCTGGAGATGAGCGATGAGTGAAGACGATAACATCGATATGAACACGTTTGATGCTGAAAAGGAAATGATGGAGGCGTTAGCGCAGGAAGCGGCTGAAAAGGAACAGAACGCAGTGGCCAACAAACATGAGGTGGCGGCGAGTAGCACCAGTCCAACGCCACAATTGCATACGTCTCACGATCAGAATTTAAATCGCATCTTAGATATTCCGTTGGTGCTTTCCGCGCAACTGGGTAATACCCGAATGTTGATTAAGGACTTGTTGCAATTAGGGCCGGGCTCCATTGTGGAATTGGATAAACTCGCCGGTGAACCGTTGGAAGTGTTGGTGAATGAACGGTTAGTCGCGCGTGGTGAGGTGGTGATGGTGAATGAGAAATTCGGCATCCGTCTCACGGATGTGATTAGCCCGACCGAACGTGTGAATAAACTTCGATAGGGACGTCAGGCCGTCTGGTGTAAGGAGAAAGGCGTGAGAGAGAGGCTGTTTCCGGCCTCACCACTGCATGCCTCACGGGAACAATATGGATCTCACCCATGAAGCGCTCAAAATGGCGGGCACCCTGGCCCTGGTGGTCCTGGTTCTTCTTGGAGGATTAGCCTGGGTTCGGCGCACATTCGGGGAATTGCCGGGAAAGAGCGGTGATCCGGTGATGCGCATTCTAGGCGGGCTCCGGGTCGGGACGGGAAAGCATATCATGCTCGTGGAGGTGGCCGGAGAAGTGTTGGTGTTGGGGACGACGGCACGAGAGATGACATTACTGACGACAGTGGCGGATGCTGACCGGATTGATCGGCTCCGCTCTATTGGGAACCCGCTTGCCGGGCCGGTTGGCGCCTGGTTGGGACAGTGGACCCGGCAGGCGTTTGGGAAGTCCGAAAGGGGATCGACGACCTCCGAACCTCCTATACGATTGTCCAAAGGCGTCGTACGGGTGAGGGGAGAAGAAAGGTCGTGATCACCCCCTTTTGCGGGTTTCGTGGAGGACGTGACCGGTGGCGACTGTTTGGCCTGATTCTGGCCATGGGGCTGCCGACTTCGGCTTTTGCCCAGGCCACCAAGGATCCGTCGATCAGCTTACAGGTGTCCGGATTGGATGGCACCGAACCATGGACTTTTGGGCTTCGCATCCTCTTTCTCCTGACGGCCTTAACCCTTGCGCCAGCCCTGTTGATGTTGGTGACGGCATTTACACGCGTCGTGATTGTTCTGGGTCTGCTTCGACAGGCGTTGGGGACCATGCATGCGCCACCCAATCAGGTGATGATTGGATTGGCCCTGTTTTTAACGCTGTTTATTATGATGCCGGTGTGGGAACAAATTCGGGTGGAGGCCCTGAACCCCCTATTGGAACAGCAGGTGACACAGGAAGTGGCGCTGGATCGGGCCAAAATTCCGTTAAGAATGTTCATGCTGAAACAAGTACGGGAAAAGGATTTAACCTTGTTTGTGGAAATGGCGAAAGTTCCTCACCCTCAGACGCCTGATGATGTTCCGTTCCATGTCCTGGTGCCGGCGTTTGTCACGAGTGAATTGCGCACGGCGTTTCAAATTGGCTTTCTCATTTATGTGCCGTTTCTCGTGATCGATATGATTGTCGCCAGTATTTTAATGTCCATGGGTATGATGATGTTGCCACCAATCATGATTTCATTGCCGTTTAAGTTGGTGCTGTTTGTGTTGGCTGATGGCTGGTTTTTGGTCGTGGGAGCGCTGATGAATAGTTTTTGATAAGAAAAATCCGTAAGACGTAAACCCTGGGGCGTAAGGCAGGTATGGAATGCCGGGTTGCCACGGTTTGTTTTCTCCTCCGCTTCCCGCTGCTTTACGCATCGCGGTTTTTCCTCACAACGCATCGTTTATCCTTCATGGCAGGGTTGAAAGGGTTACGGACATGACAGCCGAAAGTGTGTTGAGTATCGGTCAGGAGGCGATTCAAACCATCCTGCTTGTGGCGGGTCCAATGTTGGGTCTCAGCTTACTGGTCGGACTCTGCGTGAGTGCCTTCCAAGCCATGACTCAAATTAATGAAATGACCCTCACCTTTTTGCCAAAGATTGCCACAATGTTTGTCGTGCTCTTGGTCATGTTTCCCTGGATGGTGGAAATTCTTGTGGGATTCATGACAGGGGTATGGGCAAGAATACCCGATTTTGCCCAATAAACCATGGAATCGACCTGCGACATGTATGAGAAAGATGCTCGGTAACCGGTGGTTCACTGGGATGTAGCGATTCAGCAAGTGTGGCAATTCGTGGTCGTGCTCGTGCGCACGGCCGTTATCCTGTCGGCGTTACCGTTGCTGGGAGGACGATCGGTTCCGAGTCGCATCAAAATCGGAATGGCGGTGATCATCGCCATCCTCCTGATGCCTATCGTCACATTTACCCTTCCACCCAATTGGTTGGAACCCGGAAATCTGGTCATCGCGTTGGGTGCCGAATTGCTTGTGGGTCTGGTCTTAGGCTTGGCTCTGCGATTACTCATGACAGCGGTGGAACTCGCGGGAAGTGTGATGGGTTTTCAAGTAGGGTTTGCTATGGCCGGAGTGTTGGATCCTGTCACCCAAGTGGAAACCCCGGTGTTTGGACAGTTACTGACCATTCTGGCAACCCTTCTGTACTTTCAAGTCGATGGGCATCATTTGGTGTTGTTGGCGTTGGGCAGTAGTTTCCTGTTGATCCCCCCCTTTGGCGCCCATTTAAGCGCCCCCCTCCTGAGCGATGTGACTGGAGTGATTCAACGCACCTACGACACGGGAATGAAACTGGCCTTCCCGGTGATGGGGGCCACATTTTTAGTTCATTTTATTATGGGGATTCTTGGCCGGCTGGTTCCTCAAATGAACGTGATGCTCACCAGTTTTCCCATAACAATTGCGGTCGGATTATTGGTGTTAGGACTGGGCTTGCCCTTCATCGCCTTGGTTTTTCAAGACTTTATTATCGGGATGGAAACAGTCTTGTGGGATTTATTACAGGAATTAGGGCATGGCTGAGAATAAAGACGGGGCGGATAAATCAGAGCAACCGAGTCCGAAACGTTTAGCAGAGGCTCGTCGCAAGGGCCAAGTGCCGATGACCCGGGAATTGCCCTCGTTGTTTGTCTTGTTGGGTGGTGTGGGGCTGCTTTCTCTGTGGGCGCCTCACGCGTTCACTCAATTTTTTAATCATTACCAAAAGTGGTTGGGGCAAGCTGGAACCCTTCAGTTAGATGCTCAGTCCACGCATATCTTGTTGTTAGATATTGCTTCCCAGGCTTTTGTTCCCCTTATTCCGTTCGGCCTCCTGGTTGGAGTGTTCGCCTTTCTCGCCATCATTCTACAAACGGGGCCGCTTTGGATTGAAGAGGGCTTGAAGCCCAAGCCTTCCAAATTGAATCCCTCCAATGGGTTGAAGCGTATTTTTTCCTGGAAAGGGGTCGTCGACCTTTTAAAGTCCTTACTCAAATTGGCGAGCGTGAGTGGAATTGCCTATCTGGTTCTGTCTCATAACCTGCTCGCGATTCTTCAGCTTCCTCTCCTTCAGTTGACGGAGGCGGTGGGGGGTGTATGGGGTCTGTTGGAGACTATTATGTGGTCGGTCGGAGGGTCCCTGCTTCTCTTGGCGATCATCGATTTCGTGTATCAGCGGTGGCAGCATACAGAAGATCACAAGATGACCAAACAGGAAGTTAAAGACGAGTCAAAGGATGTGGAAGGTGATCCGCAGATTCGATCGCGCCGGCTCAGTTTACAACGGGAACGTGCCCGACAACGGATGTTGCAGGCGGTGCCTAAAGCCGATGTGGTGATTACCAATCCTACTCACGTGGCCGTGGCGCTCAGGTATGAAACGGGAAAAATGGACGCTCCAGTGGTGGTGGCGAAAGGCGCAGGGTTTATGGCTGAAAAGATTAAGCAAATCGCGCGTCATGCAGACGTCCCGATAATTGAAAACCGCAGTTTGGCTCGCGGTCTGTATAAAGCAGTGAAAATCGGTCAGGAAGTGCCGAGTGCGTTGTATCAGGCGGCTGCCGAGGTCTTGGCCTACGTGTATCGCTTGAAGAAAATGCAAGAGGGAACGTGATGACATATTGTGTGACAGGCAGAGAGTCTGGATGGGTCAAGAATTTCTGTCTTCTGTCTCCTCCCTCTCTTCCCATCACGCTTCACGAGGTTGAGGAAAGTCGTGTGAAAATAGAGGATAAACGGTTGCGAACGCGGTAAGTGATCAAGGCACTCATGGCATTTGATTCTCAAAAATTACGAGACGAATTGACTCCCGCGCATTATGGGGATGTGCTTTTGCCGATCGGGGTGGTGGGGATGCTCCTCCTCATGCTTTTACCTCTCCCCCCATTTCTTCTGGACCTTTTTTTATCCTTTAGCATTACCCTGGCTGTCCTGATTTTGTTGGTGACCATGCATGCCGGTCGTCCCGCCGAGTTTTCCGTCTTCCCATCTGTGGTGTTGCTCACCACGTTGTTCCGGCTTGCGCTGAACATTGCTTCGACGCGGGCTATTCTCATGCATGGGAATGAGGGCCCGGCCGCCGCCGGGCAGGTCATTGCCGTGTTTGGGGAATTTGTAGTCGGAGGAAACTATGCGGTGGGCATCGTGGTTTTCTCAATTCTGGTCATCATCAATTTTGTCGTGATCACCAAGGGCGCCACCCGTATTGCGGAAGTCGCCGCGCGGTTTACTCTGGATGCGATGCCCGGCCGGCAAATGAGTATTGATGCGGATCTGAATGCGGGAATAATTGACGAAGGAGAAGCACGGAAGCGCCGGGAGGCTATTTCGCAGGAAGCCGATTTTTACGGATCCATGGACGGTGCCAGTAAGTTTGTTCGTGGCGATGCGATAGCCGCCCTACTCATTATTTTTATCAACGTCATTGGTGGATTGGGCATCGGCGTATTGGAGCATGGAATGTCCATTATTGAAGCCGCCAAACGCTTTACGCTGCTGACGGTGGGAGACGCCATTGTGGCGCAAATCCCTGCTCTGATTATGTCGACTGCCGCCGGCATCATTGTGACGCGGGTTTCGACCAAGACCAGCCTTGGGCGTGATTTAACCGATCAAATCTTTTTTAATCCCCATCTTGTGGCTGCGGTGGCCGGCATGCTGTTTTTTTTAGGATTTCTTCCCGGGCTGCCGCATGTCGCCTTTTTGTTGCTGGGATCGATGACCGCCGGCCTCGCCTATGTGTTGTGGCATCAGAAGCAAGAAGCCGCTCGTCTGAAACATCTCCCCAAGAAAAAAGTTCCGTCGATCTCTTCCAGCACGGAATCGGTGGATTCGGTCACCCCTCCGGATCTTCTGGAGTTGCATGTCGGTTATGGACTTGTGCCGTTTGTTGATCAAGCCCAGGGAGGGGAGCTGTTAGAACGGATTCGGGCTATCCGGCGTCAAACGGCTCTTGATATGGGATTTGTCGTGCCGGCCGTGCATATCCGGGACAATCTTCAGCTCAAACCGCACGAGTACAATATTTTGTTGAAGGGGATTCAGGTGGCCAAGGGAGAATTAATGCCTCGGCATTTATTGGCCATCAATCCCGGTCATGCAAAAAAGGGCCTACAAGGAAAGCCGGGAAAAGATCCGTGTTTCGGATTGCCGGCCGTCTGGATTACCCCGGCAGAAAAAGAGCGTGCTCAAATGGAGGGATACACCGTCGTCGATGGCCCGGCCATTATTGCCACGCATATGACCGAATTTATTAAAACCAATGGGCATGAATTGCTGGGTCGGCAAGAGGTCCAGAATTTGCTGGATAATCTCGCTAAGACGTATCCCAAAGTGGTGGATGACTTGATTCCGACTCAAATATCGTTAGGAGCGGTGGTGAGAATCCTCAAAAATCTCTTACGAGAACGGGTGTCCATCCGCGATTTGCGGACCATTCTGGAAACTGTTGCGGATTACACCACTCAGAGTAAGGATCCTGACACCCTGACCGAATATGCTCGGCAAAATTTATCCAGAACGATTTCGTCCCAATACGCCAACCCCGACGGTTTACTGCAGGTGATTAGCCTGGATCCGATGCTGGATCGTCGTTTGATGGAGGCGATGCGTCCGAGTGGTAATGGAGAGCCAGGTGGGTTGCCTCCCAGTTTGTTGAATCAGGTAATTCTATCGGTCCGTCAGGCCATAGAGCGAGTCGTAAGCCAAGGATATCAACCCGTGCTGTTATGTTCCCAGTCGATCCGATCCCAACTGTATCGCTTAGTTTCGCCGGGCGTGCATGCGCTGGCGGTACTTTCTCCGAACGAGTTGGACCCTAAGACCCAAATTCAAGCTATTGAAGTTGTGAGGATGCCACATGAAGCTGAAACGGTTTGAAGCCCTTTCATTACAAGAAGCTCTCCAAGCGGTGAAAGCCGAACTGGGACCTGAGGCGGTCATTGTCTCGTCCCGCCGCATTCAAAAAGGGGGAGGCTTGTTCGGTCTGCTAAGTCAATCCGTCATTGAAGTCACCGCGGCGGTGGATCGTTCGGCCCAAGTGGAAGAAGCCCCTGCCGCACGTGTTGATCGATCCCTTCAGTCCCTCATGGCCAAACGTATCGTGCCTGATGTGCCGGTTCGTCAACCGGGGCAACCCAAAACTGATTCCAGTTTTTCGGAAGCTCTTCAGGTGGCGACAGTGCTCGATCCGGTGACTCAGAACCTCCATGAAATGCGCCAGGAAATTCAGCGGTTGCGGGAAGAACAACAAGACCCTGAACGGGTGTTAGGGCCCTTGCGACAGGAATTGGAAGGTTTGCGGATTGTGGTGGGACAAGTATTGGGAAGTCAGATGGACAAACGGGTTGAAGGGTTACCCGGAGATGTGATGGACGTTTACCAGTCGTTGGTGAGTCAGGGCGTGAATCCTCAGACTGCACATCATCTGGTTCGTGCAGTAGTGGAAACGCTCGGGACTGCCGGTGTGGGGAATCGCGAGGCGATGAAAAGTCTGTTGTGGGAACGGATGGAAGAGGGGGTAGCCGTCTCGGGTCCAGCGGTGTCCAAGCAGTATGGCCAAAAAGTGATGATGATGGTTGGGCCGACAGGCGTGGGAAAAACGACGACCATTGCCAAGTTGGCAGGGTTGGCCCGTCAACAGGATGAGCATCGGCGAACCGTGTTGATTACGTTGGATACGTATCGTGTGGCAGCGGTAGAACAACTTCGAGTGTTTGCGAAAATTTTAAAAATTCCCCTTGAAGTGGCGGTCTCCCATAAGGATTTCATGGAGTGCATGGGACGACATCAGCATGCGGATTTGCTGTTGATTGATACGGCGGGGCGAAGCCCCAAAGATCAAGCCGGGTACGATGAATTACTCGCGATCACCAGAGGACAATTACATGTGGAAACGCATCTGGTGTTAGCCGCCCCGATGGCTGAGTCGGTGCAGATGGAAACCATTCGCCGCTATCAGGCAGTTCCTATCCATAAGCTCCTCATTACGAAATTGGATGAGGTGGCGATGGGAGGCGGTTTGTATAACGTTTTGTCACAGACGGGCCTGCCGGTCTCCTATCTCTCTTCCGGGCAGCGTGTGCCTGAAGATTTAGAAGTCGCCACCAGAACACGCCTCGTTGAATTGGCTTGGGGCCACTCACCAGGCCAGAATCTTCAAGAAGCTGTTCCGTTGACGGGGGTGGCGCACTAATGGGCGGATCATTATCCACACCGGTGCTGGTACCTGGCGTCCCGGCTCAACGACGATTGGATCAAGCCAGTGGGCTACGTGCCGCCATGACCTCTGCCCCACAGGAACCATCACGGATTCAGGTAATTGCGGTCAGTTCGGGAAAAGGGGGGGTAGGAAAAAGTAATGTCGTTGCAAATTTAGCGGTGGCTGCGGCTCGCCAGGGGCGCAAGGTATTGATCATGGATGCGGACCTCGCATTAGGCAATGTCGACATTCTCTTGGGTCTGACTCCGCAGTATACGATTGAGGACGTGCTCTCCGGGCAACGAAGCTTGAAGGAAGTCCTTGTACCCGGGCCCGAAGGTATTCGCCTGTTGCCGGCAACGTCCGGTGGCCAGGCCTTCACTCAGTTAACGCATGAGCAGCAACTCCATTTACAATCGGCTTTTCTTCAGTTGGCGTCTCCCCCGGACTTGCTGCTCATTGATTGTGCAGCCGGGATTTCAGCGAATGTCTTGTATTTTAGTTTAGTGGCTCACGAAACACTGGTAGTCGTATCGCCCGATCCGACGTCGCTGACGGATGCGTATGCTCTGGTCAAAATTCTATCTACTCGATATCACTTGCGGACATTCCGCATGCTGGTCAATAAAGTAAAACATATACAGGAAGGTAAAGATGTGTTTCGGAAGTTGAGTCTGGTGACGGATCGGTTTTTGAATATTTCGCTCGATTACCTCGGCTGTGTTCCCGCAGACGACTATGTGGCGATGGCCGTGGCTCAACAACGCGCGGTGTGCGATGTCTATCCGCGCGCACCGGCGAGTCGAGCCTTTTCTTCGTTGGTGAAGACCCTCAATGATTGGAGAGGAGATTGTTCCTGGCAGGGGGGCTTTCAACTGTTCGGTCCTGCTGCCTTGGGAGCCACTCGAACTGTGACGGAAGGATAACGTATGAAACGTGGCGCGGTAACAACGGTTTCAGAGAGACCGGTTTCGGAGAAACCGGCATCGTCCATTCCGACGAAACTTTCGCTTTCCACCCAGGAACGTGAGACGTTGGTTCAGGAGTTTTTGCCGGTGATTAAATACATGGCCATGCGAATGGCCATGCGAGCGTCGAGTGGGCTCAATGTGGAAGATCTCATGAGTGCGGGAATGGTCGGGCTTTTGGACGCCCTGACGAAATTCGATCCCTCACGGGAAATTAAATTTCGCACCTATGCCGAGTTCCGTATTCGTGGAGCGATGCTGGATGAAATTCGGGCGATGGACTGGGTGCCGCGGTCTCTTCGGGAACGTATCGGGAAAATTCAGCATGCGGCCAATGAATGGACGAAACGAAAAGGGCGGCCGCCGACGGAGGAAGAGCTCGCAGAATCCTTAGGCATGGAAGCTCAAGAGGTGGACGAGACTCTCCTGCAGGCCAAAGGAGCCGTCGTGTTAAGTTTGGATGATTTGGGCACCAATGATGAAGACTCCCATCCCATCTTGGATGCGCTGGCGGATCGAGACCAACCCTCGCCGTTGGAGACCCTGGTGTCGGAGGATGCCCGCCATGCGTTGGTCGATGCCATTGAGCGATTGCCGGAACGGCAACGGCTGGTGCTGACCCTCTATTATTTTGAAGAGTTGACCATGAAAGAGATTGGAGTCGTGTTGCACGTCACGGAATCCCGAATTTGTCAGTTACATGCACAAGCCATGATTCGTCTGAAGGCCCTTCTTCATACCCGGCTCGGTCCATAGAAATGCGTGTGGGGGTCAGGCGTGAGGAGTAAGGCATAAGGCGGTAAAGATTTTTCCGTCATGCCTGCATTGCCTATCGGACATCTTTCTCTGGTTTATGACCCATATTCCTAGTGTGAAGGGTGAGGCCGGTCAGTAAGGCGAGGAAAATCTTTTTTCTATCAACTGACTCCTCAATTTTCCCTTGTTCCGTAATCACCAAATATCTCTGTGGGTTCAATGAAGCCGATGACGATGGAAAAAAACTTGGATGTGAAAGGGCGGACCAACGATCCTATTTATACTATTCTCCTTGTGGATGATGAAATAGTTGTTCGGATGGTCGCCAAGAAGCGTTTGGCCAAACTGCCGTATCGATTATTGGAGGCTAATAATGGAGAAGAAGCTCTAGCCATTCTTGATCAGGAACCGGTGGATCTCATCCTGTCGGATTGGGTGATGCCCCGTCTGGATGGTCCTGGACTTTGTGAAGCGATTAAACAAGATGAGCGCTATCGCACGATCCATTTTATTCTCATGACGGCATTGGACCACCCGACGCAAATTGCCGAAGGGCTCAGCCGGGGGGCGGATGATTTCTTATCCAAGAGCGCTTCCGATCATGAAATTGTCGCTAGAGTGTGCGCGGGCCTACGAGCGCGCCAGTTAATGCTGGATGTGGAAGAGTCCAATCGTTTGTTATCACAAAAGCAGGAGGAATTACATTCTGAGCTCCGCTCGGCTTCAACCTTTGTGCGAGGTCTGCTTCCCCGGGCGGGGGAAGTGATTCCCGAAGTGCGGGTCGACTGGGAATTTTTGCCGTCCTCGCAATTGGGAGGGGATTTTTTTCAGGTTGCGCGATGGGGAAACGACCATCTCGGTCTCATGGTGTTGGACATGTCAGGACATGGGATTGGGCCTGCGTTACGTGCCGTGTCGTTATCTCTCTTTTTTAAGGGAGAACACATCCAACAAATGTTTCCCTCGTACGATCCAGGCCAGATCCTGACGAGTCTGAACCAACTATATCCCATGAGCGATGAGGGGGAGTATTTCACGATCTGGGTTGGGGTATGGCAATGCTCCACGCGCCTTCTTCGATATGCGACTGCGGGACACCCCGGTTCAATTGTTGTGAAAAAGGATCGGTCTTCAATGGTGTTGGGCCATGAATCCTGGCCTATTGGCTTTTCGCCTGACGAGGAGTATGGGACGGATTTCATCAGAGTAAATCCCGGTGATCGGTTGTACCTTTTTAGCGATGGGATTTATGAGGTGATGAATCTTCAGGAAGAGATTTGGGGGAGAACAAGACTTCAGCAAGCACTTGAGGAAGTCTCCAGTCAATCGATGCGATCGGGATTGTCCCGTATTATCGACCAGAGCCGGACATGGAATGCCCATAGTGGATTTGAGGATGACGTCGCCTTACTCGGAGTGGAGTTTTGTGGGTGAGAGAGCAGGACGTAAGGAATGAAACGTCAGGTGACGGGAGTTGGGTGTATCTTCCTTATTGACCCCTTATGCTTACCCCTTCTGTTTCAGATTTGACCCCTCACGATTGGTCGTTGTCAGGTTGGCATGTATGAAAAACCCTTACCCTCGTATCATGTTGGTTGACGACGATGAGCTAAACCTGGAAGTTCTTGTCGAATGTCTTAAGGATGAACCCTATGAACTTGTTCAGGCACATAATGGGGAAGAGGCCTTAGCGTTCTTACGAAAGGAAGGACAAGATTTTCATGCCATGGTGTTGGATCGAATGATGCCGGGGATGAATGGTCTTGACCTTTTGGGGTATCTGAAAGCTGATGAACGCCTTCGATGGCTTCCGGTTGTGATGCAAACCGCAGCAGGATCGCCGAAAGAAATCGGTGACGGTATTGAAGCGGGAGTCTTTTTTTATCTGGTCAAGCCTTTTGACCGGCAGTTGTTATTGCGGATTGTGAATGCCGCGGTTGAAGAGGGATCGAAATGGAGACGGATATTCCGAAACCTTAACCAGCAATCTCAGATTATTGAATTATTGCAGCACGGCCGTTTTCACGTTCGAACCATGGAAGAGGCGTATGACCTGGCATTCTTGTTAGGGCGAGCTTGTCCAAATTCAGAAAAAGTCGTGTTCGGATTGAATGAATTGTTGGCCAATGGGGTGGAACATGGAAATTTGGGAATCGGATTCGATGAAAAAACCGCCCTCCAGAAGAGTGGAGGGTGGGAGGAAGAAATTCAACATCGGGCGAGACTACCTGAGTATATCCATAAGGTAGTCGACGTGTTGTTTGAACGGTGTGTGGATAGTATCCAGGTAACCATAACCGACCAAGGATCAGGTTTCGACTGGCGGAAGTATGAGCAGATCAACCCGGATCGAATCTTGGAAAGCCATGGACGAGGTATTGCGATGGCCAAGGCCTTAAGTTTCTCCAGAGTCGAATATCGAGGGAAAGGCAATCAGGTCGTGTGCGTCATCAAGACTGACTCAATGATCGATAAAGAAGAGAGCGGTATGACAGCTGAAATCCCTATGGCCGCTCACCAATCCGATCGGGCGTGAGTGGGAAAGCGTTAAGAATGAGGAGAAGTGACGATGCCAGTAATTGGAAACGTGGCCCGAGACCCTTCACCCCTCACTGTTAAGGGTACACCAAGGAAAAATTGCGTCCATCTAAAGTAAGGTCCAATGGACTCCGAAAGGTTTCGTTGTCTCCTGTTTTTTTATTGACATGTTTAAGGACACTACCTGGGAATGGACGCGTCAGGCCAGCCAGAAACGGTTGTTGGAATGTTCACGTTTTTCTCCTACGAAAGATGAAAGGGTACTATGGAAGAATGCCAAGTCACGTCATTGAATCCTGAGGACGCCGTTCTCAGGCCACTAGGCGATCTCACCATTTTTGAGGCGGCACAATTTCATGCCGATTTAATGTCCTTACATCAACAGGAAGGGCCTCTCCGGATTGATTTAGGGGCCGTGAACTATATGGATTCTTCTTGTGTCCAGCTGTTGGTAGCGGCGACCCGTTCCGGGCGGGTCACCCTGCAGGGGTATTCCAGTCGTATCCGGGACAAGTTTGAGCAAATTGGATTTGCACAGTTTCTCCCGACCCAGGAGTCGTAACACAGGACCAATTGCTAACGAAGTAGATATTCATCGAGATCCAAGAATGAGGTGACGTGTGAACGGTGATTGGATGATATGGATAGGTATCGTGGTGGCGGGTATAGGGATGGGATATGCCTTGGGCGCCAGGAGTAGGCAGATGCACATCCATCGGCTGGAAAAGCAACTACAGGAAGCCATTAAGGCTCAGCGATGTTGGTTGGAGAACTGGAAGGCATTTTGCCAGTGTCTGGCGCCGGTATTTCCGGTTTTTGTTGGACAGATCAAGGCGGTCATTCAAGAAACGGGACAAGCGGCCGATGGCCTGATTCAACGCTTTCAGGCAATTTCACGAAATGCCAGAGAGCAGGTGGAGGAAACTGAAGCGTTGTTACTTATGGCAGAGGGGCATGGCGGGAAGGATGACTACACGGTCGACCGGATCCTTCATGACACACAAAAGACCATAGAAATGTTCGTCAAACAAGTCACCCAGACAACCACGGTGACCCTTGCAACAGTGAACGTGATGGAGCAGGCCTTGGAAACCACCTCTCGAATTTCAGAGGTAGTGGAGGAAGTCGAATTCATTGCCGATCAAACACGACTCTTAGCACTCAATGCGGCCATTGAAGCCGCTCGGGCAGGAGAGCATGGCCGGGGGTTTGCTGTAGTGGCGGACGAAGTCACGAAATTGGCGAATCGGTCCGCGCAGGCTTCAGAACAAATCCGTACTCTTGCGACGACGGTCAAAGGTACAACCGAATCGGCCATGTCGGAACTCCAGGTGTTGGCGTCTTTAGACTTATCGGAAACGGTAGAAGCTCAGAACCAGGTTCTGGAGATGATTAAGATCATGGGTCAAAAAAATGAAACCTTAAAAAAGAGCGTTGGACACAATTCGGGGCGAACCAAAGAACTGGGCAAGGATATCGGCCAAATTGTGATGTCCATGCAATTTCAAGATATCACCCGTCAAAAGCTGGAGCATGTCTACCAGCCATTGGAGAGAATCCATGCGCCGCTCCAAGCGGTTGCCGACGATACCGACGGGCTAGACATGATGCCGAAGGTGCTCGAAGAAATCCGGAATCTCGAGCACACCTACACCATGGAGTCTGAACGACTCACGATGCAGTCTGCGCGTTCCGGTCAAGGGACGGTGATGATCGGAACCGGCTCGGATGAAGGAGATAACATCACGTTATTCTGAAGAGGTGAAGGAGGAAGGGACATGTGTGAAGGTGAATTTCTTCTCCCTTACGTCTCATCTTTACTCCTTTAAGAAAAAATTTGTGAGGAGGTCGCAAGTCAAATCTGATTGTACAGGGTCAACTGAGAAATTCACAGAATCAAAGTGAGGTAAAGTTATGGGCAAGACAGTTTTAGTCGTGGACGATTCCGTCTCGATGCGTCAAATGGTGAGCTTTACGCTGACTGGTGCCGGCTATGAAGTGGTCGAGGCTGGAGATGGAAAAGAAGCCGTGGATAAACTCAATGGAGGGGCGAAGCCAAATTTGGTGATTACGGATCTGAATATGCCGAACATGGATGGGATTTCTCTGATTAAGGCCGTGCGGGGCATGGCCGCCCATAAGTTCACCCCGATTCTCATGTTAACCACTGAATCATCTGATGACAAAAAGAAAGAAGGGCAAAGCGCCGGAGCGACGGGGTGGGTCGTGAAACCGTTTAATCCAGAACAAATGTTAGCCACGATTAAGAAAGTTCTACCAGGTTGAGAAGAGTTGGTGAGAAAGTCGTGGAGCGTGAATGGGTGTTTGCCGTGATGCCTTATAGACTCATAAAAGGCGTTTCATCACATGAATAATATTGGATATTTGATCAGATGCACAGGAATGCGGGCAAAGAAAACTGAATGGGTTGATAAACAATCCCCAAAAAGAGTTAATGCAGATCCTACCTAATTCCCAGCGTTTAGTGAGCGAGAAAGAATGGCTGGACGAGTTGGTCCATGGTCTACGATATCTCACTCAAGAGTCATGAAATTCCAACCCCTTCCAATCAATATGATGATCACTGGGCCCATCAAGCAAGTAGAGGAAATTAGCCATAACGCTTCACTAGTCAGAGCGAATCAAGAAGGAAATCTACAGTGAAACGGTGAGGGAGAAGAGGCACGCGCTCCTCACTATTCACTCCTTACCAAAAGGAGTTCATTCAATGACGGTTGATCTCTCGCGGTTTCAAGAGTCATTTTTTACTGAATCGGCGGAACATGTGGAAACCATCGAGTCCGGTTTATTGGCGTTAGAGCAACGTCCGACTGACCTGGACTTACTGAATCGTATTTTTCGGGGTGCCCATTCAATTAAAGGCAACGCGGGGATGTTTCATTTTACCGCTATTGCCGAGTTGACTCATAAAATGGAAAACATTCTGGATGACCTCCGGAATGAGAAAATGCCGGTAACCCCTTATGTCATCGATGTGTTGTTACGGGCGTTGGATGGTTTAAAAAGTCTTTTGGACGCGGCGCAAGGGGGTGAGGCAGCCGATGAGACCGCCATTCACGTCTTAGAAGAAGAATTGGAGGCCTGTCAGAAGGGAGCGACCGCTCCTGCACTACAGAGGTCTATAGCTGAAACCGCTTCCCAGGGTTCTCCGCCTCAAGTGGCCACGTGGCGAAGGGTCCAGATTGATTGGACCCCCTTGCCGGAATTATTTCAACGGGGAATGGATCCGGCTCAACTATTTAAGGAACTGCATGAGTTGGGAATGGTGAAATTGCTGCATGTGAGAACCGATGGTCTTCCCGCTTTGAACTTACTCGATCCTGAACGATGTTATCTCAGTTGGAAGGTGGAATTGGAAACGGATGCACCTATTGCACAGGTCGAGGAGGTGTTTGCGTTTGTCCGGGATGGGAGTGAGCTCACCATCATCGATTGCGCACCGAAAAAACCGGAATCCTATAAACGGGTGGGGGATATTCTGGTGGAAGAAGGGGTGGTGACTCCGGAGCAAGTCGCAGAAAGTCTCGCTAAGCAAAAGCCTCTTGGCGAAATTCTGGTGGAGGAGAAAAAGGTGTCTCCCCAACAAGTCGATAAGGCGCTTCAGAAGCAGCAGCAATTGAAAAAAAATGAAGTGGCGTCTATCCGGGTTGATACAGAAAAAATCGATAAATTAATTAATCTAGTCGGAGAATTGGTGATTACTCAATCGATGATCACCGATCTGAGTGAGAAATTTACTCTCGCACAACTCCCGGTTCTGCAGGAACGGATTACCCAATTGGAACGTAATACCCGAGAGATACAGGAACGGGTCATGTCCATTCGGATGATGCCGATCGGCAGTGCATTCCACCGATTCCCACGGTTGGTTCGGGATCTCGCAGGGAAAAGTGGGAAGCAGATTCAATTGGTCATGTCGGGCGAGGAAACAGAATTGGATAAAACGCTGATTGAAGCGATTGGCGATCCGCTCACCCATCTGATTCGTAACTCGGCGGATCATGGTTTGGAGTTACCCGAAGACCGGGTGGCTCAAGGCAAGTCTGAACGAGGAACCATTCGTCTTCATGCGTATCACGATGGCGGGAATATTTGTATCGCTGTGGAAGATGACGGGCGAGGTTTGAACCGGGAAAAGATCATTGAAAAAGCTGTAGAAAAGGGGATCATTGCCGATGGCAGCAATTTGTCGGATGAGGCCGTGTATCAACTGATTTTTCGCCCCGGGTTTTCCACTGCAGCGACCATCACCGATGTGTCAGGTCGAGGGGTGGGTATGGATGTGGTGAAGCGGAATATTGAAGGTCTTGGCGGGTCAGTGGACATTCAGAGCGCAATGGGCAAGGGCTCTCGTCTCACGCTGAAATTGCCTCTGACGCTGGCCATCATTGATGGGATGAGTGTCCGGGTCGGTCGGGATAACTACATTATCCCGCTGATTGCGGTCACCGAATCCATTCGCCCCAAACCCAATGAGTTGCAACGGATCGTGGGGAAAGGCGAGGTGGTCAGTCTTCGTGGAGAATGGGTGCCGGTGGTTAAACTTTATGAGGCTTTTAACCTCACGCCCGAGTTTACTGATCCTTCACAGGCCTTGTTGGTGATTGTGGAAACCGATGGTCGGCGATTGGCCGTGCTAGTGGATGAACTGACGGGGCAACAACAAGTAGTCATTAAGAGTTTAGAGCAGAATTTTCGCAAGGTTGAGGCGATTTCCGGAGCCACAATTCTGGGGGACGGGCAAGTTGCCTTGATATTGGATATACCGGGATTAGCCAAATTAGCCCGGGTTGGGCACATTGCGGCGGCGTAAGGAAGAGGTAAAAGGTAAAGCGTAAAGAGTAGGGAGAGAAAAAATGGCCCGAATTCTTTCTTGCGCCTTATGCTCACTTCTTGCCGGGTAAATGAGGGTGGATATCAAAAAATTATGACAAAGGAGCCTGATTATGACGACCGCAACGGTTGAACCGAAAGAGCAACGCTCGATTCGAACAACGTATGCCAGCGACCATCAACAATATCTGACCTTCAATCTGGCGGATGAATATTACGGAGTGGATATTTTAAAAGTTCAGGAGATCAAGGGATATACCACCGTGACCAGGATTCCCAATACCCCGGAATTTCTTAAAGGGGTCCTCAACCTTCGTGGCACAATTGTGCCCATTGTGGATCTACGCATGAAATTCGGCATGGGGGTGACCGAACCCACGTCGTTTACCGTTGTTGTTGTGGTCAATGTCCGGAATCGTGTGATGGGTTTTCTGGTCGATGCGGTGTCCGACGTGTTGGATATGAATGCCAAGGATATTCAGGCCCCTCCGGACATGGGCACTTCGGTCGATGTCACGTTTATCGCCGGCATTGGTAATGCCCAGGATCGCTTAGTGACCCTGTTGGACATTGATCGAGTTCTTACTGAGGAGGAAGTAACCGTCGTGGGAAAAATTCAAGACGTTGAAGAAAACGCTGAGATCCATGCCTGACCGGAAGGAACTAAGGCCAGGGATGGTCCAGGGCTCCATGGGCGAATATCAACATTAGAGCAGTCAGCGAGGATTTTATGAACAGGATGGGGAACACAATTTTCAGGTTGGGAATTGCAACCAAGTTGGTGGTGTTGTTCGCCATCTTTGGCATTGTGCCGATGGCCGCCGTGGGATACCTAGGGTCTTCGGCTACCGGGGAAATGGAATCAGCCGCCGGTCTGCGTGTGCAAGCTGTGGCGGAGACTATTGGAGATAAAATCGATCGGAATTTGTTCGAACGGTATGGAGATCCTCAATCTTTTGGTCTTAATAGGATCGTGGGTGAACGCTATCATTGGTATAGCAAGGAGAATAACGCCATAGCGAGTGCCATGAACCAATATGTTGCGACTTCCGGTATTTATTATTTGACAATATTGGTAGATCCCGTTGGAGATGTCATGGCCGTGAACTCCAAAGATGCGAAAGGGAATCCGATTGACACCACGGCAATTTATTCCAAAAAATATACGGACGCTCCGTGGTTTAAGGCGGTGGAAGCTAAAGCATTTACCACGAGACAACCTTTTACGGCTCCCGGTAATGATACGGCGACCGGGACCTACATTGAAGACGTCCATATCGATGAAGATGTGAAGTCGGTGTATTCGGGAGATGACGGGTTAACTTTGGGTTTTTCTGCTCCGGTGTATGTGGATGGCGACTTAATCGGGTATTGGAGCAATCGGGTCAAGTTTTCTCTGGTAGAAGAAATCGTGCAAACCGCGTATCAGGAGCTGAATGGGGCCGGATGGCCAGGGTCGGAAATTTCTCTGCTCGGCGAAAAGGGGCAGGTCCTGGTGGACTACGATCCTTCCAATCAAGGCACAAAGGACATGACTCATGATTTTGAAAAAACTCTATTTACACTCAATCTCGCCGAAACCGGGGTAGAAAGCGCAAAATTTGCCGTTGCCGGGAAAACAGGATATCAATTGGCTCTCCATGATAGGAAGAACATCTGGCAAATGGTTGGATATACCCATCTGAAAGGCGCCTTGGGCTATCCGGGGATGAATTGGTCAGTTCTGGTCAGAGTTCCTAAAGCCGAAGCGACTGCTGCGGCCATCGCATTTAATCGAAATTTAACCATGACCGCCATTATATGTCTGGTCCTGATTTTGGTTGTCGGATTGTGGGTTGGGCGTCGTGGGGCAAAGAATCTGGTTCACATCAGC
This sequence comes from Nitrospirales bacterium, assembly GCA_021604105.1. Classification (GTDB taxonomy): domain Bacteria; phylum Nitrospirota; class Nitrospiria; order Nitrospirales; family UBA8639; genus Nitrospira_E. The sequence continues at coordinate 43,140 of BQIW01000001.1, read as the reverse complement.
GAGGTGGCCCAACGAGCGGCTGACGGAGATTTGAGTCGGCGCGTCACCGTGACATCCAATGATGAATTAGGAAGCATGGGTAAGGCGATGAATGCCATGTTGGATAATCTGGGGAAGGTGGTGTCTGAAGTCCGCCAAGCGGCGGAACATGTCTCCTCCGCGTCTGGTGAAATCACTCAAGGCAATGAAGATCTTTCTCAACGCACCTCGGCCCAGGCGGGCGCTTTGCAGCAGACCAGCGCGTCGATGGAAGAGATGACGTCCACCATTAAGCAAAATGCGGATAACGCTAAGCAGGCCAATCAATTAGCCGTCGCTGCCCGGGAAGTGGCGGAGAAGGGTGGGGCGGTGACGGACAAGGCCGTGGTCGCTATGGATGAAATTAACAAGAGCAGCAAGAAGATCGCGGATATTATCAATGTGATCGACGAAATCGCATTCCAGACTAACCTTTTAGCACTCAACGCGGCGGTTGAAGCAGCACGGGCGGGTGAACAAGGCCGAGGTTTTGCGGTGGTGGCCTCGGAAGTGCGGAATCTGGCGCAACGTTCGGCGTCGGCTGCAAAGGAGATCAAGGCCCTCATCAACGAATCGGTGCAAAAGGTTGGTGACGGTAGTGAGTTAGTGAATCGCTCCGGGCAAACGCTGGTTGAGATTGTGAATTCGGTCAAACGGGTGACGGATATTATTTCCGAAATCAGTGCCGCGTCCCAGGAGCAGGCGGCTGGGATCGATCAAGTGAATAAAGCAGTGATGCAGATGGATCAGGGCACGCAGCAGAATGCCGCCTTGGTGGAAGAAGCCACATCGGCTTCCCAGTCCATGAAGCAGCAGGCAGCGGAGCTGTTGAATCAGGTCGCATTTTTTAAATTAGAAGAGACGAAACACCGACAGTTTTCAAGTATGCATGGAGGACCTGGAAACACGTTTGCCATAACACATGGCAAAAAGTCTTTTGCTATGGGTAGGACTGTACATTCGGAGAAGGCTGTCTCTCCAGCAGCTAAGTCTCAACCCGTTGGGTTGGGCAGCACGAATGGCCATGATCGCCGTCAACGTGAGGAAGATTTCTTTGAAGAATTTTAACATATCAGATTGATCATTTAACAAGGATTAGGAGGTCGCATGGGAAAAGTCTGGAATTCAATAGGCATAGGTCCAAAAGTGGTGATGACTATTATGGTGGTCTTCTCGGGGTTGCTGGCTGCGGGAGCCTATTTGCTCGGTCAGCAGTTGCATTCGGATCTTGAACGGGTCTTATCCGATCAGGCGTATATTGTACAAAAACAAATAGAGGTCACTCGTGCCTATGTGACTAAAGAGTTTGTAGTCAAAGCCAAGGCGGCTGGGATGAATACCGGCGTGGATCATAGTGCACCCGATACCATTCCCTTTCCGGCCACATTTGCTCGTGAAACCTCTGAGCGCTTAGCTGAGGATGGCGTCTTTAATGCCAGGATCGTGAGTCTCACGCCCTTGAATCCAAAAAATGCTCCGCAAGATTCCTTTGAGAAAGAAGCCCTTGCTGCCCTCGCCAGCGGTCAAAAAGAATATACCAAAAACGATACCGTGAATGGGAAAATGATGTTCCGCCGTGCGACCCCGGATCGGGCGTCCGGTCAAGCCTGTATAGGCTGTCATGAGGGCAAAAAAATCGGGGATATGTTAGGAGCGGTATCAGTACAGATTCCCATGGATGGTCCCGCAGCACAATTACAAGGAAATCTCAGTAATATGTACATGGGGATTCTGACCGTGGGTGTGTTGATGATGGGGCTGTTGTATCTAATGATTGCGAAGTTGGTGGTCAAGCCGATGAAGAGTCTGGAGTCTATGGCCGTGCGGGCTAGGGAAGGAGATCTCACCGGTCGGGCGGGCGTCAATAGTCAGGACGAAATCGGCCGAACCAGTGAATCGTTTAATATGATGTTTGACCGGGTGAGTGAAGTCATTGCGTCAGTGAAAACAGCTGTGTCCGGAATTACGACCGGGACTTCCGAAATTAACGCTGGAACTTCGGATCTGGCGGGGCGAACTTCGGCGCAAGCAGGAGCCTTAGAAGAAACCAGTGCATCCATGGAGGAAATGACCTCCACTATTAAACAGAATGCGGATAATGCCAAACAGGCAAACCAATTGGCGGTGGCCGCCCGGGAAGTAGCAGAGAAGGGTGGGGCGGTAACGGACAAGGCGGTAGAGGCCATGGATGAGATTAATAAGAGTAGCAAGAAGATTGCGGATATTATTAATGTGATCGATGAAATCGCCTTTCAAACGAATCTCCTCGCTTTGAATGCCGCCGTGGAAGCGGCCCGGGCTGGCGAGCAGGGACGAGGGTTTGCCGTAGTGGCCTCGGAAGTGCGGAATCTGGCGCAACGTTCAGCTACGGCGGCCAAAGAGATTAAGACACTGATCAACGAATCGGTGCAAAAAGTTGGCGGGGGAAGTGAGTTAGTGAATCGTTCGGGCCAGACGTTGGCCGAGATTGTGAATTCGGTTAAACGGGTGACGGACATTATTTCCGAAATCAGCGCGGCGTCCCAGGAGCAGGCGGCTGGGATCGATCAAGTGAACAAGGCCGTGATGCAAATGGATCAAGGCACACAACAAAATGCAGCCTTGGTGGAACAGGCGACTTCGGCGTCCCAGTCGATGGCGCAACAAGCTGAGGATCTGTTGAGGCAGGTTGAATTTTTTAAGGTCCAGATTGAGTCCGGGACTCAACGTTCGGAGATCATAAAAACCCGCTCTTCGGTTCATGCTCAACCGACCAGCGGAACGGGGTCTCAATATCCTCGTACCGTCTCGTCTATTATTGCGACATCTCAGGGGAAGCATTCGCCCAATAAAAAAGAGATTGCTGTGGGTGTTGGGAGTTCGGGATCCAACGGGCATAAAAAGTCGGCGGATGATTTCTTTGAAGAATTCTAAAAACCCGTAAAACGTGGGGCGGAAGGCAAGGGATTCTCCGTTGCCTTCCCCCCTTCTACATGATTTTTCCGCCGGCATTTTCCTAATTTTGTAGCTGACAAAGGAGTTTTCCTTTTCTCTCCTGATCCTTCTTTATTTTGCTTTCATTGTGTCATTTTCCCCTCTTGGGGTTGGTAGTTTTGCTGCCGCAGGCTCTTCTTCACCTTTCCCTAGCGCCCACTTAATGTCTTATCAAGGAGTGTAAGGTTACTGGAATATTGACTGTTCCTGGTTATGTCGGATACTGTGCGGCACCGAAAATGTAGATTTGAGCCGTTCACGTTGTGTTTTTCAACACTCACAGGAGGGGGGTTGTTATGAGAAGATGGTCTGCATTCGCAATGATGTTTGTCGTCTTCATGATCGGGCTCGCCTTAATGGTGCCAGTGGGCCAAGCCGCAGACGCGGCCAAGGAATTAGCAGCGAAGTACATCCTGGCAACGGCGAAGGCTGCCAGAACGGTGTACGTCAAGGGTGTGGTGGCCGATGCGACCAAAGGTGGCATGAAACCTAATGAAGATTGGGTGAAGGATGACCACGGCATTATGCTTCCAGCTCAATTCGTGAAAGAGGTTGGAAAGGAATTAAAAGAATTTGATTTGTCATTAGTGGGAACCGATCCCTTGTATGCTTCTAATGCACCCAAGAGCGCAAAAGAAAAAGAAATATTAGCGGAATTAGCCAAGGGAAAAGAAAAAATGATCGTGACGAATGATGGAGGGATAACCGTTGGGATGTCCGCTGATTATGCGATTGCGGACAGTTGCGCGGATTGCCATAACAAGCACCCAAAGACTACCAAAAAAGATTGGAAAAAGGGTGACTTTATGGGAGCCATTGTTGTCAGACTGAAATAATTGTGTTTTAAATCTATTCGTCTGGAGAAAGGCGGGAAGGGTTGTTAAACCCTCCCCGCCTTTTTTTTCCCACCCCGGGTTTCCCTTCTTTGAAAAGTATCTCCGGTCCTTACATTCGGTCATAGGTGTGCCGATAAGGTGAAATGGAAGAAAACAAGGGAAGAAGTAGGCTAAAGGGTAAGGGTCACGTAAATAGTCTATCTTTTCACACCATATGAAGAAATTCTCCTATTTTATTCCTTACCGCTTGTTTTTTCTGTCATTGAGTCCCTGGAATAAAATCTTTCAGCAGAAAATATGGCCATCAAAAATGTTTTTGAGGAGTTGGTTCTGGTTGGCCTGAGTATGAGGATGTCCTGTCATTTTGGGAATCCGTGCCGGCACGCGACATGATGTAACGTCGGACGGAAATGTGATGACGGGCATCTGCGGCCAGATAGGTCGATGGCTGGTGGCGTATGTCATCAAACAATGGCGTATCTGGGGTGACGGGATTGGTAGAACAGTTGAGCAAGATGAGTCTTTTTGTATGCCGGTTCTCTTTTTGTGCTCCGTCTCCGGGACTACCATTATAGAATTGGAAGCCAGGAATAGGATGGGTAAACTCCGGAATTTTCGCTATGGAACGAGGGTTGGAGCGATGAAGGGCTAAGTCTCCCGCTATCCTCGCTTAGGACTTGGGATGGAATGAATCTTTGGAGAAATCTTTCTCCCTGCGTAGGTGGTCTAGGGGATGTTGTGATATTGGTTCTAGCTGAATGAAAAATGAGGAAAAAGGAGTGAGAGCTAAGTCGTAAGGGAAGTTCTGATTATTCCCTTGTTACTCCTAAATATTTACTGCATCCTCTTCGTCACCCGCTCCCTCACCGGGGAACTTTGTACAATTGACCATAAAGGACAAGATGATGCCAGCCATATTGACCGACAAGGAATTTGAACTATTTAAGCATCTGATTTATCAGCAGGTCGGTATTACACTTGATACGCCAAAGAAAACCCTCTTGGTGTCTCGTTTGGGAAAGCGGCTTCGCGATCTTCACCTTTCCTCCTATCAGGCCTATTTTGACTGTGTAAGTGGGAAAGGCGGGGAAGAGGAGTTGATAAAATTGCTGGATCTTGTGTCGACGAATAAGACGGAGTTTTATCGGGAGCCGGTGCATTTTGATTTTCTTCGGGACCAGGTCCTTCCAGAGGTGCAATCGTCTAAGACCTTGAGGATTTGGTCTTCTGCGTCATCTTCCGGGGAAGAACCCTATACAATTGCCATGACGCTGTCTGATGCTATTACCGATATCAAACGATGGGACATTAAAATTCTCGCCTCAGATATTTCTACGCGAGTGTTGGCGAAGGCCTCTTCGGGAATCTATGAGGAAGAGCGGGTAAGCCAGCTTCCCGATGATCTGGTGAAACGACATTTTCTCCGAGGGAACGGTCCGCAAGCAGGAAAACTTCAGGTGCGCCCTCAAGTCGCCCGTCTTGTGGCCTTTCGACGGATTAATTTAATGGATTCAATATTTCCTATACGCAGTCAACTTGATGTGATTTTTTGTCGAAATGTCATGATTTATTTTGATCGTCCCACCCAAGCCAAGCTCATGGAGAAGTTTTTCCGGTACCTCCGGCCTGGGGGGTATTTATTTATCGGACATTCGGAAAGTTTGCAATGGATCGATCATCAATTTACGTATTTGCGCCCCACCATTTATCAAAAACCGGTCGGCGTGAACAGTAAGATGTGAGGCGTGAGAAGTGGAGAAGATAACATGCATTCCGTTTCTCCGGCTTCTGTCTGTGCAATCCTTAAGATAAGAGAATTATGTCATCGACTGCTTTGATGGAATTCGGACATATTCGCCGCATGCAGGATACCCGCTTTCCTTATGAAGTGGCCGTCATTCTCCCCGGTGAATATTTTGTGAGTCGGGAGCCCAAAGTCGTCTATACGGTGCTGGGTTCCTGTATCTCGGTGTGTTTGCGAGATCCGTTTGCCGGCGTGGGAGGGATGAATCATTTCATGTTGGCGGCTCCTTCTAATACTGAAGGACACGATAATTGGGCGGATTCTGGACGATACGGAAGTTTTGCCATGGAAATGCTGATGAATGATATTTTCAAATGCGGTGGAAAAAAGGAGCGACTCGAAGCAAAGGTCTTTGGGGGGGGGAAGATTTATGATGGCACCATTGATATTGGAGCCCAAAATGCCGCTTGGGCTCTCGCCTTTCTGGAACAGGAGGGTTTGTCGCCTATCAAAGCGGATATTGGAGATGTCTGTCCTCGGAAGGTGTACTATTTCACCGATTCGGGGAAAGTGCTTATGAAAAAACTCGACCGTGTCGTGGCAAGTGAGATCGCGCAGGAGGAAGGGCAATATAGGAGGAAGCTTCAACATGCTCCTATGCAATCGGATGTCACGCTATTTTGAAATTAAAGGAGAGGTCCAGAATGAATCGTTAGTCAGGAAAAGGTGAAGGAAGAAGCCCAAGGCATGAGAAGGAAAGGTATTCTTTGGCATACCTCGAGGCGGCTTGAGGCTATTCATGCACAAAAGACGGATTTCGAATGAAACTTTTCGGGAATGACGGGGAAAGAGTAAGAAAGAAGGATATGCCCAGTAAGGAGTCCAGGGAGGGAAAATGACTATTCAGGGATCAAAAAGCTTCGAGTGATTTACCTCCTAACTCACTCCTGTTCTCTCATTAGAAGATGAAAAATCTGTAACAAAAGGGAACCGTATGAATGAGAAAAAAATACGCGTGTTGATTGTTGATGACTCGGCGTTAATTCGAAATATCATGACGGAAATTCTATCGCAGGATTCCCAAATTGAGGTGGTTGGAGCGGCTCCTGATCCGTATGTCGCAAGAGATAGGATGAAGGTCCTTTATCCTGATGTCCTAACATTAGATGTGGAAATGCCAAAAATGGATGGGCTCACTTTCTTGCAGAAAATCATGGCCGCGCGGCCGATGCCGGTGGTGATGGTGAGTTCGTTAACCGAACAAGGGGCTGCCACAACGCTACAGGCTTTGGAAGCCGGTGCGGTAGATTTTATAACGAAGCCCACAGTGGATATTCAACATGGCCTGTCTGATTTAGCTCATCAAATTATCAGTAAAGTAAAGATTGCCGCTCAAGCCAGCGTGAAAAAACGAACTCCCCCTACTGACTGTACTGAACGGATTAAAGCCTTGGCTGCCCAATCCGCGATGATTAAAACCACTGACACGATTATAGCCATTGGTGCGTCAACGGGTGGGACCGAAGCGCTTCGGGAATTATTGGAAGTGCTGCCCCCGAATACTCCACCTATTATTATGACGCAGCATATGCCAGAGCAATTTACGAAATCGTTTGCGAACCGGTTGAATGAATTGTGCCAGATTCACGTGAAAGAAGCTCAGGAAGGTGACAGCGTCCTACCCGGGCAGGCTTTGCTGGCCCCGGGAAATAATCATATGGAACTTCGCCGAAGCGGTGCACGCTATTATGTTTCACTCAATCAGGCCGCACCGGTTAACCGATTTCGTCCTTCAGTCGATGTTATGTTTCGATCGGTCGCCCGATTTGCCGGGGGGAATAGTCTAGGGGTGATTCTGACCGGAATGGGGAATGACGGAGCTGCCGGTATGCTGGAGATGAAACAAGCTGGAGCCTGTAATTTTGCCCAGGATGAAGCATCCTGTGTCGTTTTCGGAATGCCAAAAGAAGCCATCAAGGTTGGAGGAGTCGACAAAATTCTTCCGTTAAATGACATACCGGCAGCTATGCTGGCTCATTTGAAAATGCTGGCTCCGCGGTAACGGGAGCCTTCTTGATAGGTAGTACCCGAGTCCTGGACACCATGATCTTTTCGACCGTTCCTGTGGTTTTTTTGCCTTTGGGAGACTGAAATTCTGTCTTTTTTTAATTCGCGGTCGTTGAGATCGGTCCAAAAGGCTTGTGAGCTATCCATCTCATTTCTCTCTTCTTTTTTGGCTTTAACGAATATTCATAGAAAACATTCTGCCTCCGTCTTGCCTCTGGCCTCCCAATCTGGAAGATGTGCATTCCCGTATATGGGCTTTATTCGATGAGCTGACCTGGTATGAGCCACATGGCCGAAAAAACCTAAGGAATTACCTTAGTAGATGTGGCCTACATACCAGAATCTGGTCCGGGTGCAGTCGGCCATGGTTTTAGAGCTGGAGGAAATCTATTTAATGCCATCACGGCTCGAGCCGTTTGCCAAATATGAAGTTTTAGATCAATGGCTGTTTTGGTTTCTCACCTCAACTTACTATGGGCCTTGGCACAAGCGGTTTGTGTAAAGCCTGTTCACCAAAAAAACAAGCTTTTTTCGTGATTGCCTTCCATTTTAAGCCGTAAAGACTGGATACTGCCGGAAGTGATTTAAAGGAATATGGACATCAAGCGATTACATATTGGGTGTGGGGCCGGGTTAAGCGGACAGAAACCTTTTTAAGTTTTCGTACCGAGTCAAGAATGATTTGTGGGGTGTGTGGTCCTTGGATTGACCGGTAAGTACTGCGAGAGTTGAATGGCGGAACTTTTCTCATAGGTATCGTTGGTACCCCTCGTTAGGACCAGAACTCCGTTCGACTGCCTCACCACAAACGGCTGGCTTGGCCGCCACCGATATTCTCCAAGTTGTGTTGTCTACGGATTTTTAGAATATGGGATAGTTGATACATGATGCCGACCTATAGGCCCCAACCGCTGTTTTCGACTGCCTTAACAAAAACAATTAGACGTTGAAGCTATTGTGCAGGAAAGTTTAATTCTTCGCTAAACCTCTCCGATAAGAAGTGTTGGATAATCAAAGGATAGTCAAGGAGATTTCTTGGCATACACCATGGAGGAGTCTATGAATGTCACGCATGAAAAGAGTGAGAAAGCCGTGGTCGTGCATTTGGCCGGACGGTTTGATTTTGGCACAAGAAAAATCTTTAAAGATAGCTTAGGTGAGGCAATGAAGGAAGAGTTACCGATTGTCTTAGATTTCGGGCAAGTATCGTTTGTAGATAGTTCTGCCCTTGGTATTTTGGTGATTGCCCACCAAACTTTAAAAAGTAAAAAAATCCCGTTCAGTCTGGTGAATCCACAACCGTATGTTCGTCAGGTGTTGGATTTAGCCAATGTCGCAAAAATGATACCCATTTATCAGACAATGGGTGAAGTCCCTCAAATGTCGGTTGTGTCTTCCGAGGTATAATCGTCAACTTTCTTTGTCCGGCCTAAATCTTCTCCCTCACCAATGGAACTGTGATATGAATTGTGAAATGTGAGGGTCAAGAACAAGAGTTGAAAACAGCCACGTTTTCATCATCTCCGTCGGTGGTAAGTGGAGATCCATCCCGAAAGGTGAAGATGGATTGTAGATAAACATTGTGGGGAATGCCGACGGATGGGGAAAAGGGATGGCGTGAGGCCGTCTGACCATTTCCTGCTTCATCATGCAATTATTGAAGAGATATCTCTTTCTGTGGAGCGCCCTCATCCATGACGACTCGAAAGCGTCTTGCCTGTTCACAGATATGTGCAGGCATGTATTTGGTTCGAATCCTTGATTCCTGGTGGAAGTCGCCGTTCTTTTGTCACCGTCGACTTCTGTCTTCACACGATGTGAAGCAATTGCTCCAATCCGGGATCCATGAAGTCGAAATTGATACTGCTAAGGGGCTCGATGTGGGGACCGACACGAAAATCTTTCCGGTCGAGGACAAGCATGAGTGTCATTTGGAGTCGGACACCCCTTTTCATCAGGAAGATTCTTTTAGCCAAGCATCCGCGTCATGCTCCTCAGAGAAACAAAAAAAACCGGATGATGGTCATTTTGAACCGTTACTACGGTTGCGGGGGGATACGATTGCGGCATTGGAGGACATGTTCGAAGGTGTTAAAACCGGCCAGGTCATTCCACATGTCGCCCTCAAGAAAACGGCCAAAGCCTTTGTGGAGAAAGCGTTAGCCCATCCGACGCTGATCGCTGAGGTTATGCTTATTGAGCACCTTGGACAGTTCGATCCCACCCTCTATTCTCATGTTGTTGATACAGCCTTGTTGTCGATTCTAGTTGGCCTCCAACTCAAGTGGGAGGTGAACCAACTTGAGGAGATCGCTGTCGCCGCACTATTACATGATGTGGGCTATATGCGGTTGCCTCTCAATCTTGTTCAGGCACGATGGGGGAGCATCGGAATTGATAATTCGGTGTTGCAGCAACATGTGGATATGAGCGCAGCGCTGATTAAAAAAAAATCTGAATTTTCGGAAGACATCGTTCGTATCGTACAGGAGCATCATGCCTATCTTGATGGCTCAGGGTATCCCCCCATATCAAGGGGGACTCTGATCTCCGACTCTGGAACTTTGTTGGGGCTCACTGATTACGTTGATGAGTTGCTCGCTGGGGGGAATGTCTCGGGATCATTTCCTGTGGCTTTAGCAATTCGGCGTGTCTACCAAGAAGCACAAAAGGGCAAGTTTCCGACACGGTTTGTTGAAGCCATGATTCGTGTGTTGGGAGTGTATCCTGTAGGCACCCTTGTTCAACTTTCCACGGGTGAGGACGCTGTGGTGGTGAAGCAGAATCCTGAGGTGAGTGTGAGACCACAGGTGAAAATTTTGAGGACATGCACCGGAGAGATTCTCAAAAATCCCGAGGTGAGAAATTTAGGGACTCATTCAGAATTAAAATATAAAGTAAGAATTACGAAAGTGCTTGATTCTACAGATTCTTCTATTAACCTTCGCGAAATTTTCTCCTAGCTCATGTGGTCCAATCCTCTCTTGTTTCAGACCCTCTGGGATGGATTAATGGTCGGGGTGTGTCTGGTGGATCGAGAGGGAACACTCACTCATATGAATTTAGCCGGCTCACGCCTGTTAGGGTGGGGAGCCGCTTGTCCTACGAATGTTTCGTGTCATGACCTCTTGGAATGTCTAGTCTCCTGTGACGAAGACGGCACGGACGTCTGCCCTTTTTCGGGGTTACTCCTTGAAAAAACAGTGCTGTGGGTACCCCGGACCCGTTTGCGAATGCGGCAGGGGACATGGTGTTGGGTAGAGTTGAAGGGAATTGTGGTGGATGACGTTGAGGCTTCTGGATTTCTGTTGATGTTTCGAGACCTCAGTTCCGAAATGAAATTGACTGAGGAAACCCGCCGATTATCGTTCATTCCGAAGGAAAATCCATTCCCCGTGATTGAAGTCGATGCGGAAGGACAACTTCTGTATGCCAATCCCGCTATGGTCCGCCTGATGGAGGAAGCCCATATCGGTCAGGACGGTTTTTCCACGGCATTGCCGGATCGGTTTTTGGAGTTAGCTAAGCGTTGTTTGACACAAAGACATCTAGAGATGCATTACGAAGTGAGTGTTGGGGGGAGACAATATTCGTGGACCTTTGCCCCTCATGCCGATTTGGGATTACTTCGTGGGTATGGCATGGATATTACCGAACCTAAGCGAGCTGCAGAAGAATTGTCGGCCTTTGCGGATACCCTGGAGGCGAAAAATCATGAACTGGATCAGGCGTTAATTAAGGCCGAATCTGCTACTCGAGCCAAGGCCGCGTTTTTGGCTGTGATGAGTCATGAAATTCGCACTCCCTTAAACGGAGTAATTGGTATGGCAGAAGTCCTGCTCGCTTCATCTCTTAGTCACGAGCAACAGGAATGTGTCAATATTATCCGTATGTCCGGCGAGGGGTTGCTTACCATCATTAATGATATTTTGGATTTTTCAAAGCTTGAGTCCGGTCAATTGGCCCTGGAAAATATTGGGTTTAATGTGACGTCTTTATTTGAAGAGGCCGTCGATCTGTTCTCAGAACGGGCTCATCGGAAGGGTTTGGATTTGGCTGCCTATATTGACCCGGATGTGCCCTCCGAGTTGTCGGGCGATCCCCACCGTTTGCGACAAATTCTTTGTAATTACCTTTCCAATGCCTTGAAATTTACAATGGAAGGGTCGGTGTTGTTGCGTGGTTCGCTGATTCAGCCTGTAAGTCCCGAAGGTGATGGTCCTCTGGATGAACTTCATTCTCCTACTGGTGATCCGGACGAGGAGACTCGGTTGTGGATTCGACTGTCGGTCCAAGACACTGGCATTGGTATGTCAGAGGAGGTTCAACACAAAATTTTTCAGGTGTTTACCCAGGCGGATAGTTCCATGAGTCGAAAATTTGGGGGGTCCGGTTTGGGCTTAGCGATTTGCAAGCAATTAGCGGAGTTGATGAACGGGTCCGTCGGGGTGAAGAGTCAACCCAATCATGGATCGAAATTTTGGTGTGACATTCCCTGTCGGGCATCGCGGACGGCTTCTTTCCCACGCGCGGAGGCGACATGGGTTGCGGGCAAAGAGGTCTGGGTTATCGGCCCTCAGGAATCGTCAGGGTGGGTGATGGCGCATCTTCTTCAAGAATTACGTGTCAAGGTCGTGCAGGTGGACAGCATGAAAGGGGCAAACACCTTATTAGAAAGGTTCCACGAATCGGACCATCCCATTGCGGGGGTTATTCTCAGTGATCGTCTGGAGAAAGCGGCTGTTCGAGAATGGTTTGAACGAATTCGATCTTCTTCTCGGTTTCGAGACGTCAAAGTTTGGGGTCTGAAGCCATTTTGGTATCGCAATGATGATGAAGAAAGAAGTTTGGGGTTCGATGGGATGATTACCCTTCCCTTACACCGAAAGCAATTTTTCCACTGCGTAATAGGAGAACCAGGACCTTCAGAACCGTCAAATTTACCCAAAACAACCGAGCAACAACCTGTAAAGATGGTGCAGAAAACTATTGAGGTTTTCGAGCCATCTTTTCCCAATATTCAGGAAGGACCTTCGGTGCTGGTTGTGGAAGATAATCCCGTGAATCAACGTGTTGCGGCCGGCATGTTAGGAAACCTCGGATGTCAAGTGACCATCGTGGACACGGGGAGCAAAGCTTTGACCTTGTTGAAAGAGAAAGTTGTGGATTGCATTGTGATGGACTGGGAGCTTCCCGACATGGATGGATTGGCCATCACGAAACGAATTCGGAAATTGGAACATGTTGGAGCATTTGTCCATACGGCTCCCTATTGGCATCGACAGCATGGCTCGGCCTCTCCTCCCGTTTCCCACATTCCGATTGTTGGGATTACAGCCCATGCACTCCCTGAGCATGGTTCACAATGCCTTGAGAATGGCATGGATGATTGTCTTTTTAAGCCGGTTCATTTAGGAGACTTTAAAAGAATTCTTCGGCGATGGGTAGGGTTTGGTCCCATTGCCGAAAACCCTTCTTCATCAGAGACAAATGATCATTCTGATCGGGCGGAGAATCATGCTGTTTCCAACAGATTCTCAGGGACCAGACACAAGGAAGGACCTTCTACTCAGGTTCTGGCGGACGGAGAACACTATGACGTCTCTTTTGCCCTTCAGGCCCTGGAGGGGGATGAAGATTTGCTGTTTTCCTTGTTCCACATTTTCAATGCCACCGCTCCGGATCTGATTAAATGGCTGCATCAAGCCATTCGCTTGGAGAATCGTCAAGAGCTTCAAAGACTCGCTCATCAACTAAAAGGTGCGTTGAGTGCGATCCACGCCACGCATGCAGGAGAGAAGGCGGCACAACTTGAAATTGCGGCTGTTTCGGCCACTTTTTCTTATCTGCATTCAACGGCGATCGAGTTAGAACGGAATGTCAAACAATTGACTGGTGTAATTGAACGCCTGATTGCACAGCAAGGATAAAAGGCTGGGCGGTCTTCTGAACCCATTTTTGTCGTTTAAGGAGGTTCAGAGAATGACTATGGAACAATCCCTGGGATAAGGCGGTGAGGAAACCACAATTTCCTATTATCAAAGAAGAAGTCTCAAGTTTCCCTATGATCAGTCCGATACCACAAACATTACAGATCAAACTCTAATGAGGGTGCCACAATGAAAGATTTGCTGACCTTAAGTGAAGTGTCGACGTTTTTGAAAGTTCCAAAATCGACAATCTACAAGCTCGCTAGAGAACGTCGACTTCCAGGGCATAAAGTTGGAAAACACTGGCGCTTCGTTCGGGAAGAAATTGAAGCCTGGGTCCAAAATGCTGGAGGAGATTCGGTAATGGTTGGTGCTGGGTCTCAACAGGGGGGTCGCGAACGGTTTAGTTTAAACTAAGTTCTCGCTGGGAGCCATTGACTCTCTCGCGAGAGGGTAGCCCCCGAGAGCCACATGAATGACCTGCTCATATTCTGAGGGCAAGATGCCCCGGAATGGGCAAGGCATTTTAAATATATAACGAAAATTTGAAAAATAATTAAAGTTTACTACTCTCCTTTTGCTTTCTAAAATTCAATCCCTTCCTTTCCCTCATTTTCGTTCAATTAAATTTGCCCTATAGCATCTGTTGGGTTGGCCAAGGTTGAACCCCGCGGTAGCTCCGGCTGTTGGAAAAGGCGTATGGCCAAAATGGTCTTCCGGCAAGATCAATGTTGTTCTAGTAATGAACCTGGGCCGACAGGGGAATTTTGCCAGTGACGGCTAAAGATCGAAGGGAAGTTAACCGAATTTCGAATATGCCACGTATGTTCAACAAAATATGCACGGATAAAAAATATTCTAATGATGGGAAAACCCGAAAAGGCCGGGGATTTTAGGGCCCAAGGCGTAAGGAGCGCATCATGATTGATACTGGGATGAGAGTTTTGGTGGTGGACGACATGTCTACCATGCGTCGAATTGTGAAAAACGTGTTACGTCAAATCGGCTTTTCGGACATCGTGGAAGCCGAAAACGGGCAGGACGCTTTAACGAAATTGAAGGCCGGCGGTTTTGGGTTGGTGGTGTCAGATTGGAATATGCCTGTGATGCAGGGAATTGAGCTTTTGCGGGCGATTCGAGCCGATGCGGATTTAAAAACGCTCCCGTTTTTGATGGTCACCGCTGAAGCGCAAAAGGAAAACCTGATCGAGGCAGTCCAAGCTGGGGTAAGCAACTATGTCGTCAAGCCGTTTACCGCAGAAGTATTGCAAGGGAAATTGGAAAAAGTCTTTTCTAATGTTCAGTCGGTGAAAACGTCATAATGGGAAAGCCCATCCTCCGAATATAACGATATAAAGGAGATGCTTATGCTTGTGGACCGGGTGATTGAGGCCGAGGTGCCAGGTGCTGAAGAGATGTCCGACGAGGATGTGAATGAAAAGCGTTCAATTAAGATGGAAATGGAAGAGTTGGCCAAGTATGTTGAAGTGATTACTCAAGCAATTCGGGATATGGAATCTCCGGTGACGGCAACCTCAGATCAGCTGCCTCAAGCCACATCACATTTACATGATCTTGCCAAAATGACTGAAGACGGAACGCATAAGGTACTCGGTCTGACAGAAGAACTTGAACGGAACCGAGAGGTCATTCAATATCATTTGGAGCAATTACGGGCCAATGTGGCCGGGAGAGCCGCCAAGGATCTTGATGCAATTGTAGCCTTGGTGAAGTTGGATGAAGCGCGACTGTTGAATATTCATGTGGCGCTGTCTTTTCAGGATCTTGTGGCGCAACGGGTGGCAAAGCTGGTGGCCATTTTAAATGAAATCCAACATAAATTGTTAAAGTTGGTCGTCATATTTGGAATTCAGCAACAAAAGGGTGAGGTTGGTTCATCGAGGGAAGGACGAGGGTATGAAATACTGCGTCAGTTGGAATCGTCTAAAACGACCGCCCTTCAACAAGATCTGGTCGATAGTATTATGTCCGAATATGGGATGTCTTAATGCTTATGCACAAGCCCTCAGCGTGTGGTTATCCGGTCAGGAACTGGCTAAAACATCCGGGAGTTGAGAGCAGGTGATTGATGAATGAGGAAATGAAGGAAATACTCAACGACTTTTTGGCCGAAAGTTCTGAAATGCTGGAAGCCCTTGACCAACATTTTGTGAAGTTGGAAGCGGAGCCGTCCAACACTGAATTGCTTAACGAGATTTTCCGGTGTATGCACAGCATGAAAGGATCCGCCGGATTTCTGGGGTTTACCCATTTGGTTGAAGTGGCCCATCAAGCTGAGAGTTTATTGAACAAGTTGAGGCAGGGGGAGATATCGGTTTCCCCATTCATTATCGATATCATTTTAGAAGCTGTGGACGCAGTAAAAATGCTTCAGTCCGATATCCGGGATACCGGAGAGGATTCTCATATTGAGACCCAGGTTATTGTGAATAAATTGGCATTGACGATGGATAGCGCCGACGATTTGATGCTGTCCATACCCCCTCCTCAAACGACCGTGAAGAATACAATACCTGACGCTCTTTCTCCACCTCCAACAGAGATACCACCTTCATCTGTGGTTGTGCAGACTGATACCTCTTCTTTTCCTTTTCCTCAAGAAGCCTTACCGGTTGAAGGACCGGTAGGAATGGATGGCGAGGCGGAACCAGCGCCGGTTTCTGAATGCCCCGTTGGACTGTCTGATGTATTAAACAAAATGAAAGAAGCGACGACCCGTTCCGTCCAAGCTGCGAGTGCTCCGGCTGGTAAGCCATCAAGTGGTAAGGAAGAAGACCAGACCGTTCGAGTTGAAACCAAACGTTTAGATCATGTCATGAATCTGGTCGGAGAATTGGTTTTGAATCGCAATCGTCTTATGAAGCTGGGGAATGGTCTGGAAGAGCAAGATGAGATCAATCCAGCTCTCCGCGAATTAAATGTGACGCTGGCGCAGCTCAACCTGGTGACCTCTGACTTGCAATTGGCGGTAATGAAAACACGGATGGTTCCAATTCGCAAGGTGTTTTCACGATTTCCAAGATTGGTCCGCGATTTGGCCGGTAAGTTAGGTAAGCAGGTGCGACTGGAATTAGTCGGGGAAGATACCGAAGTCGACAAGTCCGTGGCCGATGAATTAAGCGATCCGTTGGTCCATCTGGTGAGAAACTGCCTGGATCATGGTTTGGAAACGGCCGTTGATCGAAAAAAACACGGGAAAAATTCTGAAGGGTATGTGCGATTGTCTGCCCAGCAGGAAGGTAACAGTATTGTGATTCGGATCGAAGATAATGGTCGTGGGTTACAAGTTGACAAAATTGCTGAGAAAGCCCTCGAAAAAGGATTGGTGCCTCAAGCCGAACTGGAAGCCATGAGTCCTCGGGAAATTATGAATTTAATTTTTCTTCCAGGGTTTAGTACGGCGGACCAAGTGAGTGATGTGTCCGGTCGTGGTGTGGGTATGGATGTGGTCCGAACCAATATTAGTCGAATGAATGGGAGCTTAGAGTTAGATTCGGATCCTGGTCAAGGGAGTCGTGTGACGATTAAGCTTCCGTTGACGGTGGCCATTATTCAAGCGCTCATGGTAGAGGTGGAATGTGCCACATTTGCCATACCGCTGGCTTCCGTGGTCGAAGCCGTTAAAGTGACCAAAGATGAAATTAAAAGTATTAATAGGCAGGCGGTATTGAACCTCCGGGAACGAATTCTACCGCTCCTGAATCTTGGTGAAACCTTCCACATTCCAAGGGACCGGACTGATGATGAATGTTATGTGGTAGTCGTGAAGATCGGAGAACAACAGTTTGGAGTTGTGGTGAACCGGCTGCGGGCACAAGAGGAAGTCGTGATTAAATCGTTGGGAGAATTTTTGGCAAACGTGAAGTGTGTGGCGGGAGCCACCATTACCGGAGATGGCAAAGTGGTGTTGATTTTGGATATGGCTGATTTAGTGCGAGAAGTGCAAGTGTCAACATTTGCCGGTATGCGCTAATCCGGCAAGCGTGAGTTAGATCCGAATGGTCACGGTTTTTCCGGAGACAGAGCGATAGCGACGCAAAGAGCCAACCCGGACGAATAGTCCCTCCGGTGTTGAGTGGAAGACTGAGGAGAGCGTAATGGCAAAATGGATGTCGGAAATTGATCAACGGACGGGATTGGCCGGAGCCAATAAGATGGAACTTTTAATGTTTCATTTTGGGACAAATGAGACCTACGGAATTAATGTATTTAAAATTCGTGAAGTCATGAAAATTCCCCCCGTGGTGAAAATTCCCGACTCCGATCCTCGTATCCTAGGTCTGGTGAATCTCCGTGGAGAAAATATTGTCTTAGTGGATTTGAAGCAGGCGATTGGACTTGGATCGTTGGATCCAGTTGGCGCCAAGTTAATCATTGCAGAGTATAACGATAACAAACAAGGATTCTTAGTAGCGGGCGTCGATCGGATCATTCGTATGTCTTGGGAACGCATTCAAATTCCTCCACCGATGGTCCAATCAAGCAGGCAAGGGGCGGTCACGGCTATAACCAAACTGGAAGATGGCCGAATGGTGTTAATTTTGGATGTAGAAAAAGTCTTGGCCGAGCTACATCCACGAAGTGAAGAGGAAGTCCTCGTTGGCATTGAACTGAATGAGGAGTTAGCCGGGAAACGTGTCTTGGTTGCTGATGACTCCCTGGTGGCCAGAAAACAAATTACCAAAACGTTAGAACGATTGGGAATGAAATACGAAGAAACGCAAACGGGAAAAGAGGCGCTCACCCGATTACGACAGTATGCGGAATTGGGTGAAAAAACCGAGCGAACCATTTTTGATTTTGTGGTAGGTGTAATTACCGACATCGAAATGCCGGAAATGGATGGGTTTTCCCTGACAAAGGCTATCCGGGAAGATCCTCGTTTGCAGGGCCTTCCGATTTTGATGCATTCCTCCTTGTCCGGTCAGTGCAATGTGGATAAAGGCAAGGCTTTGGGCGTGACAGATTATGTGACCAAATTTCATCCGACGGACCTTCGTAACAAATTGGTGCAATGTCTTGGAAAGTCGTAAGGAGTCGTAATGCGTTCCTAAAGGGAAGACGTATCGTTGGAAGAGGTAAGAAGAAAGTGCTGCCATACCATGGAACATGTGAAAAGATTAATCAGAGGATACAAATGATGAAGTCGGCATGGGATGTAGGCATAACAACCAAATTAGTCTGGATTCTTGTGTTTTTTTCGTTGATTCCTCTGAGTGTCCAAGTCTATTCATTGTTTCAGACTTCAGAGGTTCTGAAAAAAGAAGTTGGAGTTCAATACCAAGAGCTGGCAGAAGTGATTGTTGAAAAAATTCACCTCTATCTGGCTGAGCGAGCTATCGATGCTCAGCTTCTAAGTCGAAGTCCCATCTCTGGTGATGTGGAGCTATTGGGGCAAACGGGAATTCCCACATACGAATTAGTTGAGGTATTGAATACATATGTTCAGGCAACCGGAATGTATTCTCTGGTTCAAGTGGTGGATCTGGACGGTAATCTGATCGCTGTGAATAATCATGATGCAGAAGGCCTGCCTCTTCGGACGGAGGGACTATACGGAAAAAATTATCGAAACACTTCGTGGTTTCGCGCCCTCCAACAGGCCGGACAGACTGATCCCACGAAAGACCTTTCTTCACCAAGACATGGGAACCAAAAGGTCTTTGTGGAAAACGTCATGGTAGATCCGGATGTGCAGGCACTTTTTCCTCAAAAGAGTAGTTTGACGATTGGACTCTCCGTTCCTCTCTATGCTCACGGGCGGGTGGTTGGGTATGGGAGTCATCGTCTGAAATTTTCAAAGATTGAAGAATTCTTTCAAGAGGCATACCAGAATTTAAAAAAAGCCGGATTTCCCCATGCGGAACTTGTTCTCCAGGATGCCCAGGGTATGATCTTGATGCAATATGCTCCGGCTGTCCATGGAACAGAAGAAGTGACACACGATTTCGAGAAAGTCGTATTTAAGGCCAACCTAGCCCAATTGGGACTTGATGCCGCAAAATTTGCAGTCCAAGGGCAATCTGGAAATGCCAGGAATATTCACCCAGAAAAATTTACGAATCAAGTCATTGGCTACAGTCCGATGGCACGGGGGGGCCGATTTCTGGGACTAAATTGGTCTGTGTTGGTACAAGTTCCAGAGGATGAAGCGTTTAGTCATGTCAGGAGCTTGACGAACAAAACCCTGTTGGAGATGCTGGTAGGTTTACTTGTGGTGGTTCCCATTGGAATTTTTATGGGAAGGAAAGTCGTGAGCCGATTGAAACCTGTCTTGGAGGTGGCGGCGAAGGCATCGAAGGGGGATTTCACTCACCGGGTTCCCGTGAACACGCAAGATGAACTTGGACAAATGGGTTTAGCTCTGAATAACTTGTTGGATGAATTAAGTCGGATGCTCTTGCAAACGCGGAACGTTGCTCACTCCCTTTCTCAAGCGTCGGTCCAATTATCAGTGGTTGGGCACCAGGTCGTTCAGATCAGCCAGTCACAAGTACACCAAGCCACTCAGGTGGCTTCGGCGGTTGAAGAAATGTCCGCAACTGCCAATGACATGGTCCGGCATACGCAGGCCCTGTCCTCGACCGCCACAGGGGTCAATGATTCAGCTGTCAGGGGCGGGGATATTGTGGTCTCCTCTATTCATGGGATGGAATCGGTTTCAAACCGAATACAGGAATCTGCGAGCCGTATTCAGAAATTAGGACGACGTTCAAAGGATATCGGGGACATTATTGGAGTCATTGAAGATATTGCGGAACAGACGAATCTCTTGGCGCTCAATGCTGCCATTGAAGCTGCCAGGGCAGGAGACCAGGGCCGAGGGTTTGCTGTGGTCGCAGATGAGGTGCGGAAACTGGCTGAGCGAACGGGGAAGGCGACAAAAGAAATTGCGACGGTTATCGAATCGGTACAGGCTGGTACTCATGAAGCGGTTCGTTCGATGGAAGCGGGAACAGAGGAAGCCCATACCGGCATGGCGCTGTCCAGGGAAGCCGGGAGTCGATTGACGGAGATTGTCCAAGGGGTTCAGCGGGTAGTGGATATGATCCAATATTTTGCCCAATCCACCAGGCAACAGTCTTCGGTCTCCGGACAAATTTCCACGAGTATTCAACAGGTCGCACAACTCAGCCAGGATAATGAAAACCACATTCAGGGGGTGGCGACAGCCACCAAGCAGTTTGCTGCATTGGCTGAGGACCTTCAAACCTCTCTTAGTCGCTTTACGCTAAAAAGATAATGCCATCTTTTGTCCATAAAGAAATGCATGCAGCGTTTAAAAATTGGTCCTACATTCGTATTAATTATGGGGGGGGTAGCTGTCGGATTCATTGCCTGTGGTCTAGGGATGATTTACCTACATGAGTTTAGCCGTATGCAGATGATTTTGGAAGAACAAGGAAGGCTTATTCAAGCACAGTTAGAAGTCACGAAAGTCTATATTGCCAAAAGTTATGTGGGGAAATACAAACAATCGTCCAGGGACTCAAACCTGCCTGTGGCTCCCGATGATGAGCCAGAACACGATGCCATTCCTTTACATGCCACTGCCATCCAGGAAGTCGGCAAGGAATTGGGGGTGGTAGGGGTGTATCAGATTCGACTCGTAAGCGGGAAGCCGGAGAATCAAGCCAATGCACCAAAAAATCTCTTTGAACAAAGGGCTCTTGAGTTAATTAAGAATGGGCGAGAAGTGTTAGCGCAAGGCAAGATGTTAGTGTGTTTCGGTCAGCTTCCATAGTGGAGGAACTGACAAGGACTGCGGGAGAAATCGCGCAAAATTCTATAGAAGCTGAACGGATTGCTCAGGAACAGCCAAGATCGCGCGAGGCGGATAGGAAGAGATGACTCAAATCGTGTTGGGCATGTAACAGGTCTCCCTGGTGGTAGTGGAGACCGCCAACATTTCTACCGCACTTGGGCGGTCTTTGGATCAAATTGGAAAAATTGTTGGTGTGAATGAAGATATTGCGGATCAGATCAATTTATTGGCGCTCAACTCTGCCATTGAGGCTGCTCGGGCCGGTGAACAAGAGCGAGGGTTCGCTGTGGTTGTCGATGAAGTGCGGAAGTTAGCAGAAAGAACAACCAAGGCAACTAAGGAAATTGGAGATATGATTTGGCAGATTCAAAAAGATACACAAGTGCCGTTACGTCGATGGATCAAGGTTCAAGCCAGGTCGGCCATGGGGTGGTGTTAGCGAATAAAACCGGTGAGGAATTGGCAAATATGCATTCTATGGTTAACGCTATGGTTGGGATGATTCAACAAAATTCCAATGCGACAGAAGAGCAATCCGTTGCAACGCGACAAATTGCCGGCGATTTAGAATTCATGACCCAAAACAACTCGTCAGACAACAAGTGGAGTATTTCAAACGGCCAAAGCCTGTCAAGATTTGGGACTATTGGCTGGGGATCTTCAGAAGTTAGTCGGATCAATTAATGTGCAACTCAGAAACTTCCATGTCCGGTGAATCGTCAAACAGCCCTAATGGGCCGATGGGGGAATGTGGTTGCTCAGGACAGTTGCCCCCCGTGATTGGTCAGTTGAGGTCGAAGGAGGTCATAATTTCTTCTTGGCGACAACCCTTTCTAACATGTTGACGGAGTCTTTGAGTAAATCCGCCGCGCAGCCCAAGGTGACATGTAATTGTTTCCAGGCTTCATCCCAGCGCCCTTCAAGTTGAAGGTCCTGAAAACGTCGATGTTGGTCTTGGAGGATGGCTTTTTTTGCATCAAGGAGTAATCGATCTGCTTGTGAGCTGGCTCGTCTGTCCATGTGATGAATCCTTTATTTCGATGCATGCTAATAAAGTAATAATGGTGTTCACCCTATCAGAGCAGTTGTTGAAGCCTCAAGGCACGGACGATGGAGGTTGGGAGGAAATGTGCACATTTACTCCAGATTGCTGTAAATTTTTACCTACCCCTAAGAATATTTAATGGCTATTGATGGAAGACAATGAGAACCAATAACCCTCAAGTAGGAAATTTGGTAAAGGACGGCACCATATTGCTGAATTATCGGAGGTTGCATTTACAAAAACGGACCGGTCCATACGAAGGAAAGTGATGCTATGGGCAGTGGGATCAGTCTTATTACCGGTTGAGTGGATGAGCAGTCAGGTTCTTGGGGTGATTGGAGAAACAAAAGGCTGTAGCGTTATTGATTAGGTTTCGGCTCTCATAGGTCGAAACGGAGCGTGAGAGAGACCCTTGACGCGTCTGGAGGTGCACGGATCATGCAGAATACTTTGACGAAAGTATTGCCTCAGGATGATTTTGAGGAAGACAGTGCAGTGGTTCTCCAAATGGTGAGTTTTCAATTGGGGGACGAAGTCTTTGCCATTGATATATTGGTGGTTCAGGAAATTATTCGCATGCTGGATATTACCCAGGTTCCGAATGCTCCTCATTATGTGGAAGGGGTGGTGAATCTGCGTGGAAAAGTCATCCCCATTATCAATCTTCGGGTTCGCTTTGGTTTGACCGGGACGGAACCCACCAAGGATACCCGAATTGTGGTCGTGGAGGTAGCGCATATGATTTTAGGATTCATCGTTGATTCTGTCGAAGAAGTCTTACGCCTTTCTGAAGAATGTATTGAAACCCCACCTTCCACAAGTCGAGGAGGAGCTGAGGACTGTCACAAGGGTGTTGGGCGGGTGAATGGGTCCCTAGTGCTGTTGTTGGACCTTGAACGGATGTTTAGTAATCAGTCCTTTTCATAGGGAAAAGTGAAATATCATGGATATTTTATCAGTATTGGGCATCCTTGTTTCCGTGGGGGCCATTGTTGGAGGACAACATTTGGAGGGAGGGCATTTAAGCTCCATTCTTCAAGGGACGGCCTTTTTGATTGTCATTGGAGGAACGTTAGGCGCGGTGATGCTGCAATTCCCTCTTCCAATTTTCCTGAAAGCTCTTTCCAGTGCGAGCATGGTGTTTGGAAATGTCCGTGTGGATATGAAGGGTATTATTGCCAAGATTGTGGAGTTGTCAAATATCAGTCGGAAGCAGGGACTCTTGGCCCTGGAAGGGCAAATAAAAACGTTGACCGATCCGCTAATGGCCAAAGGGGTGCAACTGGTCGTCGATGGAACGGAGCCGCACAAAATTAAAGAAATTTTGGAAGTAGAAGTCGAAATTTTTGAAGAAGAATTTGGCACGACGAGTAAGGTCTATGAAGCGTTTGGCGGATATGCGCCGTGTGTCGGGATTATTGGTGCCGTACTAGGGCTGATTCATGTGATGGAAAATTTGGCCGACCCTTCAGCGTTGGGTGGCGGGATTGCGGTTGCATTTGTAGCCACGGTTTATGGGGTGGGAGCCGCCAATCTTTTGTTTCTTCCCATGGGCAATAAAATCAAATTAAAGGCCAAGACCTTGATTGTCGCGAAAATTATGGTGATTGAAGGATTGGTGTCCGTGGCTCAAGGGGAAAATCCACGCATGATTGAGGAGAAGTTGAGTGGGTTTCTGCCCTCGGCGGAGAAAAATAAAAAGTAAATTGATGAGAGACGGACTGCCGGTGCGGGGGAGCGTGTGAAGAAAAAACATGAAGAACATGAAAATCACGAACGATGGCTGGTCTCCTATGCAGATTTTATTACCTTGCTGTTTGCTTTTTTTGTTGTAATGTATTCGGTCTCTTCCGTTAATGAAGGGAAGTTCAAAGTTCTCAGCGAATCCCTAGTGAGTTCCTTTAACAACAAAAAGACCGTGGGGGAACTTTCCATTGTGAATCTTCCCATAAACAAAAAAATCCACATTCATAGGGAACCGAATTCTTCCTCAGCGGACAATGCCCGGGCCTTCTTAAGTGTGGCCAATGCTATTACTACAGCGAACATTCCTCAAGGAGTGCAGATTATCTCGACAGAACGCGGATTGAATATCCGGATTAAAGACGACGCATTGTTTCAAAGCGGAAGTGCTAGCCTGAATCCACAAATTCAAGAATTTATCGATCTTATTGCCAGCCTCGTCAAGGAGCTACCCAATCCTATTGCCGTTGAAGGGCATACGGACAATCAGCCCATCCGATCATCTCTGTATCCCTCGAATTGGGACCTTTCCACTGCCAGGGCCAATACCTTAGTTAGATATTTGATCGACCAGCATCATTTGGCTGATTACCGATTGTCCTCAACCGGCTATGCAGGGACTCGTCCTGTTGAGTTAAATGATACACCACAGGGACGAGCCTCTAACCGTCGGGTAGAACTCATTGTGCTGAAGGATACCCATTCCGACACAGACTCCTCACACCCCTATCTTCCCTAGAATCTTTTTCACGATCCGACAATATCCAAAGCATCCCTTGGTTGATTCCTGCCTTTTGCTAGGCAGGATCAGGCCTATGAGGAAAGTAATGCCGTATGTGTAGCGGGGTGCCCCGGATTACAACGGCTGGGAGTGTTAGACAAGGACGGTGCAATAGGCAACAATTGCCATTGCCGCACCACTGGTGCCGGGGTTTATGGAGAAAAAGCTCCCCATCCGTAGAAAATATTTCCTCTCAGCTCACTTCTTCGGTCAGAACCGGTGTCCCGCTCTCATTGGCACATGCGTTGCAGAATTTCCCAGGTAATCATGTCAAGGAGGAAGCAATGAACCGAGGTATTTATCCGCCATTAGCCGGGGCGATAACACTTGAACATCGCATGGAAGTCCTCTCTCATAATATGGGGAATGTGCATACGACAGGGTTTAAAAAGGATAAGCCGATCTTTGCCACCATCTTGGGACAAACCTCCGGGCCTTCCGTGGCCGGAATAGATTTGTTTCCAATGATGGATGCGCTTCCGCCCGATCGATCGCAAGGCACCTTATCTCATACAGGAGAGCCGTTAAACGTAGGATTGGAGGGCGATGGATTTTTGGTTGTTCAAACGACAGATGGATTGCGCTATTACCGGGGCGGAAAACTCCATCGGAATGCGAATGGAAACTTAGTAGTTCATACGGGAGATCCACTTATGGGAAAGAAAGGGGCCATTACCCTTCCGCCTGGTGAAGTGGTGATTGGCGCGGATGGGACCCTTGCGGTCAATAATCAGGTCGTAGACAAATTACGGTTGGAAAAGATTGGGGCCGGACAAGAAACGGCCAAGGTGGGAAATTTATTTTGGACCGTTCCAGATCAGATCGTTCCGGATAAGCAGACAACAGTGCATCAAGGCATGTTGGAACAATCCAACGTCAATCCATCCCTGGATATGGTTGAGTTGATCAAAGTGACCAGAGAATATGAACAAATGCAAAAAGCGATTAAGGCCATGGATGAACTGGCCGCCCAGGCCATTCAAGCCGGTCGGGTTCAAGGGTAATCCAATCACGCATGATGAATACCCTTAGATTCTATTGCTGTTTGATCTGGTTCCCGGGACATGGGAATACAAATATAAAGGGAGAGCGATCACAATGATTCGAGCGATGCATACCGCTTCAACGGGCATGTTTGCCCAACAATTAAATATCGACACGATTGCGAACAATCTCGCAAACGTCAATACGACAGGGTTTAAACGAAGTCGAGCGGAATTTGCAGATCTCCTTTATCAAATTTCTCGTTTACCTGGAGCCAGTGCCTCGAATGTTGGAGTTTTTCCCGTAGGGATGCAAGTCGGGTTAGGTGTGAGGCCGGTCACCGTGGCGAAGGAATACGTTCAAGGTAACCTCAAGCAAACCACAAATCCGCTAGATTTGGCGATTGAAGGAGTAGGATTTTTTCAGGTCACACGTCCTGATGGGACGACGATGTATACGCGGGCTGGATCATTTAAACAAGACAGTACGGGCAATGTGGTTTCAGGAGACGGGGATCAGCTCATCCCGAGCATCACCATTCCGTCCGGGGCACTCCAAGTCGATATTGGACAAGATGGAACGGTGTCGGTGTTGTTACCCGGAGTATCCCAAGCCACCCAGGTTGGGCAAATTCAATTGGTCCGGTTTGATAATCCGTCCGGCCTGATTGCGCAAGGCAATAATTTATTTTCAGAA
Organism: Nitrospirales bacterium; assembly: GCA_021604105.1. Lineage (GTDB taxonomy): Bacteria > Nitrospirota > Nitrospiria > Nitrospirales > UBA8639 > Nitrospira_E. The sequence continues at coordinate 16,537 of BQIW01000001.1, read as the reverse complement.
AGTTCGTCTTCAGGTCCTGCTCAGCAGGGGACGCCGGGCTTTTCTACTGGATTTGGAAATATCCAGCAAGGATTTCTTGAGATATCCAATGTGAATATTGCGGATGAAATGGTCAATATGATCATCGCCCAACGGGCCTATGAACTGAACGCGAAAGCCATTCAGGCATCGGACGATATGATGCAGGTCGTTAACGGGCTCAGACGCTAGAGGATAAGGTTTTGAAGATCATTATAATTTTTCTAGGATTGGTTCTGTGGGGGCATGGGTGGGGGATATCTGATGGAGTAGCCCAGGCGGAAGGGCCTTTCTCATCGACATCTGTCCATCTGGATGGTCAGTCGTTGGATGGAAGAGATTTCGAGCGGGTGATCTTGGCCGAACTGACGCGCCGGTATGGACGTTCCCACCATCAGGTGTCTTTTCGAGTGTTGTTCCCTAAGCGATTGGTTGAGGTTCCCAAAGGAAAAATCCACCTTGAAATTGGAGAATGGTCAGGGGGAGGGAGGACCGGACGACGTGCCTTTCGAGTTGGCATTTTTGTTAATCAGCAATTTCTTCGAACCGTCAATGTTGTTGGGGAGGTGAAGGCACAAGTCGAAGTGGCAACCCCAACCCGCTGGTTGAAGCCGAAAGAGGTTGTGACTGGTGAGGACCTGTCTCTGATGATGGTCGATGCCCCTTCCCTGACACATGATTTTATTCTTGATCTTGACGAAGTCATCGGAAAACAGGTCTTACGTCCATTGCCTCCAAGGCAACCGATTCGAAAAATTATGTTGGACTATCCGCCGATGATTCATAAGGGGGATCGGGTGATGATTGAGGTCAGGGGGGAAGGTCTGCTGGTTCAGACCGTGGGAATAGCCAAAGCGGCTGGTAAAAGAGGAGAAACAATTCCGGTCAAAAATCAGACATCTGGCCGGGAGGTGTTAGGTACGGTCATGGCATCGGGGCTGGTGGAGGTAGGATTTTGAGCAAAGGCGCGTTGAGGACGAATTCTTGGGCGGGGAAAGTGCTGCTGGTGATGGTCTTGGTTGGCTGGTCGGGATGTGCACAGGAAAAGACCATGAGGCAGGTCGAAGCTGAGGCCAATCTTGTTGAAAAGAGCCATCCACCCTCACTGGGGTCCCTGTGGGATCCAGGAAATGGACGGGCTTATATGTTTGAAGATAGGCGAGCCGGTAGGATAGGGGACATCGTCGTTGTGCAAATCGTTGAACAACACAGGGGTTCCAAAAAAGCCAACACGACCGCAGATCGAGATTCAAGCCTATCAGCTGGAGTAAGCGGGGGACTCTTCGGGATTAACACTCTCACCCAGAAGTTTGCAGAGTATTTTAATATCGATGCTGGGACTTCCCATGAATTTGAAGGCGACGGATCGACGAGTCGGGAAGATTCCTTGACGGGCACCATTGCCGCCAATGTGATTGAAGTCTTCCCCAACGGTGATCTCCGGATTCAGGGAAAGCGGGAGGTCACCGTAAATAGTGAAAAGCAAACGATGACAATTAAGGGCATTGTCCGCCGGATCGATCTGGATACCCAGAATATGGTCTTGTCATCCAAAGTCGCCGATGCAGAAATTTCCTATACCGGATTAGGGGTGGTGGACGATGTCCAGAGACCGGGGTGGGCCACCAGAATATTTGACTGGTTGACGCCGTTTTAACATTTCTGGGATGAGTTCATTTTTATCAATGATCTAATAGGAGAATTTGGTGATTCGTCCATTATCCTTTTTTAACAGCAGAAAAAGGTCAAGAAAGTCCGGACGAGCATGGTTTCCTCAATGGGGTGGAGTCGTGGTTTTGATCGGTGGATGGCTCATGGTTAGTGCCGGGGGTGTAATCATGCCTGAAGAAACGCAGGCGGCCCGCATCAAGGATATCGCCTCCATCGAAGGGGTGCGTGAAAACCAGTTAGTGGGATATGGCTTGATAGTTGGTCTGGACAGGACCGGTGATTCCGTGGTCGGTGGTCAATTTACCGCGCAAGCCATTATTTCTATGTTGAATACTATGGGCCTCAAACTCAATATTGATCCCATTCAATTGTTAACGAAAAATACCGCGTCGGTGATGGTGACGGCCAAATTGCCGCCGTTCGCGAGACCGGGCATGAAATTGGATGTACAGGTGTCCTCCATGGCCAATGCCAAAAGTTTGCGAGGAGGAACGTTATTGTTGACCCCGCTGAAAGCAGCCAATCAACAGGTGTATGCCGTCGCTCAAGGGCCACTCTCCACATCTGGATTCGAAGCTGGTGCTGGAGGGACCACAGTGAAGAAAAATCAGCAATCCGGGGGGATTATTCCTGGTGGAGCGATTGTTGAACGAGCAGTGGATGTGGACATGCAAACGTGGGACAAGTTTTCTTTGACCATGCATCAGGCTGATTTTATCACGGCATTACGGGTGTCTGAAGCCATTAATGCTCATCTTGGGGATGGTGTGGCTTCAGCTGTCAGCTCGGGACAGATTCACGTGGGAGTTCCTGAACGGTTTCAGGGCAAGATTGTCCAAATGATTGCTGCAGTTGAAGGTCTGGATGTGAATGTCGATGTCCTGGCCAAGGTTGTGGTGAACGAACGCACAGGAACGATTGTCATGGGGGAACATGTTCGTTTGGCAAGGATGGCCATATCCCATGGCGATCTAACAATCAAGGTGGGGACGCAGTTTAATGTCTCTCAACCTGAGACCGCCTTTATCGGGAGAGGAGGACAGGGTGCCGGTAGAACGGTAGTGACTCCGGATGTGCAAACCGATGTGCAAGAAGAGGATGGTCGAGTGATTCAAGTAGACAGTTCCGTAACGCTTGGGGATTTGGTAAAGGCTTTGAATTCATTGGGTGTCACTCCCCTTGATTTGGTGGCCGTACTAACGGCGGCTAAAGCAGCAGGCGCTCTTCAGGCTGACTTGGAATTGATCTAGGTCGGGGTCTGAGTTCGGCATGTGGTGTACGAGCATTTAATGGAAAGGATGTCGTTAATGAGTGCTGGCGTGTTCCCTATGGATATGACAGGTCTGTCGCACTCCGTAACCACCGGGAGGATCGATCGTGTGGAAGATTCCGCTCGTCGAGGAGAATTACTGCGTGCGAGTCAGGAATTCGAGTCCTATTTTTTGTCCTATTTGATGAAGGTGATGAGAGAGACGGTCCCTAAAGGCGAGTTATCAGCCAACCCCATGGGGGACATGTATTATTCCTTTTATGACGAAGAAATTGGCAAACGTGCCGCTCAGGCGGGAGGGATTGGCCTTTCTGCATATGTGTTGGACGCGGTAGCCAGGAATGAAGACCTCACACCAACTCCCGCAGGGGCTCCCCCTTTTTTGAAATCTTGAGAGGTTCTGTAAAGTTTAACGGTGTTGCTTCCGATACATAGAGAGAAGGAGGCAAGATGCCATGACCATACGGGGCCTTGATCCCAGTGGAGAGCTGAGCAAACTATTTTTTCACGTCCAAGCTAAAAACCTTCAGGCGCAGGAGAGCGGACCACCAAGGGCCGCCCAGCATTCTTCTTCTGCCGATCCTGTTGATCTTTCGGTCTTAGCACAGGAAATACGCGACTATACCACTCGAGTGGCGCAGGTTCCTGAGCTAAGAGAAGACAAAATCAGGCGGATTCAGCAGGTATGGGAGGCGGGCGAAGCATTCGCGACCTCAAGTCAGGTGGCTGATGCCTTGACCCGAGAGACGATTCTTAACGAACTGGGCTCGAAATAATCACCAGATGGTCATGAAGGGAACGGCTGACTGATGATTCATCCCCAATCGGCAACGTGGGAGCGATTGCTGGAAATGTTGGCTGAGGCTCAATCGGTGTTTCAGCGGTATGGTGTGTTGTTATTTCAAGAAGCCCACAGTCTTCGGATTATGGATCGGCCTAAGTTGGTCGAGGTAAGCAGTCAAAAGGAACAAGCGTTGGAGAGGATGTGTCAGCTGGAGCAGCAGGTGGAGGGTGAGCTTTACCGGTTGGCAGGGTCCCCTGCTCAAGAATCAATTTGGAATTGGTTGAAAGCCGTTCCGGATCCACGGGCACAATTGGCCCAAAGGATGTTGACGGACCTTCTTCGACTGGCGCGTCTGATTCAGGAACAAGGCAAAAAGAATGAAGCCCTGATTTTCCCAATCTATCATAGGGTCCGTGAGGCCATTCAGGTAATGTATACAGGGTTAGGTACCGGTCCCATGTATCAGGGAACTGGAACATTACATTTTCCATCGGTTCCAAGCTCGGTCCATCTCCAGGGATAGGGATAGTATGGCGGGAATCAGTGATATCTTTAATATCGCGCGTTCCGGCATTCGTGCCAACCAACAAGGGCTCGCAACCACGTCCCATAATATCGCCAATATTAATACCAAAGGCTATTCCCGTCAGGAAGTCGTTCTTGAGACTGCGAGGCCGGCTGAAGGGACGATTGGGAGCGGAGTCCGGATTGGCGCTATTCGTCAGACTGTCGATGAATTCTTGGAAAACCAATTGACCTCCGTCAATGAGGATCTTGGATCTATAACCGCCAGGAATCAATACTTGGTTCAAGCAGATGGGATTTTTACCGAAACGGATAATTCCGGACTATCGTTTAGTTTGACGCAGTTTTTTAATGCAATTCGAGATGTGGCCACAAATCCAGAAAGTACCATTCAGCGGACGGTCATGTTGGCCAAGGGGCAATCCCTCACGGACCAATTTGGGACGGTGGCTCAAAGTCTGAATCAAATTCGCATGGATGCCGATGGGGAGATTGCCAGGCATGTCGATACCATTAATGGATTGGCAACAAAGATTGCCTCTCTGAATGATGTCATTTTTAAGACGGAATCCAGTGGACGTGATGCCCTGGATTTACTAGATCAACGAAGGGTCCTCATTAATGATTTGGCGGGTTTGGTCAATATTGAGCAGGTGCCCCTGAACGATGGCATCGGCATTAATGTTGGAGGTCAACTCTTGGTAGCGGGGAATCATGCGAATGCGTTGTCGACCGAAGCCGACCCGGACAATCCTCCAATGCATGATGTGACATTTGTGCGCAGTGATGGGAGTGAGTTGTCAATCTCTCACAATATTCATGGAGGAAAAATCGGCGGATTACTCGCCCAGCGTGATGGGGATATGGTGAAATTTCAAGACCAAGTAGATCGATTGGCCGCCGTTTTAGTTAATGAATTCAATCAACAGCATCAGGCCGGGTATGGCCTGGATGGCACCACGAATAATAATTTCTTCTCCGCCTTAAATCCTCAAGCTCCTCTGGCCCATGACCGGAATACGGGAAGTGCCTCCGGCGTTTCGGTCACGATTGCAGATCCCACTCTGGCGACCTTTCAGGAGTATGAGGTGCAGTTTTCTGGAGCCTCTGCCTATTCTGTGGTCAATACGGCGACCGGTGCGACCGTGACGTCTGGTGCGTATACCTCCGGATCGCCCCTGAGTTTTGATGGCTTAGATGTCGTGATTAATGGTACGCCGGCTGCCGGGGATGTGTTTTACGTCAATGCTCACAAAGGCGCGGCCCAGCAATTTGGTGTGGCCCTCTCGGATACGGATAAGATCGCGGCTGCGTCTACGGTGACAGGAATTCCCGGAAATAACACCAATGCATTAAATCTGGTGGCTATTCATACGAATCGTCACGTGGACCTTGGGAATGTGACACTCAATGATTACCACACGATCACGATTGGAGATGTCGGGAGCGCCACCCAGCAATCGACGCAGGCGCTACATAGTAAACAGCTTGAAATTGATCAGTTGACGGCCTTGCGAGAAAGTGTCTCCGGGGTTTCTTTGGATGAGGAATTGACCAATCTCCTAAGTTTCCAGCGCTCCTTCGAAGCTTCAGCCCGGATGATTACGGTAGCGGATGAATTGATGCAGACGATGCTGGCCATGGGGCGTTGAGCTTTTTAATGAGGCATTCACTTGAGATAAGTCTTATTGATGACCGGTCGAAATCGGTCGGATAAGGACGAACAATCGTATGCGTGTGACTGATCGTCAACAGGTTGATGCGCTGCTAAGGGCGATTCAAGATATGCAGCGAAATATCGGGGATCGCCAGGAACAAATTTCTTCGGGAAAGCGGGTGAATCGACCATCTGATGATCCTGCGGCATCCGAACGGATTAATCAGTTTCGAAATGTTCTACGGACCACTGAACATCGGTTGAACACTGTCAATGAAGGAATGGGCCGGCTCAATTTATCCGATAGCGTCCTGGAGCAGGCTGGGAATACCATCCAGCGGGCGAAAGAACTGGCGTTGAATATGGCGAGCGACACGAATACGTCCGTGGAGCGACGGAATGCGGCTCAGGAAGTCCAGCAATTAATCTTAGGTTTGGCCGGCATTGCCAATACTCACCTTAATGGACGATTTGTGTTTGCCGGCAGTCAAACGAACACCGAACCGTTTGTCCCGGGTTCGGCCACGGGATCCGCCGGTACCGCCAACGGTGGAGGTGCCAACATTGGCGTATCTGTGGCGTCCGCGCCGGCCTTACAACCGGATGCATATCAAATCCAATTTACCTCTTCGACACAATTTGATGTGCTGAATCTGACAACGAATCAGACCGTGTCCTCCGGCAATACGTATGCATCCGGAGGGACCATCTCGTTTGATGGTTTGGATGTCACCATTTCGGATGGTGGAGGGCCCCCTGCCACTGGCGACCAATTTTTTGTACGAGTCGGCTATACCTATCAAGGCGATGGTGAGCTGGTGGAAGTCGAAGTTGGTGATGGTCGGACCGTCGAAAGTAATGTCCCTGGAGATCAAATCTTTTCGGGTCCGACGGTGGATCTATTTCAAAATCTTCAGGATTTTCATCAGGCCTTGGTGACGAATGATGTGGCGGGTATTCAAGCGGCCATTGGTCAGTTTGATCCGGCTCTCTCCCAGGTAAACGATGCCAGGGCTACGATCGGTGCCAGGGTCAATCAACTGGATACCATCAAAGATGGTTTGGATCTGTTGAGTGTGAATACGCAAACTCTTCGATCCAATTTTGAGGATGCCGATATCGCCCAGGTGGCTTCTGAGTTGGCTACACTACAAAATACCCTTGAAGCGTCGATGAGCACACTGGCGCGTCAATTTCAGACGAATTTATTAGATTTTATCAAGTAGCCAGTGAATGCCTCTTTTTTATTGGCCTGAATCGTGTAGCTCCCTGATTGGATAGGTACAAAATTTCTATGCGAATTCTTGTTGTTGATGATGATCCTCTTACATTGCATATGGTGGTATATCGATTGCGTCAGTGGGGACATGATGTTATTTCCTGTACTGATGGGGATGCTGCCTGGAAGGTGTTAGAACGAGGATCCGTGCCGAATGTGGCTATTGTGGATTGGATCATGCCGGGGATAAACGGCCCTGAACTGTGTCAAAAGATCCGCGGGAGAACCGATTGTCCCTATGTGTATATCGTCATGTTGACGGGGCGGAATAATCCTGAGGATCTTATTGCCGGATTAGACGCGGGAGCAGATGATTATCTCACAAAGCCGTTCCATTTAGGGGAATTGGATGCACGTCTACGAGCAGGGAAACGCATTGTGGATTTGCAAAATGAACTGATTTCGACTCGAGAAACACTTCGGATTCAGGCGATGCAAGATCCCCTGACGCAAATCCTGAATCACGGCGCTATTGTGGATACGTTGCTACGGGAAATTGATCGGGCTCATCGGGAACAGCAACCTCTGAGTCTCATCCTGGCGGATTTGGATGGATTTAAGAATGTGAATGATTCCTATGGGCATGTTTCAGGCGATCAGGTGCTGGTCGAGGTCGCTAGACGGATGCGTTTTTGCCTGCGTTCATATGATGCTATTGGCCGATATGGCGGAGAGGAGTTTCTCATGGTATTGCCCAATAGTGATGCAGCCCAGGCCGTGCGGCTCGCTGAACGCATTCGAGTGGCGGTTTCCCAGAAACCCTTTCGCGTTCACAATGCTGATTTAACGGTCACGGTCAGTCAGGGGGTCACGACGTGGACCGATCCCTGTCCAATTCCCATTGAACAATTGATACAATCGGCTGACGGTGTCCTCTATTTAGTCAAAAATAGCGGGCGAAATGGTGTGGAGTTTGCGCAATTTCATAAGCATACGGACGAGACCTTTTCCCGCGTCACGATTTCGCCAATTTCCCTGAAGCAATAACTATGGCTTCCATTCTTGTGATTAATGATGATCCGGTCCAACTCCATCTCCTTGCGAGTTGGCTTGAGAAGGACTACTTTGCGGTCAGTCGTTTCGTCTGTTCTGAAGAGGCCTGGCGGTGGCTTCAAAAGGGTAATGTGCCGGATGTCATTGTTCTTGATCTTCATATGCCGGGAATTAGCGGATGGCGTTTTTGCGAATTATTGCATTCCCTCTTTGGATCGACACAAGCGGTGCCCCCTGTCCTTGCCGTTTCCGCCACGTATACTGGAATCGACGCTCAAGACATTTTGAAGGATCTAGGGGCCGCGGCATTTCTTGCTCTTCCGACAGATCCTCAACGCTTTCGCCAGCAGGTTCGCCAATTGGTGGAATGTCCTCCAAGTCCCCAGTGCCCACACATCTGGATGGTTTCGTCTGACCATTCCGCCATTCAACGGATTCATCACATATTCGTTGAACGAGGATGGCGGGTGGTGGAGTGGCAAGCGGGAAAACAGGTTCAGGTGGCGGTAAATCGTGTTCACCCGGATATAATCCTCATAGACGATCCTCTGCCGGATATGACAAGCGAAGAGTTCGGGGTTTGGTGCAAAGGTCAATATCCTCAGGCCATGTGTATTGTCCTTGGTCATGAATCCATGGGACGAAGATCACTTCCTCTGGGGATCCATGTCGATGCGTATCTACCAAAAGCGTGCGATCCATTGAATATCATTTCATTATGTGAAAAAGGGCGCTGGGAGCGCGCATTCTCTCGAGTTGAACATTTACTGGATATTCGAACGGATGATTTACGTGAATCGGAGGCTCAATTTAAAGAGCTGTTCGAAACCCTTCCGGATATATTGGTGATTTATGATCATCAAGGAATAATCACCCACGTCAATATACTCGGAGCACAGCAATTAGGTTATCGCCCGGCTGTCTTGATTGGGAACGCTTTTTCTTTAATCAAACCTGAACCTATAGACGCAGAATCCGGTCTTACGAAGCCAACTCTTTCCTATGAGGGTCGGAAGTGGGAGGAAGCGTTCCTTCGCCAAAAGAATGGTACCAGTCTTTCCGTAGAGATGATGGAACGAACGGTCCAGTTTCAAGGCCAACGTCAAACTCTTTTCATCGCCCGCGATTTGACGGCACGAAAGCACATGGAAGAAGAGAACATTGCCCTTGAACATCAATTGCGGCAGGTTCAAAAAATGGAAGCTATCGGTCGACTTGCCTCAGGGGTTGCACACGATATGAACAATACGTTAACCGCAATTATGGCCCACGCAAGTTTATTGAAAATACAGCAAAAGGCGAGTGCTCCCTTGTGGACAGCGGGCGATGTAATCGAAAAAGCCGTTCGTCGTGGAAAGGAATTGACTTCTCAGCTCCTGGGATATGCTCGGCAGGGCAAACATCATCATGTGACGGTCAATACCCATGAAGTGATTCAGGAGGTCATTGCCCTGCTCGGAAGGACGATCCATAAAATGATCACCTTTCGAGCGGATCTATCGGCTACGAGGCCTCATGTGGTGGGGGATCCCAACCAGCTCTATCAGATTCTCATGAATTTAGGTGTCAATGCCTGTGATGCGATGGGTGAGCGTGGGGAATTGCAGGTACAGACTGTAAATGAAACGGTAACACCGGAATATGCCTCACGTATCCCAGGGCTATGTGCAGGTGATTATGTGTTGATTCGGGTTACAGATACCGGAACAGGAATGTCATTAGAAACTCAACGACACATTTTTGAACCATTTTTTACAACGAAAGAGCAAGGGCAGGGAACTGGAATGGGATTGGCCATGGTGTATGGTATCGTCAAAAACCATCACGGGTATATCGGGGTCACGAGTTCTCCTGGGGATGGAACGACCATGCGTGTGTATCTTCCTGAGGCACACTGTGCCACTCTCAAGACCAAATCAATTCAACGAACAGAGCCATCACATGGGACAGGGCATATTCTCGTGGTCGATGATGAGAAGGATGTGGGAGAGGCTGCTCAGGCCATACTTGAATACCTTGGCTATCAGGTGACGGTTGTGTTGAACGGGCAGGAGGCAGTGGACATCTGTCAGGACTTGACGATTCCTGTGGATGTTGTGCTGTTGGATATGGTAATGCCTGAAATGTCGGGAGCGGCATGTTTTGAAGAATTGCGCATGATTCGACCAGATCTCAAGGTCATTTTATGTACCGGCTATGATCGAAACCATGCTGTGCAGAATTTATTCAATCAAGGTGTCATTGGGTTTATCCAAAAACCGTATGATGTCGACGAATTGGCTCATGCCTGTCAGGTTGTCCTGAAACATGACAGTCGGGTCGAACCCTGTAGTACGGGAATAACGTGCTAGGCATAAATTTTTTTGAAGGTGAACTCGAGGGTATGCTCACTTCAGCATGAAGGTGAAAATTTTGAATCATTTGGAGGATATACCAACATGAAAATTCAGACTAGTCGGTTCGGTATGTTGGATGTGTCCGATGACACCCTTTTAACTTTCCCATGTGGACTCATAGGGTTCCCAGCTTTCCGACGATTTGTGGTGCTCGATCCGCCGGAGGATGCCGATTATCAGTGGTTCCAGTCCGTGGATGAACCAAGCTTAGCTTTTGTGACTATGAACGTGCATCTCTTGCAGCCTGATTTCCGTACCAGGCTATCCGAAGAAGGACTGGCGGAATTAGACATGACTTCCACGGATTCAATTTCAATCATGGTCCTCGTCACGATCCCCTCCGAACAGCCGGATCAGGCGACGGTGAATCTTCGTGCCCCTCTCGTTGTGAATGAACGAACACGACACGGGAAACAACTGATTCTTCATGAATCAATCCCCTTGCGCTATCCATTATTTCAGGATTCTACTCAATGCCAAACTTACTCCGGGGTGGCGACTGAGGCCGCATCGGTGTAATGAAATGCACTCACACCACCGGCACAATAGGGCCAGACGGGTGTGGTGCTTATGATGTCAGGACGATTCTTCTTCACATGATTTTTACCCCAAAGCCAAGGAAGGCACCATGCTCATACTCACCAGAAAAATTGACGAAGCCATTCGATTAGGAGATGACATTCGCATTGTCCTCGTTCAAATTAAAGGAGGGCAGGTGCGACTTGGGATTGAATGCCCGTCGCATGTCCGTGTTCTTCGTGAAGAATTATATGAAGCCGTCCGTCAAGAAAATCTGAATGCCGTATCCTCGGATCCGAAGCATTTGGCTCACCTCCCAAGACAGAAAAAACCTCAGGCTAAACCACCAGAACAATCCTAATCAGATCAGGCTCGCGTTCTTCGTTGTGATTCACATTGGGTCAATCCAGAGCCTTGTGAGTTCTGCCTAAAACTATACCCCCTGCAATTTTAGCAGGAGTGGTTCCGGAGGGCATGGTTAAGAGTGTAAGCGAGGATTGGCTGGGACCAGATAGACGCACTTCATGAGCCCGAAGCAGTTCTCCCTTCTGTTTGCCAAAGCCACCTTGTGAGAAGGACACGATCAGTCGCGGCAACAGAAAATCGAGAATGGCCATAATGCGGTATTGCCGAAAGTGACGGCTGATCCGCAAGCCCGTATTGGGGGCAAAGGCAAGAAGAAATCTTGGTATGTGGAGAGGGAATATATCTGTGTGGATGTGCAGTTACCCCTGATCCACAAAGTGGCAACGACGTCCGCCAATCGACCGAATGCCCAAAGCTTACACCATATCTGGCCCTCTCCGGGAGCGATCGAGAGGGATAAAGACTAAGGTAGCCCATGCTACACCCTCCCATCGACCCCGGCCGTCAACTTTCAGCCATCCAACGAAATAACATCAACCCCGAAATCGAGTCCGTGATCGCTGGGCCACCCATCTGCGGGAACCCGATGAGCGCATCTATTCGCGTCGCATGCAGCGTATGTGCTTTTGGGGCTTTGCCAGAACTTAATTTGCGGCCTTTCTCCAGGCTAGCCCATGTAGTTTTAGTCGGTTGCGTATCCACGAGGCAAAGAAGGTGTTCGTCTTATCCCAGGGAGATCTCCACGGATTTCACCGACCAAGAAGGGGAATACCCTCACAGTCTCGTAAATCGTGATCACCAGCCGTGAGCTCAGTACGGGGATGGAGACACCATAGGCCTTGATTGAAAGAGGATTGAGGATCATCGTCGCACGAGTAGATCGTATTCGACCTTATTCCATAGTTCCAGAAAGTCCATGGCTCAAGTGGTCCCACCGGTTTCTTCAGAACCGTGTTCAATCAGTGTTTCTCTTGTTAGGCAAAAAATTCCGGATTGGTTAGCAATGAATTCCTAGTAAGTGAAAAATTTTCGAATGACCTGGAATTTATCCGCATTGGGAGCTGGATCCCTGCCGTTGTAACTTGAACTGCATGGCATAAAACTTGAACTTCTTTGCATCGTATAAAGAACTCGAGAAGCTCTTCACGGTTTGTGAGGCATGTTCTGAAATTGGTGATCCAGGCAGAGGGATAATCGCAATTATATGGAAAATTCTCAAAAGTTTTGTGAATTGTTCTTTCAGGCGCTTCGTATACGCCTGGTGGAGGAACGGATCATCGAATTATATCCTAGTGATGGTATTCAAAGTCCGGTGCATTTATCGATTGGACAGGAGGCTGTTGCTGTAGGGGCATGTCGAAATTTAAAAAAAACAGATCTGGTCTTTTGTACTTACCGTAGCCATGCTTTTTACCTGGCTAAAGGGGGAAGTCTGGCGGAAATGTTCGCCGAATTGTATGGAAAAGTTACGGGGTGTGCGCGAGGAAAAGCCGGTTCAATGCATTTAGCGGCACCCGAGGTAGGGGTGATGGGTGCCTCGGCTGTGGTGGCCAGTACCATCCCTCATGCCGTGGGAGCAGCATTGGCGGCGAAACGGTTGGGTCATGATCAGGTGGTGGTTGGCGTGTTTGGAGACGGAGCCACGGAAGAAGGCGTCTATCATGAATCATTGAACTTCGCGGTTCTTCATCGCCTGCCCGTGGTATTTCTGTGTGAGAATAATGGATTAGCCGTGCATTCATCACAAAAATCCAGACAGGGGTACGATATTCTTGAACATGCACGATCATATGGCCTTCCGGTGTACCACATTGCGGAGGGATATGATTTTGTGAAGGTGGCGGACACGATGTCAGGTATTATTCAACATGTTCGGTTAACCCGAGAACCGATATTTGTGGAGATTCGGACCTATCGGTACAAAGAGCATGTCGGGCCTGGCGAAGACTTCAGGTGTGGCTATCGCAAAACTGAAGAGTGGCTGGCTTGGAAACGACAGGACCCTCTCGAACAGTATGGGAACCTAGTCGAAACGTTTCGCCCGGGCATCCGGAAAGAAATAGATGAAGCGGTACATTTTGCCATGAGCAGTCCATTTCCCTCAGTGGAGGAATTACTTCGCGATGTTGTGTAATGCGTCGGTCACATCCCGCGTGAACGGCCAAGCAGCGACGGGTCCTCGTGCCCAGGCTGGCACGGAGATCATAAGCTATCGGGACGCGCTGCATTGGACCATGCAAGACGCCTTACAGCGGCATGATTCCGTTCTTATCCTGGGACAGGGTGTGGATGACCACAAAGGAATTTTTGGTTCAACCACCGGATTGAGTCAAGCGTTTGGCGCGGATCGAGTGATGGATACGCCGCTTGCCGAAGAAGGCATGACAGGGGTAGCCATAGGGGCCGCGTTAAATGGGCTGTATCCAATCCAGACCCATATTCGTGCCGACTTTTCCCTGTTGGCCATGAATCAGATAATTAATTTAGCCGCCAAATACAAATATATGTTCGGTGGCCGGTTTGATGTGCCCATGTTGATTCGCATGATCGTGGGACGAAGTTGGGGGCAAGGTGCGCAACATTCACAAAGCCTCCAATCTCTTTTTGCACATATCCCCGGGTTGCAAATTGTGATGCCCTCGAGTTCTCAATCGATTCTCGACACCTATCCCGCGGTGATTGACCGCTACCGGGGTCCCGTCATCTCATTCGAGCACCGGTTGATGTACGATCTACAATTTTATGTGGCGCCTCTATCCACGCGACAGGAGACCGAACCCTTCGGGTCCCGGTTAGTGCGGCCGGGTGAGGAGGTCACCATTGTGGCCACCTCCATCATGGTGTTGGAAGCCATGAGAGCAGCAGAACACTTGGCCCTGGTTTCCGATATTCAATGCGAGGTGATTGATTTGCATTGCGTGTCCAGTCCGGACTGGGATTTGGTCATGCAGAGTGTTGAAAAAACGGGACGGTTGGTCGTGGCGGATACGAGTTGGCGGGAATATGGCGTATGCGCGGAGGTGTGCCGTGTGGTGGCTGAAAGGAATCCCGGATTTTTGAAGGCACCGGTGGTGACCTTGGGAATGCAGCCCGCTCCCTGTCCTACGGCCAAGTGTTTGGAAGATCTCTTTTATCCCGATTTGCGCCAATTAGTGGATGCGTTGGCTGTTCTCGTCACCGGGAAGCAGGGGCATGGTGTGCCCTTACCCGATACTCAATCAATGGCTGATGTGTATAAACGGTTCAAAGGCCCTTTTTAAGCAGAATTGTCGGACCACCTCATCAAAGGAATGCGAAGATGAAAGTGCTCATTACGGGAATTTCAGGAATGGTGGGCAGTCACTTAGCGGAGTATATCCTTGCAGATCACTCGGACGTGGACCTTCATGGACTCATTCGCTGGCGAACCCCTCTTGATCATCTTGTGGCCATCAAAGATCGTATTGCCCTGCATTATGGTGATCTTCGGGACTTGAATTCGCTCATTGTCGTGATCAAAAAAATCCAACCTGATTGGATCTTTCATTTGGCGGCGCAATCCTTTGTCACCACAAGTTTCGACGCGCCGGTCGACACGCTGTCCACCAATGTGCTCGGAACGACCAATTTGCTCGATGCGCTGCGCATTACCGGTGTGGATGCCAAGGTTCATGTCTGCAGTTCATCTGAAGTGTATGGACAGGTATTGGCGCATGAAGTGCCCATCACAGAGGCCAATCCCTTTCGTCCGGCCAGCCCGTATGCGGTGTCAAAAGTCGGGGAAGACATGATTGCCTTTCAATACTTTTTGTCCTATGGCATTCGAACCGTCCGCACCAGGATGTTTACCCATACCGGCCCACGTCGAGGGGATGTCTTTGCCGAAAGTGCCTATGCCAAGCAAATTGCTGAGGTGGAGTATGGGATTCGGAATAATCCGATCCGGGTCGGAAATTTGGACAGTATCCGGACATTTGCAGATGTTCGCGATGCCGTCAGGGCTTACTGGGTGCTGATGGAAAAGTGTCCGGCCGGAGAAGTTTATAATATCGGAGGTAACCGTACGATGATACTGCGGGACATGCTCGAGATTCTCAAAGGCATGGCCACCTGTCGCATCGAGCATGTGGTGGATCCCGCATTGTTGCGACCGTCGGATGTCACCCTGCAGATTCCCGATACGTCAAAGTTCAAAGCGGCGACCGGGTGGGAGCCACGCATCCCCTTTGAAGAAACGTTACAAGGAATTTTGGATTTTTATCGAAGGCGTTACCACAAGAGGAGCAAAGCTGCGTGATTATTTCCCGAACTCCCTATCGGTTGTCGTTTTTCGGAGGAGGTACGGACTATCCTCAATGGTATCTTCGGGAGGAGGGCGCTGTTCTTTCCACCACAATTGACAAATATTGCTATGTGAGTTGTCGATACCTTCCTCCATTTTTCAATATTAAACACCGGATTGTCTGGTCGCATATTGAAACGGTCTCGACTATTGGAGAGATTCTTCATCCTGCCGTTCGAGAAGGCCTGCGGTTTTTGGGTTTTGATGATTCTCAGGGGGTGGAAATTCAACATCAGGGTGATCTGCCGGCCCGGTCAGGCATTGGATCCAGCTCTTCATTTTCAGTTGGTCTGGTGAAAGCTCTCACTGGGTTGAAGGGAGAAATGTTGGGGAAAATGGATCTGGCTCGCCAGGCTTTCACTTTAGAGCAGGATATCTTAAAAGAAACAGTTGGCTCCCAGGATCAGGTCGCCGCGGCCTTCGGCGGATTTAATATTATTCGTTTTCTACGAGACGGCCAGATTCAAGTCGAACCGCTCACCTTATCATTGGGGCGATTGGCTGAACTGGAGCAAAATCTCGTTCTACTGTATACCGGCACCAGTCGCTTAGGCTCAGACATTGCAAAAAGTGTCACCAAGAACTTTTCTCTCAGGTCTGCCGAACTGAAAACCATGCGTGAAATGGTGGACAGGGGGTTGGGTATGTTGAGTGGAACGAGTTCGTTGGAGGAGTTCGGGAAATTGCTTCATGAAAGTTGGATGCTTAAGCGGGCACTTTCCCACGACATTTCCAATT